>JADLCD010000105.1 GCA_020847395.1 Chitinophagaceae bacterium
ATATATACCGGGCCGGCAGAAGCATTGATTATACAGTGTTCTAACACAGCGCTATCTTCAATAAAAATGTTTTCAGAAGAAATCAGCTTGTTGGTATCAGGAATATTTTTTGATTGCCTCCCTTTGGTTAGTAGTGCAAAATCAAAACGAATTGCGGTATCGTTGTATTGAAACAAATGCCAGGGATGGCTGATATAAATTGCATCAGTATTAATTTCAATTACTTTGTTAAATCTTGCATTGCTGATATCTTCTAAAGAAATAAATTGATGCTGCTCCCCCCAAAAGGCAATGATATGATTGTTATATATTATTACTTCACTTGGTCTCAATTCATCCAGCATTTTCAGCAATTCTGTATTCGGAAGTATAGCAGCATTAATAAAAAGCTTTTTTCCGGGAATAAGTGTTTCAGCACTGTTGATATAGCCCGCTGTGAGCGTCTCCACTTTTTTTTCCGCAATAAGTTCCCATCTTTCCTTAACTGTTAATATGCCAAAGCGAATATCTGCCACAGCACGTGTTTGTGTAAAAGGATAAAGCAATCCTCTTTGTACAGTATCAAATAAAACAATATTCACCTCTTTTAGCATAGGATCAAAGATCAGTTATCAATAACAATTTCCAAAATAGTATTGTTCCGATATTATTGGGTTAATTAAAAAAGCCTGTAGGTTTTAATCAGCCATTATTTTTCTTCTTCATGGTATACATCTTCTGTATTGATATCCCAAAGATTCGTTTTATCCTTTTTGCCTTGCTGCAGGTTTTTTACAGCAGCCATTGCTGTAAGCATGCTGTGGTCAGAATTATTGTATTTGTGCATGCCATTTCGTCCAACCAGGAAAAGATTATTAATACCATCAAGAAAATTTCTTACTATATTAAAATTACTATAGCCTCCAAAATAAGAAGGATACGCTTTTTTTACTTTAGCCACAAACGTATCTTTTATATCTGCCTCATTAATTAATCCAATCTTTACCATTTCCGCTATGGCTTTTTTAGAGATAGTGCTGTCATCCATTTTCCAGAAGTCATCTGTTTCATTACAAAAATACTCCACGCCAATCCACGCATCAGCAGGATTTTTCACCATATATGAACTCCAGTTATGAAAGAATTGCACGCGTCCGGCCTTTATACCTGCATCCTGAATATATATCCAGTTGTCTGTAAAATTGCCTTCTTTCTCTGCAATAGCCAGTTTGGATGCGAGAATACCTACAATAAGAAAATCGCGGTATTCAAGTGAGCCTGCAGCCTGCATTACATCTTCAGGTACTATTATATTTTTAATGCCTTGTACCAATGCTTTTACAGGCATGGTTGAGAAAAAATAATCACCATCTAAAGTTCCTTCAACACCTGTTGCGCTATCACGTACAACAACACTTTGCACCTGTAATTGCTCATTCAAATTCAAAGAGCCAACAGATTTATTCAACAAAATTTGTCCGCCTCTTTTTTCAATTTCATTGGCCACGGCTTCCCACATTTGCCCCGGGCCGTATTTTGGATATAAAAACTGTTCTATAAGACTTGTGCTTGTTTTCTTTTGCTGCAGCGTTTTATCTGTACTAAAAAAAGAACCAATAGCATGCTTCAGCACTTTTGTTACACTAAGGTCTTTTATACGCTGACGACCCCATGTAGCCGGCAACTGGCTGCACGGAACTCCCCACACTTTTTCAGTATAATCTTTAAAAAAAGTTTCATATAATTCTTTCCCGAAGCGGTTGATAAAAAAGTCTTCCAGGGATTTTTCTTTTTTTTGTGAGGGAATTTTAGAAAGAAAATAAGAGAACCCGATTCTTATCATTTTTGAAAAACCGAGGTTACGGATTGTTTTACCATTCAACTGAAGCGGGTAATCAAAAAATTTATTTTGGTAGTAAATCCTCGATTTACGCGGACGTATCATCATTACATTATCATTACCCGAAGCATTACCTGCCGGCGATAAAACCGTTGTTTTATTTTGGTAAGTAATTTCAACAGGTTGCCCGGTAGTATTTTCAAGCGGTAAAAATTGCAACCACCAATCAATCACTTCTGTTGATTTTGAAAAAAACCGGTGACCGCCAATATCTATTTTATTTCCTTTATAATCTATTGTTTTTGAGAGCCCGCCTACCTGGCTATCACTTTCTATTATAATTGGTATAATATTAGTTTTCGTCAGCAACTCATATGCGGCTGTTAAACCAGCCGGGCCGGCTCCAATAATTATAGCCTTAGGATTATTTTTCATTTAATGAACACTCCATTTTTTATTCCCTGCATCTGTTGCCGAAAATGTAAAACTCAACAATATAAAAGCTGCCAGCCAAATATATTCGCCCACCGTATGCTCCATCGGTATTGCCGGCACATTAATCATATTGAGAACCAATCCTGCAGAAATGAGTGTATACAGCAGCCATTTTTTTGAAGAAAAAATTATACCCGACGCAAGCAATGGCATTAACCATTGTACCGTATAATATTGATGCCTGTATACTGGAGAAAATAAATCTGAAATCATATATAAGCAATACCCGAAAATTGAAATATTTATAATTGGAATGGCTTCCCATTTTTTTGTGTGCCAGGCAAAAATTGCTAAGGCAGCCAGGATTACAACAAGTGAACTCCAAAATAAGAAAGCAGGCGATAGTCTTTTATGAAATATATTATCTACCAGTACAAAAAAATTGCCGTTTTCTGAATAATTAACATACGAATATTGTTCAACAGCTTCATCCATCGCCTTCATATTTAAGCCTTCCCATTCGTTATAACCAGGCGATTTGGTTTCTGCTTTAAAAACCATTTCCTGCCCGGCGTGAAATTTCACATGCTCTTTAACACCCTTAAAATAAGATTGCCACAAATTCCTTTCTGTACCATTACCAACAATATATAATAAAAAGCCCGCCACAGGCAGCAGGAACATCAGTTTTGCTTTTATACTAAACATCCGCGCAATAATCAAAAATGGCAGAAAGGCAAAAACAACATTAGGGCGAATCAAAATAAGCATGATGCAAATAACACCGCAAACAAAGGCATAGGGTAATTGCTTAAACCTTCTGAAGAAATAAAAGAAAAGAAAAAAAAGAAATGGAATAAACAGGTAGAGCTGGCCAGTTACAGTCATAAACTTCCATGCTTCAGTAAAAAGAAAAGCTATTGAAAATGTAAGAATCACTAAGCGGTTTAGCACGCCCCTTGCCAGGTACATCGACAAAAAAGTAATAATAAAAAGAAAAACATATTGCGATTGAAGCCACAATACTTTAATAGTTCGCTGTGGAAATTCAGCTATGGGATATAATAGTTCATGAAAAAAAGGACTGGCGGTTATATTTGAAACATATAGGGAATCAAAATTATTAGGGTCATAGTATCTTAATCCATCTTCTTTTTTCCATTCATAAAAATAAGGTTCTTTACCATCTTTTTGAAGACTGGCGCCTACAATTCTATTGCGCAAATCAGAAGCAGATATCTTTAGTAAATTTAAATCCCTGTTAATTGCTTTCCATATACAAAAGGCAGCAATCAAAATAGCTATTCCTGTTATAACAGCTCTCATTTATTTAATCCGCTTTCTTTGTTTCAACATAAAAATTCCTGTCTACCGAAAAATCACTAACCGGTTGTTTTACTTTTAGCGTTTTCCATTTTTGTGTTGGCTTTATCCAATATTCCTTCCCGTCAGCTTTAACTTTCAAAGGCAAATTAAATCCTTCTATACAATTCGTCCAGCGATAGCTAACCTTCTTCCCTGCAATTTTATATTCAAACACCGGTATTTGAATGGTGTTGAGGTATTGATAAAACACTTTAGAAAAATCAATACCTGATTCTTTGTTGATATAATTTTTCACATCATTACCATCAACGGTTTTATGATAAAATGTTTCATTTAAACCTCTTAATATCTTCCTGAATTTTTCATCATCATTAATAACCTGGCGAATGGTGTGAATCATATTTCCGCCCTTATAATACATATCGCCTGAGCCCTCCTGGTTAACGCCGAACGGGCCCTGTATAGGAGATTTGTTTTGAATATTCTTCCTGGTGCCGATTACATAATCATTGCCTGCTTCTTTACCATATTCACAGGTTGTAAAAATAGTTTCTGAGTAATTGGTAAAACTTTCATGCACCCACATATCAGCAACATCGTTAGAGGTAATATTATTACCAAACCATTCATGCCCGCTTTCATGCACAATTATAAAATCCCATTTTAATCCCCAACCGGTGCCAGACAAATCATTTCCCTTATATCCATTACCAAAATTATTTCCATACGCTACCGCGCTCTGATGTTCCATTCCCAAATGCGGCGCTTCAACCAGCTTATAACCATCTTCATAAAAAGGATATGGACCAAACCAATGCTCAAAACATTTCAGCATTTTATCAGCCTGCTTAAATTGTTCTTTCGCTTTATCAAGGTTATAATCCAATACCCAATAATCACAATCCAGCTTTCCTTTCTCTCCTGCAAAATCCTGATGCCAGTGTACATATTTACCGATGTAAGGAATGATATTATAATTGTTGATGGGATTGGTTACCGCCCAGGTATACGCTGTTGTTCCATCAGTATTTTTTATGGTGTTTCTTAACCTGCCATTAGATACTGCAACTAATGTATCAGGCACAATCATGGTAAGAGACGCGCTGTCTGGCTCATCACTCTGGTGATCTTTACAGGGATACCAAACACTTGCACCAAGCCCCTGGCAGGCTACACTTATCCAGGGATTGCCGTTTTTATCTTTTGTCCAGATTAAACCACCATCCCATGGCGGACGAATAGCAGGGCGTGGAATACCATGATAATAAACAACGATATGCTGTATAGATTTTATTTCCTGGTTTTGCGGCACACTCACAAAAAAAGCATTTTCTTCCCTGCGAAACGGGAGCTGCTTATTATTAAGAACAACACTGTCTATATCAAGCCCCACCTGCAAATCAATCTGCATTTCTTTAGTTGGAGCTGATAACACCTCGTAGGAAATAATATTAAACCCTGCTATGCTACGCTTATTAAAATCGAAACTGCATGTCAAATTATATTTCGTAACATTCCACCAACTTCTTTCAGGTGTTATTGTACCGCGCAAGGTATCTGCACGGGTAAACTCTTTTGGCTGATGCGTTAGCTGCGAAAAAAGCTGTAATGAACAGCATGATAGCAATACTAAAATTACCGATGATCGTATTTTTTGCACAATACACAGATTTAAGCGCTAAATTTATGACGATTTACGAATACGGAAGACAAATTATGCTGATAAAGCCAAAACTTAGTTTAAACGGCGAAAACATTTCTACCCCTAAAAAAAATAATATTATACTGTTTGCGGCGCTGCCCGTTATACTATGCATACTTGCTGCCGGTTGTGGCAACAAACATAACAATACAAAAAAGGTTTTTCATTATAACCAGTCTGAAGGTATAGCATCGTTGGATCCTGCTTTTGCAAAAAATCAATCCATAATGTGGGTTACACACCAGCTATACAGTACCTTGGTTGAGGTAGATGAAAATATGCGTATTCGTCCGCTATTATGCAAAAGCTGGGAAATTTCTCCTGATCGTTTGATGTATACCTTCCATCTTCGCAATGATATATTCTTTCATAACAATGCCGCTTTTCCATCTGGTAAAGGAAGAAAAATGATTGCAGGAGATGTGGTATTCAGCCTTAACAGGATTATTGATAAAAAAACCGCATCACCCGGAGCATGGATTTTTAATAACAGGGTTGATCCGGCAAATGCATTTATCGCATTAAATGATTCTGTCTTCCAGTTGACGCTCATCAAGCCATTTAATCCCATACTTAATATCCTGAGTATGCAGTATTGCTCTGTTGTTCCGCATGAAGCAGTGGAAAAATATGGTAATACATTCAGAAGAAATCCATGCGGAACCGGGCCTTTTAAGTTTACGCTGTGGGAAGAAGGACAATTATTATTGCTTTCAAAAAACGAACATTATTTTGAGAAGGACAGCGCCGGCAAAGCCCTTCCCTATCTTGATGGTATTAAAGTTTCTTTTTTAGACAGCAAGGCAACGGAGTTTCTTGAATTTACACAGGGCAAACTTGATTTTGTAAATGATATAGATGCATCTTTTAAAGATGAAGTGCTTACAAAAAAAGGAGAGCTGCGCAAAGAATGGAAGGATAAAGAGGTTTTAAGCAAACACACTTTTTTAAATACAGAATATCTCGGTATTCTTGCTGACACCAGCAATCCATTATTAAAAAACAATCCGCTTCGATTGAAGCAGGTAAGGCAGGCTATAAATTATGGCATTGACAGAAACAAGATGATTATGTACCTGCGTAATTCATTAGGCAAACCAGCAACAGGTGGCTTTATTCCGGCAGGGCTACCTTCTTTTAATACACAAACCTGGGGATATAATTATGATATTGTAAAATCTGCACAGCTTTTAAAAGAAGCAGGTTTTGGCGAGGGAAAGAGATTGCCTGAGTTTAAATTATTAACGATACCTGTATATGCGGAACTGGGCAGTTTTGTTGCAAAGCAACTGGAAGATATAGGTATTAAAGTGCAGGTTGAAGTAGTGCAGAAAAGTTTGTTGCTGGAACAAACAGCCAAATCAAACGCGTTGTTTTTCAGGGGGAGCTGGATGGCAGATTATCCCGATGCTGAAAATTATCTGGGTGTATTTTATGGAAAAAATCCTGCGCCGCCGAATTATACACGATATAAAAATGCGGCATACGATAAATTGTATGAGCAGGCATTAACAGAAGAAAACGATAGCCTGCGATATAAAATGTATAATGATATGGATAAAATGATTGTGGCTGACGCAGTTGTTGTTCCATTATGGTATGATATGGTTGTGCGGTTGATACAACCCCGTATTCGTAACTTTGTACCCAATAGTTTAAACCTGCTAGAGCTGAGGAAGGTGGAAATGGAGGGGGAAGGGAGAAGGTAGAGGGTGGAAGGCGTAAGGTGGATGGTGGAAGGCAGAAGGAAAATACTATGATAATGACACAATTTTTTAATACCTAAAGGCTGATGGCTGATGGCTAATTAAATTATCTTCATGAGCATAAACCCGCGTTACCCGATAGGTGAATATGAGGCGCAGCCTTTTTCTGTGCAAACAAAAGAGGCATGGCTCACTGATATAAAATATCTTCCGCAGCTTCTTGAAAATGCTGTTTTAAACCTTGATGAACAGCAGCTACAAACGCCTTACCGCGAAGGCGGATGGACAGTTCAGCAAGTAGTGCATCATGTAGCTGATAGCCATATAAACGCGTATTGCCGTTTTAAACTGGGCATAACGGAAGACAATCCTTCCATAAAACCTTATGAAGAAAAATTATGGGCAACGCTCCACGATAATCATTTGCCTATTAATATATCCATTACGCTTTTACATGCATTGCATAGCAGGTTATATGATTTATTATGCAGTATAGATGACTATACCTGGAACAGGACTGTATTTCATCCTGAACGTAAAATAATAATGTCGCTCTGGTACTTATTAGGCAGCTATGCATGGCATGGTAAACACCATGTGGCACATATTACCTCACTCCGGCAAAAAATGAATTGGGCATAAATTATTTATTATGAAAGATCTTAGCTGGAAAGTATTATCATCAGCTTATTTATTTAAGGATTTATGGTTTACGGTTAGAAAAGATAAATGCATAACACCTGAAAATACTATTGTTGACCCTTATTATGTATATGAGTTTCCAACCTGGGTAACCGTAGTTGCATTAACAGAAGACAATAAAATTATTATGGTAAGACAGTACCGCCATGCCATAGGTGAAACGCTGATGGAAATACCGGGAGGTTGTGTAGATGATACCGACATCTCTTTAGAAGAAGCTGTTGCCCGTGAATTGTTGGAAGAAACCGGTTACGTATGCAATCAATACGATTATCTTGGTAAGATATCAGCCAATCCTTCTACCAACAATAATATCATGCACATGTATCTTGCCCGCAATGGCAAAAAAGTAAAAGAGCAGGAATTGGATCATAATGAAGAAATAGAAGTATATCTTTTAACAATAGAAGAGGTAAAACAATTATTGAAGAGCAACCAGATACTACAGGCAATGCATGCTACCTGTTTATTTTATGCACTGAATAAATTGGAAGAAATGAGCTATTGATAAAAAGAAGAAAGCATCAAGTTTTATATTGTATCAGGCTTGCGCCTTTTACTTTACTAAACCCGATGCTTTCGTGAGAAACATACTTCTTTTTACAGAGTTCCATCTCTCGTTGTTACCTTCTTTCCGTTGCCGGATTTCTGATAACGATTGTTCTATAAAGATAGCATGTGCTACCTGTTGTTTCCAAATTTTCAACACATTTGATATACACCCGATGCACACATAGTTATGCACATACGCTATTCGCCTAATGTGTCAACGCTCATTAAAAAAACCGGTGTTATTGAATTTGCTATTATTTTGGTAAACTAATGTGATCACAGTTCCGTCCGCTATTACTTATCTACTATATAATTCAGTTCAGTTACGCCGCAGGTAAATTGCCGGGTATTCAATAGCGTGAGTTTTGTTTTGTCTTTGATGTTTGCAAACAATGGAATACCACGCCCCAGAATAATGGGATTAACAAACAACCAGTAACCGTCAATAAGATTCAGTTGTATAAGTGCGTGTGTTGCTGTAGGACTACCAAATAGCAATATCTCTTTACCCGCCTGTTGTTTTATTGCATTTATATTGTCTGAAAGATTATTGCTTATAATTTTTGTATTAATCAAACCCGCACTTTTTATCGTTGTTGATAAAACAACTTTGTAAACATTATTATACCAGCTTGCATGTTCTATATCGTGCCTGCTTGCATCCAGCTTGTCTCCTGCTGTGGGCCAATAATTTTCCATCATCTCATAAGTTACCCGTCCATATAGTGCAGTGTTGCTTTCGCTTATGCGTTTGCCTATATAATCAAAGATTTCTTTGTCTACTTTAATCCAATCCATTTCCCCGTTAGGCCCTGCAACAAACCCATCGAGCGAGATGTGCATAAATGAAATTATTTTTGCCATATGATTTTATTTATAGTTGTCTGCTTTTATTTTATAATAACAATTACGCCTGCAAGAAACTGCTGCGCGTTTTTTAACCTGCTATTGAAATTAGGAACTAAAGTTGCAATTTATTCGTTAAAAGAAAACAGAATCTAATAATAATAACACAAGCGACAAGAATTTAGCTGATAAGAATAATAGAAATCTTACAAATTAAAATTCCAGTCATTCAGCATTAGCTATCCGGGTGTTGACAATTACAGACCATACAACAGAACCTGCATTTAACGGTTGGCTGTTCTTTTTTTATCATTTATATATTCCAAAATATCGCCTGGCTGGCAATCTAATGCCTTACAAATGGCCTCCAATGTGCTAAAGCGGATTGCTTTAGCCTTACCTGTTTTTAAAATGGAAAGGTTAGATAATGTCAAATCAACTCTTTCAGAAAGTTCATTAAGAGAAATTTTTCGTTTTGCCATCATCACGTCTAAGTTTACAATGATTGGCATAGTTAAATAGTTAAGTCATTTTCAGATTTCATGTCCATAGCATTCTGTAAAATTTTTTCAAATATTGCAGCAGCGGTTGCAACTACAACAGATGCAAAAGTAGTTACCATACAAATAGCAAGAAAACCCGCAGGGTCGTCTTCTTTATTGTGAAACATCTTTATATACAGGCCTGCCCCTACAATTAAAATACTTAATACGATAGCACAATACTTTATGCTTTTTAAAGCTGCAACAGAGTGCGATGAGAATACTTTATTTTGACCGATGTATCCCAATAACCTGAATGCTTTATACAGCGCAATAAAAAAGGCTATCGATGCTGCGTATCCATATAAGATGAACGGGTCAGCATAAATACTGAACAGGTCAAGGTTTACGGCTCTTCCTTCGGTTAAGGGAAGCCGGATTAAAATGGCAAGCGCCACAATGCCAATAAGCACAATAACTGCCTGCAGAAATATTGTTGAAGCTTTTTTCATAATGATTTTGTATTATACGGTTAAATCGTTTTCGGTTTGAATTTCTACTCCTTTTTTGAAAATAGTCGCAATAATATAGATAACAGCTCCCATTAAAATAAACGCCTGGCTGTCTGCCCAAAATTGATTTAAGTTATCAGCAACAAAACCATGATGCATTAAATTTTTGACCAACTGTCTGGCAATATAACTTAACATCCCTATTGAGAGCGTGAAATAACTGATTTGTGAAATTTTTTTCGCAACAAAAGCATTGAACGGTTTTGATAAATTCATTTTGTGCATTAGCATTATAACTATATAAAACAAGCAGGCTTTTAAAATGGAAATGGTTAGAATAAAGCTATAGATTCCGAAAAAAACCATTTTGTTGTCTTTATACATTTCTGTTAAGTCTAATTTTTGATAAAGATTCTGGACAAATTCAGGTTTATACAAACTAAAAAAGAAATTTGTTATTAAGCCTCCGGCTTCAATACACAAGCCGACAAAAATGAGCCAGGCTACAACATATAAGGCCCAAAATATGAAGTTGTTTGTTTTTGACATAATTGCTGAAATTAAATTTGATACTCCAAAAATAATAAATAATTATTGATAAACAATAAATATTTATCAATAATTATAAAAAAAATTAAACATATTGCTCTTGTTGCCTATTTCCGTTTAGTAAGAAGAATGTGAAGTTGATACCACTATTACCGGTGAGGATTATTTTTAGTACATGTTGGGAAGCATTTGGAGTAACTGTCAAAATGTGTTAATGTGCCACTTAGACTTTACACAAAGTCCACCCGCTATAAAAGCACAATAGAAAACAAAAGCAAAGAAAATGTACAACTGATAAATAGCGAACTGCCAGCAGATGTAGGCTTTGAGTCAGGTTTTGCTGATAAAATAATATGGTCTAACTGTCGCTCCATTTTGATTATGCTGCTTGTAAAAATTGCATACAACAATTGTATCTACGCTAATATACACTATCAACTTTATGATAGCAATATTTACAATCGCCTATAAAATAATTAAGTAGAAAAAATGTACGACAGCAATACCCCTACTTCGTCAACTGGTCGTCCACCGGCTGAATGGTTTTGCTATGCTCCTGTAATAATGCCAGCAGCTGTTGTACTATCTCAGGATGTTTATCCGCGATATCATATCGCTCGGCAATATCTTCATCCAGGTTATATAATGCAGGCTTATCGAGCTTTTTTAATTCATCCGGGTAACCCACTTCACTATTGCCATACAATAGTAATTTGTATGCGCCCTTACGAACAGCTACCAAAATATCGGCGTGATAATAATACATTTCATCCCGCGGGCTTTTATTGCTCTTGCCGGATAAAACGCCACTTAAATCATAACCGTCATAAATCCTGTCGGTTGGTAAACCGGCGCCTGCAAGCTTCGCGAACGTGGGGAGAATATCAAGGCTGCTGCCGATTTCCGTAACCTGCTTTGCAGCCACATTTCCTTTGCCCCATATAACCGCGGGAACCCTTACTCCGCCTTCATAACTGTTTCCCTTTGCGCCATATAATGGCCCGGTTGAACCGCCCAGCTCCTTAAACAATTTCCACGGTCCGTTATCACTTATATAAACGATGTACGTATTATCATTAATGCCATTTTGCTTTAAGGCTTTCATTATCTCGCCAACACTCCAGTCAATTTCTTCAATAATATCTCCGTATATGCCTCTTGCGCTTTTACCTGCAAATTTCGCGTTGGGAAATAACGGCACATGCGGCATGGAATGCGCCAGATAAATAAAGAAAGGTTCTTTTTTATGTTCAGCAATAAACTTTACGGTTTCATTCGTATACCTTTCTGTTAAGGTGTTTTGAACAGCAGGTTTTTCAATCACTTCATTATTGCGGATAAGCGGCACCTGGAAATATTCATTCTTAGGTTCTGTAATCGCCTTCAGGTAAGGAACAGCATCAACCCTTGCCATATCATTACTGTAAGGCAAACCATAATAATAATCAAACCCATTCTGCAGCGGAAGATATTGCTGCAAACTTCCGAGATGCCATTTGCCTATGGCAGCGGTATGATAGCCCTGCTGTTTTAACAGCTCCGCAATAGTAATTTCATTTGCAGGCAACCCGCCTTTGGATTCTACTCTTAAAACCCTTGCTTTTTGCGTGCCCTGCATTCCACTGCGTATAGGTAACCTGCCTGTAAGCAACCCTGCACGCGAAGGTGTGCATACATTGGCTGCCACGTAAAAATTACTCCACTTCTGCCCTTCCATTGCAAGGCGGTCTATATTAGACGTTTTAATAGTTGGGTTACCATTAATGCTTAAATCCCCGTAGCCCTGGTCGTCTGTAAGTATTAAAATAAAATTGGGCTTTTTTTGTTGAGCCAATACCATGTTTGCAAATAATACACCTGCAACAAATAATAATGTATAGGGTTTCATATATCGCTGTATTATTAATTGGAATTATCGCCGGGATACGGCAATGGTTTAGCTGTTTTTTTATCAACAGGCATGGGCGCATTATAATCTTTTAGCTGCCTGCCTAACAGGTTTAATAATTCTTTTGTTTTTGCCGGAAAGACAGTGGCAACATTTTTTTCTTCTCCCAGGTCTTTAGATAAATCATACAACTCAGTAGTATTATTCCGCTGATTGTAAATTAATTTCCACCTGCCTTTTCTTAACGCGCTGAAATAATTAGTGCCTGGGATGGTTTTAGCCTGCCAGTTATTAGGGTAATGCCATAACAACAGCCTTGACGTATCTGTTAGTGCAGGATTTTTTAATACCGGCACAAAAGATTTACCATCTGTTTTTTGAATGCTGTGATAATTGCGGATACCAGCCAGCTCAAGAATGGCAGGAAATATATCTTCTACTATAACAGGATTATCCGTTATGCCACCTGCTTTAATCAATAAAGGATATTGAATAATGAATGGCACGCGTATGCCACCTTCGTAAACCGATCCTTTACCTGCACGCAACGGGGCGTTCTGCGTAAACGGTTCTCCACCTCTTGGTGGGGCAAGCGCTAATCCGCCGTTATCAGAAAGAAATAAAATAACCGTATTGTTCTTAATACCTTTCTTCTCTACAAAATTCAATACATCGCCCAAACTCTTATCCATGCCTTCTATCAGCGAAGCATATTTAGCTTCTGCGGAATCCAGCCCCTTGTCAAGGTAATGCTGGTAATATCTTTTATCTGCCATCAATGGCACATGCACCGCGTAATGCCCGAAGTTTAAAAAGAAGGGCTGCTTTTTGGAAACAGGATATTCCAAACTTCGTATAGCCTCCTGCGTTAGTGCCTCAGTAAGAAAAGTGCCGGACTGATAATATTGTTCTAAATCGGGTACGGATTGAGCTGAGTTTTTACCGGGCAGATTACCATAATTATCTTCGGAGAGATAACTCTGCGGATGACCGGCAGCATGTCCGGAAATATTTACAATAAAGCCAACATTATATGGATTGGCGCCCGGCGTGCCCTGCGGCCCCCAATGCGCTTTACCAACATGAATAGTAAAATATCCCGCATCTTTTAACAATTGTGGAAGCGCTGTTGCATGCACTGTTTTATCAACTCCGGGCACGGGACTAAATCCATTGATATTCCAATCTGCCGCGGATAGCGTGCTGTCCGGCGCGTCAGTATTGTTATCTTTTAAAGGAGAAGTCCAATTGGTAACATGATGATGCGCCACATTCATACCCGTGATAAGACTCACGCGGGTAGGTGTACATACGGGCGCCGCATAGGCGTTGGTAAATTTTAATCCACTCTTCGCCAGCCGCTCCATATTAGGTGTATGATATTTTTTATTATTGGTTGTAACCGTTCCTGAAAACGGAACAGATGTATCTTCCCATCCCATGTCATCAATCAAAAAAATAATGATATTGGGATGAGAAGATTGCTGTGCATGTACATCACTATGCCATGCCAGCATTACTGTAACAAATGCGATGCTTTGTAAAAAGCGGGATATTCTTTGTTTAGTATCCATCATTTTGCGTAAGATTACTGTTTTTATCAATTTCGCTTTGAGGAATAGGAAACAACACCTGGAAGTCCTGTGCGGCTACGCCTCTCTCTTTCGCTTTCTGTATAAAGATACCCTGTCTTATCAAATCCTGCCTGTGTAATTCTTCCGCGGTAAATTCCCATTTGCGTTCCCGGAAAATTGCTGTACGCAAAAGGTCCTTGCCTTCAAAGTCTGCCAAATTAAGATCTGCAATTCCTGCTTTCTCTCTCACCTGGTTAATCAAATCAATACTTTCAATATTAGGTCCATTCAGTTCGTTCAATGCTTCTGCGCGGGTAAGTAAAATATCCGCATAACGTATTACCGGGAAATCATTACCACTATTGGCGCCAGTTGCAGTAAGATCTTCTTTGAACTTGAAGTTCCTGATATCATCTGCACCAAGCTCTATTAATGCGCCGCTGGTATTATAATACTGTGTGATAAAAGCATTTTTCCGTGTATCATTATCTGCAAATGAATTGTAAAAACTGCTGTAGGTTTTAAATTGGGTAGCATAGTTTTCTTTACTGCCGCCTTTCCATTTATAGCCCGGGGGCGCTGCATGCGATATATAGTTATCGCCCAAACCTGCAACTGCCAAACGTGGACGAATGTATATAAACTCGCTGTTGTCTTCATTAAGCGGATTAAAGAGCTCTGATCTGTCTGCCGATCCTGTAAACAGGTGATATATATTCAGGTCAATTACCTTTTTCGCATAGTCGGCAGCGTTAGCCCAGTCTTTATTATTCAGGTAATACTTTGCCAGTTGCGAGAGCGCTGCGCCTCTGGTAGCCCTGCCCCTGTCGGCAATGGCAGGTAATACTTCAGCCGCTGCCTTAAAATCATCGGCTACAAACTTATCAAATTCTTCTTTGGTTGGTCGGGATGGCCTGTCATCTGCACTCGTACTGCTGGTTGTAATAATAGGCACAGGTCCAAAAAGATCTTTAAGAATTACATACGCTGACGCCCTGAGAAAAGTAGCTTCAGCAAGTATTTGTTTTTTTCTTGTTTCATCAAAATCAATACCAGGTACTTTATCCAGCACAAGATTAGCGCGGAATATCGTTGTATAATGCCTCGCCCAGATTCCTGAAAAAAATGAGTGCGTAGCACCCCAGCTAAAAGTTTCAAAAGGTTTTGCCAATGCTTCAAGCCCACCGGCACGATCATAAATGGTACCGCCGGTTATATCCGACAAAATAAAATAATCCCGGAATGCTCTTCTCTGTTCTGATGCATAAGCAGCATTCAGTATCGCCTCCGCGTCATCCGCATTTTTAAAATAGTTGGTTACACCAAGCGAAGAGTATACATCTTCTTCAAGTCCGGCTTTACCGCAGCTCCACAGCGTAAGGGAAAACAATAACAATATATAGTATGGTTTCATGTGTATTTTTTTTATGTTGAACGGCTTCATTGTATGTTTAAAATTTTACGTTTAATCCGAGTGTATAAATTTTTGACAGGGGATATGCATTATAATCTACCCGCACATTAGAGGTTCCAAAAGAACTTACTTCCGGATCAAAGCCCAGGTAGTGAGAGAAGGTAACCAGGTTCTGCGCTACAAAATATAGCTGCGCCGATTGAAACAGGAAATTTTCAGGTGCAGGTATATCATAGCTCAATGATATATTTTTCAATCGCAGGAACGACGAGCTTTGCACTGCGCGGCTATTGATGGTACCACTCGCATCTACATAAGCAAATGCAGGAGATAAGCCGGATGGATTATCATTTGTGGGATTTGTTTCTGTCCACCTGTCGGTATACGAACGACTTAAACGGTTTCGCCTGAACGAAATGGGATTTTCTGATTCGGAAATATTCAGGTTGAGTATTTTTCCTCCTTGTGCTCCCTGCCAGAAGAAAGACAGGTTAAACCTTCTATAGCCCAAACTGTTATTGATGCCATACGTAAAATCAGGGAAGGATGAACCTAAGATCGTTCTGTCTGATGTGTTGATGGTTTTATCACCGTTGGCATCAAGAAACTTTAAATCGCCCGGCGCTGATAATGGTTGTGGTGTATATTGCTCACCTTTTTGCAATACGCCTGCTACCTGGTAGCCATAGAAGGAATTTAATGGCAACCCAACCTGCAATATGCTGAAATTACTAAAGAAGCCTGCGGAGCCTTGCTGTATATATGGCAATCCGCCAATGCCTGTTACTTTATTTTTTACTGTTGAAAAATTTACAGAAGTAGTCCAGTTGAATTTACCGCGCAGGTTTACAGTATTAAGTGTAAATTCAAACCCCCGGTTATTCATGCTGCCTATATTGGTAAGCGTTGTAGCAAAACCTGTAGTGGTTGGCACGGGCAATTCCAGCAATAAATCTTTTGTGTTCTTATTATAATAATCAACGCTGCCGGTAATCCTGTCTTCAAATAAACCAAAATCAATGCCTGCATCAAATTGTTTGGTGGTTTCCCATTTTAAATTCGGGTTCGCCAATTGCGTGGTTGATATGCCAACTTCTGCGGCGTTGCCAAATATAGCCTGGCCTTGCGTGCTTAATAATACGAGTGAACGGTAATTACCAATTTCCTGGTTACCGGTACTGCCATAACTTGCTCTTAATTTAAGCGTAGATACAGTGTGTATATTCCTGAAGAAATATTCCCTGTTCACATGCCAGCCCAACGCCAGCGACGGGAAATAGCCATATTTATTATCTGCGCCAAATCTTGAAGAGCCATCTGCTCTGAAGTTAGCGGTTAACAGGTATTTATCATTAAAAGTATAATTGATTCTTCCCAGGAATGATTTTAACTGGTTGCGGCTTTTAAAAGTATTAATAGTAAACGTACTGGCTGAACCCGCAGCCATATTATCCGTACCAAAAGCATCTGTTGTAAAATTTTGCGCACCGGAGCTCAATATATTCCATCCAAAGTTTTGCCAGGTGTAGCCGCCCAAAACTTCAAGTGAATGATTGTTGAATGTTTTTGCATATCGCGCAGTAAGTTCCAGTAATGCATTATTGCTGTTGGTGGTTTGCACACTGGCAATACCATTGGCATTACTTCCCTTTTTGGTATTGCGCCCTATATATGTGTCACGACGCGAACTTTGTATATCCGTACCTCCATTTATTTTTATCGACAATTCAGGAATAATAAAATACTCAAGAAACGCATTACCAAATGTTCTGCCGGTAACCGCGTAATCCGTAACAGCATTGGCAAGCCCCAGCGGATTCTCAAGATTTACAAGACTGCTCTGCGCATATTTACCATCAGCATTATAAACGCTTAATGTCGGGTCCTGGAAGATGGCTGTGTTTACTATACCTGCGCCCTCATTAATACTTACACCATTGGGCACATAGTCGTCATTTATTTTAGCAGCATTCAGGTTAATACCGAATTTGAATTTTGTATCGGTATAATTCAAATTCACACGACCGGTATAGCGCTTAATGCCGGAGCTGATTACAATACCGGATTGATCGAGATAATTCAGCGAAGCGTAATAAGTAAATTTATCCTGCCCGCCGGAAAAACTTAATTGATGATTTTGAGTATATCCTTTTCTGAATATTTCGTCCTGCCAGTTTACGCCTTTACCAATCGCTGCAATATCTGCATCGGTAAATTCAGGCGCCAGCCCCTGCGCAGCTTTCAAATCATTCAACAAGCTGATGTATTGTGAAGCAGAAAGCATCGGTATTTTCTTTGCTACCTCCTGCACGGCGCCCGATACATTATAGTCGACAGACAACCTGCCTTTCCTGCCATGCTTTGTTGTAATGAGTATAACACCATTTGCGCCACGCGAACCATAAATGGCAGTGGCAGAAGCATCTTTTAAAATTTCTATTGAAGCAATATCTGAAGGGTTGAGTGAATTAAGGGGGTTTCTTGGTGCTGATTCAGTAACCGCTGCGGAAGTTGGTGTGATTGTAGAATTATCTATCGGCAATCCGTCAATTACATACAATGGTTCATTGCTGGCATTGATAGAATTGGCGCCGCGAATCCTGATTGTTACTCCTGCACCAGGCTCAGACGATGATTGCGTTACCTGTACACCCGCAGCACGTCCTGCAATCAGGTTATCAACAGATACATTGCTGCCTTTATTAAAATCTTTGGGTGATATAGAAGCAACGGAGCCAGTGAGGTCTTTCCGTTTTTGGGTTCCGTATCCTATAACCACCACGTCAGATAGTGATTGCACATCCTGCTCCAATTCAATTTTAACCGGGGAGCGATCCACTTCTGTTTCGATTGATTTATAGCCGACAATAGTAACCTGCAAAGTATAAGGAAGTTTCTGTCCTGTTTTTAATGTAAACTGCCCTTTGTTATTGGTTAAGGTTTGATTGGTTGTGCCTTTAATTACGATGCTTGCGCCCTCCAACGGCGCCTTATTGCCTTTATCAGTAACCTGGCCCTCTAATACAGAGTTGATGACTGAGCCTTGCTGGGCTTGCACTATAAATGAGCTGTTGCTCAATAATGCGAGTAGAAACCAAAATTTAATTTTCATGTTTATTAGTATAACCTTCTTTAAAATAATTTGTAAAACCGGCACATCAATACTGCGCCGGTAAGAGATATCATCCCGGACAGCTATCCCGGATAATCTTTGAACTACATCTGATATTGGATGATCATTTCATGCACAACACTCATAGTATAACATGGCATCCAGGTACTTCTCCGGTCCTGATAAGCATCGCCGGTATAAAATGATGCCGGTAAACATTGTTTTAGTAATTATATACGTACTGATGGGTTTAATAAGATTTAAGTTTGAGGAACGATAGTAAGTTTTGCAGGCGTTTCATCGCCTTCTGTTGTTTCAGGATCTGCAACTACCGGCCCATTGACAGCCAATTCACTCCCTTCTTTTTTTGATTTGAAAATTGGCCACAAAAACTGCGCATACCATTCTTCTTCTTTATAATGCCTGATACCGTAGCCGGTGGGATATTGCCGCGTAATTTTTGCAGTGCCGAAAATAATGTCCCATATAAAAAACATATTCCCGAAATTTCCTTTATAGTAGCCAATTCCATCTTCCATTGTATCTGCATGATGTGCATGATGCGTTGCAGGCGTTGATATAGTACGCTCCAGTACCCACGCGATGGGATGCAATACTTTGTATTTGTAAAATGGTTTATCCCAGGGAATGCTTGAATGCGCAGATAATGTTATCAGCGATTTCACACCCCCGACAAACAATGCTGCATATCCCAGCCCAAGATAAGTAAGCGCCGATGTTAGGTATATTTGAGAAAAGAAAATGGTATAGATAAAATTCTGCCTGCCTGCCATTGCCATTCCCATATAATTAGCCGAATGATGGGTACGATGAAAACGCCACAACCACGGCACCTGGTGATGCAACCTGTGGTACCAGTATTGAGTAAGATCATCAGCAACCGCGATAATTAAGCATGCCCACCAAAAAGGCACCCAACTGAATGCGTTCTTCTGTCCTGGTAATACATAAGGGAATACGATTAATGATACATATACCAGCAAGGGGCGGAAAACCAGCTTAGGTGCAGCAAAACATACTATATCAAGTATTGCTTCATTTTTGTTCCACCTGTTTTTATACAGTCCTGCGGAAAATTCTATTATTCCTAATAAAAGGGTTAGTACCGGTAAACCCCAGGAAGAAAGATTTTTAAAAAGATTTTCAACAATAGCAGGCGCTTTAAAAGGTAATGCTCCTGTAGCAGGAACTTTCCAGGGCTGCTGACCTGTAATTTTAAAATATACCAACATCAGTACTACCGGTAAAGCGTATATGAAAACGCTGGTCACCGCATCTCTCCTGATATTGCCAATTGTATTTTTTGCCGGGCTCATAGCTGAATTAGTTTTTAGAAATGAGTAATAATCCAAAAAAGAAAATCAGGAACGGAATCAAAAAAACCAGTATACCTATGGCTATCTTTTTAATCAATAAAAAATAATCCTGTTTCTGCATAGCAATAGAATTTATATATAACAGAACAGAAAGGTTGCCCCAGCCTTCTCCTGCAATCAACCACCGACTACAGGTGATGACATGGAGACAACCTCACCCATTCATAATTTTTTATGAATGCAATAATGTATAGCAAGCTGAAAAACTGGAAGGCGCTTAACCGCGTATAGTATTGCAACAACAGGATGTGCAACAGGAAAATTTGTGAGCAGGTATATAAAATTCCACCGTACTTACAATTAAGTCGTTAACAATGCCACTGGCATTGCAGCAGTTTAAATGTTTCATTTTGATTTTACTTTTAAAATACTTTTGCCGGTGGTTGACAAAAAGTATTAGTCTACTAATTCGGTAGACAAAAGTAATATCTTTTTCCATTTCAAAAAATATTTTTACAAAAATCAGTAATATTTTTTTGTACTACAATTTGCCGTGGCTATACCTTCTATAATATATACATCACGCATATCAAATTTTAGCAACAACCTATAACACGGCTTATAATTTTTAATCATTCACTAAAGTTTATGATATTTACAATATGCTTAGTTTTTAAAATATCGATGATGATTAAAAAAATAACAACTTTTCTTTTTGCAATAGTATGCTTTGGTATTCTTGCAAAAGCCCAGCAAAAACCCAATATCATTTTTGTATTAACAGATGATATGGGGTACTCCGACTTAAGCACGTATGGCAACCCGGTTATACAAACGCCTTTTCTTGATGGAATAGCAAATGCAGGTTTAAAAGCTACCAATTATATTGTAACTACTCCTTCCTGCTCTCCTTCAAGAGCTTCATTACTTACGGGGCGTTATGCAACAAGATATAATGTGCCGGAGCCTTTAGGTCCGGGCGACAAACGCGGACTGCCCGACCAGGAAGTAACGCTTGCGGAAGTATTAAAACAAGCCGGTTATAATACCGCGATGATTGGAAAATGGCACCTGGGTGATGACAAGCCTTATCATCATCCTACCGCACAGGGTTTCGATTCTTATTATGGTTTGTTATATAGCCATGACTATCGCTTTCCATATGTAAAAACAGATACTACTATTAAGTTGTTCAGAAACCGCCAACCGGAAATAAGTAAGCCTGAAGACTCCTTACTAACGCCCTTGTATACACGAGAAGCAATATCCATCATCGACAAACAAAATAAAAACAAGCCATTCTTTTTATACCTGGCATTCAATATGCCGCATTTACCAGTAGCATTCGCGGCAAAAGCAGCTTCGCTTGCAGGCAGGCAGGACGCGGGACCTTTAGGCGCGGTGGTTGAAGAAATGGATAGCTGCCTTGCTTTGATATGGAAAAAGCTGGAAGACAAAAAGCTTGCGGATAATACCATATTTATTTTTTCAAGCGACAATGGCCCCTGGGCTGCATATCCTCAAAGAATGTCGGGTGATAGTGCTACCCAACGGTTTCATGTGGGTGCTGCCGGCATTTTCCGCGGATCAAAAGGCGAATCATATGAAGGAGGTGTAAGAGTGCCTTTTATTTTATATTGGAAAAATCATATTAAACCCACTGTTTTAAGGAGCCCTGTCAGCAATCTTGATGTACTACCCACACTCGCTGCATGGGCAAAAACGCCGCTTCCGCAGGGAATAACGCTGGACGGACAGGATATTGGCGACCTGCTAACAGGCAAGGTTAACCGAAAAGAATATGTACATCGCCCTATTTATATTAATAACTACAATAAGGTTGAAGCGGTACGTGTTGGGGCATGGAAATATCGCGAAGCGCCTGCGGGTGTAAATCCCATCACAGGAAAAACACAGGATACCATAAAGGAACTGTTTAATATTAACCAGGATCCGAGTGAACGTGTAAATGTTATTGACCGCTATCCTGAAAAAGCGGCGGAGCTGAAAAAAATTTATGATGCATATCCGGGGCTTAAAGAAAATTAGCAACACCTGTCTACAGCAAAACATATTCTTATTGAATAAGATAAACAAAAACCTAACCGCGATTCAACAATGAAAATAATTTGCTTTAAGACACCCCTGGTATGAATTTAATTATTAGCACTTTTCCAGCGCCTGTAAAATATCAGCTACTATATCACCGGCATATTCCAAACCAACTGATATACGTATAAGCCCTGGCGTAATGCTTACGGACTCCTGCTCTTCCCTGCTTAACTTGGAGTGAGTTGTTGATGCAGGATGAGAAGCGATACTACGACTATCCCCCAAATTAGAAGTGAGTGAAAGCATTTTCAATGCATCCATAAATTTCTTACCGCTTTCCACTCCTCCTTTCAAATCAAATGTAACTAATCCTCCGCCTCTTGCCATTTGCTTTTTGGCTATATTGTACATGGAGTGCGAAGGATGCATAGGATATTTGATCCAGTTCAATTTAGAATGTCCATCCAAAGCCTTTACCAACGCCTCAGCATTATCACAATGTCGCTGTATGCGCACATCCAGTGTTTCAAGGCTTTTAGTTAATACCCATGCATTAAAAGGAGACAATGAAGGTCCTGTATTTCTGCAGAACAAATATAAATCGCGTATTAATTCTTTTTTGCCTACTACTATACCACCCAATACCCTGCCTTGTCCATCAAGCCATTTGGTTGCTGAGTGCAATACAAGATCGGCACCGTAATTAATTGGCTTCTGCAAAACAGGTGTTGCAAAACAATTATCAACCACCAGCATAACATTATGCTTTTTAGCCAGGGTACCAAGCCACTCCATATCCACTATATCCAATCCCGGATTAGTAGGCGTTTCAACATAAATCATTTTAGTGTTAGGCTTAATCAAAGCTTCCCAGGTTTCCGGCGTTTTAATATCTGCATAGCTGTATTCAATTTTCCAGCGATGCAGATATTTGGTAACAATAGTATGTGTTGATCCAAATACAGCACTGCAGCTCAACAGGTGATCACCTGCACTCAAAAAAGCCATGAATGTTCCAAATATTGCGCTCATGCCCGATGCTGTAGCAAAGCCAGCTTCCGCTCCTTCCAATACACACATTTTATCAATAAATTCCTGCACGGTAGGGTTACTGAAACGGCTGTAAATATTATTATCATTCTCTTCTGCAAAGGCCGCCCGCATTTCATCAGCATTCTCAAAACAAAAACTCGACGTTAAAAACAGTGGCGTGCTGTGCTCCATTTCCGCTGTACGCGGGGTTTGCATACGCACCGCCTGCGTATTAGGATGTAAACTCATACTCAAAAAAAATTTGTTTGCTGCTTTATTTTTAATTTAATGCGTGGCAAATTATAAATCAACAGGAGTTCCGTTAACCACAACTTTCCATACCAACTTCCCACCTGCCCTGCGCAATGTTTCTGCTACAGAGCAATATTTATTCATTGATAATTCAACTGCACGTACCGCTTTAGCAGGCTCTATCTCACCTGTAAGATCAAAAGTAATTTCTACATCAGTCCACAAAGAAGGCTCTTTACCCTGCTCCCTTTCTCCATCAACATTTATAGAAAAACCTTTAATATCCTGCTTCTGTTTTTTTAAAATGCTAACTACATCCACCGCGCTGCAACCGCCCAAACCAGCGAGCAATAATTGCATAGGGCGAAATCCTTTTCCATCTCCACCCTGTTCAACAGGAATATCAATCGACAGTGTATTACCTCCTGCATCTGCAGCAAAAAACCCATAATCATTATGAGTGCGGTGTAATTGCATTAATGGCATTGATTAAAATTTGAGCGCAAAGATACGAAGCAATTACAATTATTAGGTATTGTGGATTTATTAGTGCATCCCAAATTGTCGTTCTATGCACAGCTTTCCGGTAGGTGAGACACCGACCGGTAGCGGGTTTTACAGGTGGGTGCCTGCCTGTCCGGTAGGCAGGTCACCACCCACCTGCGAAAAATCTCATTCTTCAA
>JADLCD010000106.1 GCA_020847395.1 Chitinophagaceae bacterium
TGACGCAAGAGTATTTTGGTTTTATAACCGGCACTAAAGCAAAGTATACATTAGTTTAACCTCTCGCTCGTCTTTGCGAGCCGCCAACACGAAATTGAAATATCATGCTGCTTTGCGGCGAAGCAATTTCATTCTCCAAAGCTTACGAGACTGCTTCACCCGCCGCGATATGCGTTCAATTCAATAGAACCTACGGGCGGGTTCTCAGTGACGCAAGAGTATTTTGGTTTTATAACCGGCACTAAAGCAATACATCCAACGATCTTTAAATTATTAAAGCTTTTTTAGTACTCAGCTAAATGATATTATTTCCGGTCGGTGCGATACAGATCGGTAGCGGATTTTACAGGTGGCTATTACCACCCATCTGCGAAAATTTGAAATGCACCCATTAGCAACAACTAATCTCATTTTACACAAAATTTATGTAGCTTTCAATACGCCTTTCTTAATACATCATACAATGAATAGAAAATGTTCCCTTCTTATTACACTGTCCTTAATATTACACGGCTTTTTTGTAACAGCGCAAAATGCAGAGATAGAAAAAATATTTCCTGCAAATACCATTTTTCATCGAAACCTTGCATACGCCGGCGATAACAATAAAAAGCACTTGCTGGATATTTATTTACCGGGAAAACAAACAGGGAAGTTGCCATTAGTTATATGGATACACGGCGGCGCATGGATGCTGAACGACAAGTATGCTGATATGAGTTATATGAAAAATACGGTAAAGGGTTTTATTGATAGCGGGTATGCATTAGCATCTATAGATTACCGTTATAGTACGGAAGCTATTTTTCCTGCGCAAATACAGGATTGCAACCAGGCTGTTGAATTTCTGTATCAGCATGCGCAAGAATATAATATTGATAAGAATAGAATCGCTTTAATTGGTTTTTCTGCCGGCGGCCATCTTGCTTCATTATTAGGGCTATCTAATAATAATGATATAAAAGATTTTTATGCACCTGGCAAAAAACCACATTTTAAAATTAAATGTGTTCTCGATTTTTACGGCCCTTCAGATTTAATAATGATTGCCGGAAAACCTGACACATCCCGCAATAATAATGACAATCCCGTAGCTATTTTATTAGGCACTATGCCCATTCAACGGCCTGATATTGCAAAAACAGCAAGCCCTGTAACCTATGTTGACAAAAATGATCCGCCATTTTTTATTGTGCAGGGCGAGAAGGATGAATCTGTACCCAATACGCAATCTGTTATATTAAGTTCCTGGTTAAATATTAATGGTGTGTATAATAAACTTACTATTGTGCCTGGTGCTCCCCATTTCGGAGAAATGTTTGATGCAATATCAATCCGGAATGATTTATTTAGGTTTTTAAAAACTTACTTACAATAAAACGCTAAAATAATTAACGTGAGTTTTGGGTGTTCAAAAATGATAATCAATAAGTTGATATACTTTCTTCTTGGTATTCATCGATAATTTTCACGCGGCGCTCACAGCGGAGCAGTATTAGCAACCAATGCTTCTTTGCGGGCTTTACCCTGTTACGTAAGCTGCGTGAAATATACCTGGGTTTATAGCATACCGTTTTTCACTCTCTGCAGCACTTGGTTTTAATGCTTTGCTTTTATCAATTGTTGCCATTGCGTATAATTTTACAAAAGAGATAATTTGTAGATGGTGGCCACTATTTAATTTATAGCTACTACTTCGGTATAGCCGGTACTGTTTGTAGTTTTTATAATACCTGAAGACGGATTGAACCATTCAACAGTTTCAAACTGCATTGGAATTGAGATCGGACCTGTTTTAATGCTGAGTTTTGTTTTTGACCTTATCACAAAGCAATTCCAGGTACCTGCTGATGTTGTGATCTTCTCTGTGCCCGTTACTACTCTTTCAGTTATATCCATTCTTAATGCAAGCTCTAATCCGTTTTTGTCTGCCTGCATTTCAAGTATTCCATCCCTGAGTTTATCCGCTACTTTTAATATGTTAGGATACTCAAGATCTCCTGGTTTTTCTTTAGTTGAGGTATTTTTAAACTGCTCAATTTGCTGTTGAGGGAGAAAAAACTTCATATCCAGCAATAAAACGTTGCCATTGCATTTGGCATTACAATTATTGGAGCCTATCAATTTTTGAAGTTTATCGTATATCTGTACATTTATTAATGAAGTGATTGTATTGCCTTTTGTTGAAATATTAGATATTTTATATACTATCTGCCCGTCATTTTCTCCACGTTTTGTATAATTACCCAACTGAATATTTTTTTTGCCCAAAGAAAAATATAAAGAGCCGCATTTCTGTGCAGGAAGCTGTAAGGAAGTTAATCCTAATAAAATATAAAAGAACAGATTTTTCATTATTGGTTATGGGATTGATGCAGGAAATTAAAACATCAATTTGAAAGTGCAGTGCTGTATTTAAAATAATACTTCGTTTCAGGCTTTCTCTTTACTGAACAAACTTGTTGTAAATCTTTTCAAAACATTTAGTTTTTTTCCAAGCCCCAAAAATTTGCCTGCGCCAAACTGGAGTGCTGCGCCTGTTGCCTTTTTGGCTATACCACCTTTACCTAACATCATTCTTCCGCCAATAAAACCTAAGCCCAGGTTAAGTGCTGTGGACAGTAGGGTAGATTTAAGTCCCGGGGTATGATTAAAATTTGTAAGTGTATTCTTCAATATATTACCGGGAGTGATTTTTTGATAGGTAGCATGTAATCTTTCTTTAAGATTACCCTCCATAAACTGCGTTTGTTCTTCAAGCAATGCTATCCTGGCTTTTATATCTTCTGCTGTTTTTTTCTCACTCATTTCAGAATCTTATTTATAATAACGTTGTACAATGGCGTTTGAATAATTTTTTTACGAAAGGCATAAACAATTATCCCCAGCAGCATATAAAAACCGGCGACAATAAAAAATCCATAATGTAGTTCGCCCAGCCATTTACCTATTAGTATTGCTACAGCTATATTAATTAAGGTTAATACCATAATAGCTATAAATACCAAAATTAATTGCGTTGCTATAGATGTGGTTGCTTCAACAGTTCTGTCAGCAACTTTCAATTTCCATAACTCAGCTTTCGCTTCTACGTATTTGCCTGCATCGCCAAGCAAATCTTCAATACTTTCGGAAATGGTTTCTTCTCTCATCTGTTATTTTTAAGTGTCACCGGTTTAATTAATTTTCATTTAGCTTACAGAGTTTTTAACCTGGTTAAATTTAGAAACACCTGCATCTGCTAAATCTTCAGCATCATTTTTCGCCTTACGATATTTATCTTTTACAGTATCTACAAAATCGCCGAAAGAATTTTTAAGCTGGTCGCCAACGTCGCCAGCACCTTTCTTTATTTTGTTTCTTGTTTCAGAACCTTTGTCAGGGGCGAAAAGAATACCTGCGATTGCTCCGATTGCTGCTCCGGCTAATAAGCCCAATAACACTTTTGAATCTACTTTCATAATAATTGATTTTAATTGTCAATAGATTAGTTTATCAAATTTACTCTAATACCATATACATTATCCTGCCAAAAATCAGGTTGCACAAACAAGTGATTGTTAATAGAATTTACCGGTTCAATTTGTAATTATTTTGAGAAAATAATTCCACGCTCTGGGTAATATATCTCTTGTAAAAACTATTTCTCTTTAAAATTACGCCTTTTATGGAAATGGCATTGTTTTTACATATAGATAGGTACGGGTAGTTTAGTTTAGGGGTTTTATATATTAGACCGGGCTTTTTAGTCCGGTCTTGTTTTTAGCATATGTGTGGAAATATTATTACCCGGGTGTACTTAGTACCCCAAAAGTTTCGGTTCCGATTGTTGGAGCATATCCTTTGGCATAGTTGCGTACCATAACGCAAGCAATACTCCATAGCTTCCGCCGCGCTCAATCCATTCAAAAATGCCCCAGGCAGGGTAAAATAACTCAGTTGCCATCTTCCATATAAATAAAAATAAAATAAGCGGCCTGATTGGTTTAAATAATAATGAAAAGGCAGCAATGAGTTCAAACGTACCGATAATATGAGCGATTAATACAGGGTTAGTAAACCCCAGTGATTTATATTGATTCAATAATCCTTGTTTTTCAATAACATTAAGCCAGCCATGCCCAAGTAATAATAGAAATCCAAAACATTTTAGTGCGATAATAACCTGTTTGTGGGTTTGTGCGTTTATATTAGCAGGAGCATCTATTCTTTTTAACCAATCTGCAGTGGTTAAATTTTTAAAGCCTGTTAGCATCAGTAATACGAAAGGCGCTCCATAGTTACCTGCTCGTTCAATAAATTCCGCAAAAGGTTCTCCTGAAAGCGGGCGTAATAATGCCGTAAATAATCCCCAGAAAACAAGCCATCCTGCAGCAGCCCTTACAGGATAAAAAAGTAATATTAATCCCAGCAGAATATCTGCGATACCTACATAAGGCATTAATTGATAAGATAATTTTTCACCTATACCAAATACTCCAAAATAATTGCACCATATCTCTTTAGCGATAATGCCAAATACGCCATGACCAATATAACACATAACAGAAGCTATGCGTAAAATATGATATAATTTTTGTGGCAGAGAAAGAGCGCGCATTGTTTATAATAGTTGGGGGGTAAATATATTTTATTTTCGGATAGCTTTCCGTTAAAGGGTGTATTTCAACTTTTGGCTTCATACGCGTCATTCCGGTCGGCGAGACACCGACCTGTAGCGGGTTTTACAAATGGGTGTCATCCGCCTGTAAAATTTGATGGCGCCATCGATTACATTTAAGGTGATATGAGTAAGGTTTATGGTTTAAGGTTTGTGGTTTATGGTTTGAGGTTTATGGTTTAAGGTTTGTGGTTTCAAACTATAAACTACAAACTATAAACTATAAACATCTCTTCAGTTTCATCCCCAATTTCAAATTCCTGGTTCTACAACTTCCACGGCTCCCTGTATACTCTCTTTACAAACCTGTTTGCGGGTTCAAAATTGGTAATCTTCATATTTTCACCATCCCACAATAAT
Organism: Chitinophagaceae bacterium; assembly: GCA_020847395.1. GTDB lineage: Bacteria > Bacteroidota > Bacteroidia > Chitinophagales > Chitinophagaceae > Agriterribacter. Next base: position 5,021 of record JADLCD010000106.1, read on the forward strand.
TGCTTTCTGCCGTTGAATTTTTTATTGCCTTTGGCATCAGTTTCAAAATAGTTATAGCTGTGTACTGCCAGGTTGCCCATCAATACCGTTTCAGTTAATGGTCCTGATTTATCAAATGAAGAACTGGTATATGCACCGTACCCTTTTTTGCATGCTTTTACCCATTGCTGCTGATGACCTTCTGTGCCACCTTCCACAAATTCAAATTTTGAAGCCGGGAGGTTGGTTTCTTTCATTAAGCGTGTGGGCAATAAGGTTGGTTTTCGACCAAATAAGCCTGCCATAATTTTTCCTTTTGTTCCCTCGAAAATTATCCCGCCATCTTCTTCACCCATTTCTTCATCAGGTAATAATTCCACAGGGCGTTTTGGCCTGATACCGCCATCATACCAAATCATTTCCACTGCAGGCATACCTTCCCGTGCCGGAAACTGTATATGTGTTTTTGCTGAAGGAGGATAACTATCCGGGTATATAGCCTGTTGAAAGAAACCGGTATATACAGAACCTACACTTGTTTCTACAGCAACAGGATATTTTAATTTCAGCGCCCTGTATGGTACATCAATAAAATGGCAACCCATATCTCCTAATGAGCCTGTTCCGTAATCAACCCATCCCCGCCAAATAGCAGGAAGATATATGGGATTAAAATCTCTTTTAGGTGCAGTGCCTAACCAAAGGTCCCAATCAACTTCTTTAGGAATAGCGAACTTTCCTGTTGGGGTTGGTATACCCTGCGGCCATGTTGGCCTGTTTGTCCATACATGTACGGTATGTACATCACCAATTAATCCGCCCTGTACCCATGTTTCAATATGGCGTGTATCATCGCCGCTGCTTCCCTGGTTACCCATTTGTGTAACTACTTTGTATTTCTCTGCTGCCTGTGTAAGCATACGGGCTTCGTATATATCATGCGTAAGCGGTTTTTCGCAGTATACATGCTTGCCTAACTGCATTGCGGCCATTGCTATTACTGCGTGCATATGGTCTGGCGTTGTAACAATTACCGCATCAATATTTTTGTTTTCTTTTTCAAGCATGTGCCTGAAATCTTTATAATAAGGTGCTTTGGGCCACATTTTTCTTCCATTCACTGCCTGGCGGTCGTCAACATCGCAAAGCGCTACAATATTATCTGAACCTTTGTTATATGCATAGGGAAGATTTACTTCGGCTTTACCACCAACACCAATACCGGCAATATTGAGTTTATCACTCGGCGAAACATAGCCTTTTCCTAATACATGTCTGGGTACTATAAAAAATCCGGTGGCAGATAAAGATGCATTGCGGATAAATTTGCGGCGGGAATTTTTGTAATTGGCAGGCATAAAAATATTTTTTGTAAACGCTGTAAAAGTAGTGATTTGTGTAAAACAAAAAAGACCAGCTTTTAAGACTGATCTTTTTTATAAAGTGCAATAACTTTATTTTGATAACAATTCCAGCATTATAGCCCTAACTGTAGACCTCTCACTATTATCTGCCGGACGGGTTACAATATACAGGTTCTGTTTATTGGTATCTGTTATCTTATCAAAAGCAAATTTCAGCATTGCTTTTTGCGGTTTGTTTTCTTCGCCTGCGGCAGCCGGTAATGTTGCTTCCGCTAATTTCCTGCCATCAGGTGCATTTAAGTGCAGTTCAAAAATATATGCGCCTTTTCTTCCGCCATCGGAATCAACAGATAATTCAGCACCGTTTACTCCCTGCAAGTCTATACTGTCAATACGGAACCAGCCCTGTGCTGCAGGTAACAGCATTATCTGCGCACCCCCATAATTAGTTTTGGTAAACTGATCCATATTTTTTACATCTTCAAAAGTTATTTTACTGCTTTGTAATACAGCGCCTGATGAACCTAATAATGGTTTTGCTGATACGCCGCCTTTATCAGTATAGGTAGCAGATATATATAACACTTCATGCTCTTTCGTTTCTTTAACAGGCACTGTTCCTGAAGGAGGTAAAGATTTCTTCGCCCCGTTTTGATCAGCAAGCGATAATACCCAGTGCACAATTTGTTTGGCATCGGGCTCAGTAAGATTAGGATGCGCCGCCATTGCAACTTCACCCCAAACACCACCACCGCCTTTTATAATTTTGCCAACCAGGTAATCTGTTGCTTTGGGATCTTTTACATATTTTTTTGCCACATCAGTAAAAGATGGTCCTATGGATTTTCCATCAACCTTGTGACAACTTTTACAATCAAGCGAAAGCATAAGGTTTTTACCGCTTGCCGCAGCAATTACACTCTGGTGCCCCTGTGGTAAAGCTGCTTTATCCTTGCCCTGCATAAAATCGCTACTCACATATACGTTGGAAGCATCTAATGCAGCGCCATCTTCTTTATCATTTACCGTTACGGTATACGCCACCGGTTTTCCTGCAAAGTAAAAAGATTGATTACCTGCCACTGCTATAGCAACATCCGGCGCAGTATTACCAGCATATACATTCACTGCATCACTTTTTACAGATGCGCCTTTATCATCTTTTACTTCTACCGTAATACTATAATCACCTGCTTTATCAAATGTGAGATCAACATCCGGCGTTTTTGTTTCTTTCGTTTGTCCGTTGCCGGTAAACCATATGTAGGTCACGGGGTCTTTCTCCGGATCTTTTGCATCAACAGATGCTTTTATGGTGAAAGGCAAACTGCCTGATGTTTTATCAACAGTTATCTTTGAAACTTTTGGTGCACGGTTGCCGGGATTATAATCAATTCGGCTCAATCCCGCATCATCATTTTTAGCAAACCAGCCGGTTCCATATTCCAGTACATAAAATTTACCATCAGGGCCAACTTCCATATCAATAGCATTATGCCATTTGGTGCTTTCCATAAAAGGTTCCATCATATCAAAATCACCGTTAGGCAACATGGTTACTACTTTTATCCAGCCGCGTATCCAGTCGTAAATAAATAATTTACCATTGTAATAATCAGGATACCTGGTTTCTTTTGGCCACATATCAGTATAATAAATAGGGCCTGCCATCGCATTACGACCTCCTGTTCCTACCTGCGGAAAATCAGTTGAAGCTGCATAAGGATACCAGATAAAGGCAGGCGATACCGCAGGTAATTCTCTTAACCCTGTATTATTTCTTGAATCATTTATTGGTTTGGAAGGATCAAATGTTGCTCCTGATTTGCCGGTTGCATAATCGTAACTATTGTAAGGATAATTATTTCCTACAAATAAAGGCCAACCAAAATAGCCGGCTTTACGTGCCTGGTTTAATTCATCATAACCACGTGGGCCACGGGTTCCTATACTGTCAGCGCCGGCATCAGGCCCAACTTCTCCCCAATATAGAAAACTGTTTTTCTGATCTACAGAAATACGGTATGGATTTCGGTTACCCATCACATATATTTCAGGCCTTGTTTTATCTGTGCCTTTAGGAAATAAATTTCCATCAGGAATTTCGTAAGTGCCATCATCCTTTACACGGATACGCAAAATCTTACCTCTTAAATCATTCGTATTGCCGGAGCTTCTTCTTGCGTCATATTGCTCGTGACCGGGACGATCATCCAATGGTCCAAAACCCTTATTGGTGTACGGCTGATTAGGCTCATTAAAAGGAGTTGAATTATCTCCGGCAGATACATACAGCAACCCATCTGGTCCGAACGCAATGGAGCCCCCGGTATGACAGCAGATTTCGCGCTGCTCATAAAACTGCAGGATTACCTGCTCTGTTTTATTATCTATTGTATCATTCTCAAACTTAAAGCGCGATAAACGGTTTACGGAAGTATCAATCGGGCTGTAAAACATATATACCCAATGATTTTTTTCGAAGTTTGGATCTTTGGCAAGCCCAAGCAATCCTTCTTCTGAATTTGCTTTACCATCTTTGGTTTTGGAATACACATTTAAGAAACCAACCTGCTTCAGTTGTTTGGTTTGATTGCTGTATTTCATTATTTCACCACGGCGCTGTGTAATAAGAATATCAAGGTTGGGAAGAACAGTTAATTCTGTTGGCTCAAAGAATTGCCCGCTTACCAGGGGAACTCTTGTAAACCTGTCTTCATCAGGCGGATACTGTGCTTTTGCTTTGCTGTAATCAAGCGCTTTATTATCGCCAATTGCATATTGAATACCGCCGAGTATATGTTGCAGGTATAAAGGGTCAGCATAAGATTCATCTGTGTGGCCCATCTCTGTATAAAAAGATCTGCCACCATCATATTCGTGGTACCATGCCATAGGATGGTTATCTCCATTCTTTCCGCCCTGGTAACTTTTTTCATCAATAGTTATCAGTACATGCACATCTTTATTAAGCTTTTTAAAATTGTACCACTCATCTTTTCTTGTCCATACATCGGGGAGATGTTTGGTAGAGATATGTGATTTATCTTTTACCACCAGCTTTGCTTCCTGCTGTTGTGGATGGCTTTCGAAGTATGCGCCAACAAGCCTGTTATACCAACCCCAATCGTATTCCGCATCGGCGGCGGCATGAACACCCATATAGCCACCACCGGCTTGGATATACCGCTCCAGGGCAATCCTTTGGCTTGTATTAAACAGTGGCCCGGTGGTATTCAGGAAGATTACCGCTGAATATTTTTTCAGCGTATCCTCATTAAACATTGCGGGGTTAGTGGTAGTGTCAACGTCAAAACCGTTTTCTTTACCAAGTTTTTCAATAGCAGGTATGCCTTTGGCTATTGACTCATGATGATACCCGGCTGTTTTAGAAAACACCAGTATCCCGGGGTTGCCATTTCTTTTATTATTACAAGAAAATAAAGAGAACAGGGAAATGAATACCAGTAGCAGGGATGTAATTTTTTTCATTTGTGGAATCGTTATCTTTCGTTTAAACAAGGTAGTAAATGTAAGGGCATTTCCGCGAATATGAATTATCATAAGAAAAATTTTCACTTAGGTTTGTGCTTATTATAGCTATGCCGCAAAAGCCATTACGCATATCACTCACCATTATCCGCTATCCACGGAAATATATATTTTTTGCTTTATGTGCCATGGCAATACATCGCCTGCCATTATGGACAAACAAAAAAATCCATTTCCATAAACTGCTCGGCTGCGGAAAGGATGGCGGCTTCAGTAAAAAGCCCGACTGGCAGCAATGGGCTATTTTGGCTGTGAGAGATGCAGAATCAATACCAGATACTCAACATGCTTTGCTGAAAATGTTGTATGGAAAATTTATTGCAGGCTGGTATTTTTTCTGGAAATGCGAAACAAAAACTTTTATACTTGAGCCTTTGTCCGGGTATGGCGCCTGGGATAAGAAAAAGCCTTTTGGGGTATTGCCGGATAAAAGTGCTTATGAAGGTAAATTAGCCGTGCTAACAAGAGCTACAATCAGGCTTACAAAACTTGGCAGGTTCTGGGCGCATGTAAAGGGCACCTCAGATGCTTTACATAAAGCCAACGGACTGGTATATTCTTTAAGCATTGGTGAAATGCCTTTTATTAAGCAAGCCACCTTTAGCATATGGAGCAGCATTGAAGACATGAATGCGTACGCTTATCATACCCGTCATAAAGAGGTAATTCAAAAGACCCGCGAAGAAAAATGGTATAGTGAGGAATTGTTTGTAAGGTTTAAAATACTATGGGAATCAAAGGAGAATCAATTTATAAAAACTTCAAAATATTCAGCGTTTTGATTAAGAATAGCTAACTTTAATAAACGTCTGATATTTTTATTTCACAACCTTCCGCGACACTTACCTATCCTGCACGGCATTAATATTGATGATCTTCAGTTATTAGCTCAGCAAATGCAGACATCATATTTTTCATTCGAAATTTTTGTTCAGATGGATAATACGTATGACTATATTACCAACAGACCCAAAGAGTTTAAACAGCTCGCAGCTAATGACCTGCTCTTTTTGCATTACAAATGTCCCCAGGAAGCAAAGTATATCTATGTGTACAATCACTTTAACCAGATTGCTTTTACACTGCAGGGAATAAAAGTATTTCATTGGGGTAACCACTCGCACAGTATGACAGAAAACTCCACGCACTTTGCAAAAAAGGGGGCCTGGAAACAAGAAAATGCGGATTACCAATGGGAGCTGTTAGCATTCTATTTTCCGGATGAATTTCTTTGCAGCTTTTATAATGATAACCGTTCTCTCTTCGACGGGAAACATTTTCCGTTTTCACCCGGGGAATCCTTTATCAGTATTAAGATCAATGAGGCAACAAAGGCTTTTTTTTACAGCGTCTTACCATATTTCTCCCAACTGCCACCTCCTTCTTCCAGCCTTTTGGAGTTGAAGTTTAAGGAATTACTATATAATATACTTTCTAACCCTGAAAATGTAGCATTGCTTGCATACGTAAAATACCTGAGTGATTTTCAAAAGCCACCGCTACATGATATTATGGAATCTAATTTCTACTTCAATTTATCTATAGCGGAATTTGCAAGAATTTCACAACGAAGTGTTTCAAAATTCAAAAGAGATTTTGAAGAACTGTATCATACAACACCTGGAAGATGGCTTTTAGAGAAAAGGTTAAGCTATGCAAAACTATTACTGAACACAAGCAAGAAAAACATTAATGAAATAGCAGATGACAGTGGCTTTGAAAACGTTTCACATTTCAGCAGGGTATTTAAGGAAAAATTTGGAAAGCCGCCCTTACAATACAGAAGAGTACAAAATATACAGGTAGCAGAATAAAAACTTAGCATATGCCTCTATATATGGATTTTCACCATATTGAAAATGTTACGGTAGAAGATGTAAAAAGAGCACATATGGCAGATGTAGCCATCCAGGATAAATATGGTGTGCGCTATCTTCAATTTTGGGTAAACCAGGAGGCCGGAACTGTATTTTGCCTGATTGAAGGGCCTGACCCTGAAACCTGTGAAAAAGTACACCAGATGGCTCATGGCAACATAGCATGCGCATTAACAGAAGTTGAAACCGGGTTTTATGAAATGATGATGGGTACAGGGCATACGGTAAATGACTACGGACTTGTTCAGAAGAAAAACGGCTTTCTTGATACAGGTTACAGAACGATCCTTGTCGTTTCTTTATATGGCATCACCAGAGCCACTGCATCAAGTGATCTTTCCATGTTGCTTACGCCAAACTGGGCCAGAAAAATAGTCAGGGAACAAATGGAAAGATTTGCGGGAAGACATTTAACGTGGGATGCTGACGACAGTATTGTTGCCGTTTTTGATGATGCAACCGATGCTGTTTCCTGTGCCTTGCTTATCAAAAACACACTTGAGCAATTTGAGCCTAAGCATCCGGAAGTTATTTTCAAAATGGGACTGAGTGCTTCGCAGCCTGTCACAAAAGAAGGGGATTTCTTTAAGGAAGCAATCAAATTAGGACATCGCTTAAGCCTGATTGCGTCAAACAACCAGATACTGACCTGCGCTCTTGTAAGAAAAATTTGCAATAATGAAGCGGTATTTTCTGATGATGCTGTCAAATCACTGAATACAAAAGAGCAGGAATTTATCTCTAATCTTATTCATGTAACTGAAACAAAAATAGCAGACCAGCAATTTGACCTGAATACATTAAGCAATGAAGTATGTGTAAGCAGGCCACAATTGTATAGAAAAATAACTGCTTTAACCGGACGTTCACCCAATGATTTTATTATTGACTTACGTATGCAGAAAGCACTTTCCCTGCTCAAGCAGAAAAAAGCTTGTATAGCTGAGATAGCCTATAATTCAGGGTTTAACAGCCCTTCTTATTTTTCAAAATGTTTTGCTGAAAAGTTTGGCTGCACACCATCTGCTTTTTTGAAAAAAACATAAGGAAAGTTTTTTTGTTGCCATTTCGCCTGCAGGGATGTTATTTATTGGCACTGCACCAATCCAGGCACTATAATTTAATTCAATCTCCTTACAGGAAAAGACCTCTCTGTGCTATTGCAGCAGGTGAACATATTTTACAAATCTTTGAACAGTTATTGTTAACACAGGCTTCCTTCTGCGTATAATTTTGATTTGATAAAGTTTTCCAAAATGGCATTGTGAACTGTAAAGAAAAATTTTTGACCGTTTAAGAAAAGCATATACCTGCCTTGCAATAATAATTTTGTTTTCACATTTAAAATTGTTGTATGAAAAATGTTTTGAGTGATGATTTGAAAAAAAGTTTGAAAGGCAATCTCGTTTTACCATCAGATCCTGTTTATGATGAGTCACGCAGAGTCTACAATGGCATGATAGATAAGCATCCGGCCGCCATTGCATATTGTAAGGATGTAAGCGATGTAACTACCTGTGTAAACTTTGCAAGGGAAAATAACATTCTCCTGGCTATTCGCAGCGGGGGTCACAACGCAGGCGGGCTGGGTATTGCAGATGATGCATTGGTAATTGATCTTTCCCTGATGAAAGACATTAAAACGGATAGAGATTCAGGAACAGTTAAGGTGCAGGGCGGATGCTTACTGAAAGAGCTTGATGCAGCAACACATGAAATTGGCATGACCGTTCCTTCAGGAATATTCGGCACAACAGGCGTAGCAGGTCTTACATTAGGCGGCGGGCTCGGTAATCTTACCCGCAGTTTCGGACTTAGCATTGATAATTTACTTGAAGCCGAAGTAGTACTTGCAGATGGTACGCTTGTTAAGGCATCAGCAAAAGAGAATCCTGATCTGTTTTGGGCTTTGCGCGGTGGCGGCGGAAATTTCGGCGTGGTAGTTTCCTTTACGTTTAAACTGCGTCCTCTGCATACTGTATATGCGGGCCCTATGCTATGGGAACTGGAAGACGGAGCGGAAATGATGGCATGGCATCATGAGTTCATTAATAAAGCACCTGATGAATTGAGCGGATATTTCGCCTATTTAACTGTGCCACCGGTTGCTCCTTTCCCCGAACATCTGCATCTTAAAAAAATGTGCGGAGTAGTATGGTGCTACGCAGGGGATATGGAAAAGGCGGAAGACGTGTTCAAACCGATAAGAGCAAGGAAGGCTCCTTCGCTGGATTTTGTTGGCCCCATGCCTGTACCTACGCTCCAAACATTGTTCGATGCATTATATCCGCCCGGGCTGTTATGGTACTGGAAAGCGGATTATGTAAAAGATATTGGCCCGGAAGCTATCAACATACATCTCAAATATGCCAGTCAGTTACCTACGCCGTTCTGCACAATGCACATGTATACTATAAACGGCGCTGCATCTAAAATTGGTAATGATGAAACCGCGTGGAACTACCGCGGTGCAAATTATGCGATGGTAATTGTGGGTATAACCAATGATGCAGGTGAAAAAGAAAAAGTGATCAGTTGGGCGAAGGATTACTGGTCAGACCTGCATCCCTATTCGCTGGGAGGAGCGTATGTAAACTTTTTGATGGAGGAAGGGGCTGATCGCGTAAAAGCAAGCTATGGGAATAATTACAAAAAGCTGGCACAGATAAAAGCGAAATATGACCCGCTTAATTTGTTCAGGGTCAATCAGAATATACTGCCAGCCCAGGTCTGAACCCGGTATAAAATTCTTGATGTATAACGCTTAAATCAACATTTATGAAATGGATATTTATTGTATTTGTTGCCCTTTTGTTTATGTGCTGCAAAAGCAAACCCAATCTGCAATCAGAGCAAGAAGCTATTACAAAGCTTTTGAATGATGAAAGTTATTTTGCAGCAAAAGGTGATACTGTGCAATGGGCAAAATGCTGGCTCAATTCAGATGATGTATCTTTTATGTATACATCTGCAGAAGGCGTTCAGTCTGTAAAAGGGTTTAAAACACTGGCGCAGTTTATAGGTGAAATTGAACCGTTTGATTTAAAATTGAAAAGAGATAATTATACCTATACCATAGGAGATGAGATAGCATTTGTAAGTTTTGACCAGCACGACAATTGGGGAGTTGCTGACCGCAAAACAAAAGAAACCAGAACATTGCAGAAAGTGAACGGCGGGTGGAAAACTATTCATTCTTCTGTTGTAGAAGTGTCTTCATTTGATCATCCGCAAACCGCTTCATACCATATGCCGGTTAATAAAATGCCTAAAAACCCCAGAAATGGTTTTACAAATATTTCCGGCCTTGGCGGAATGTCTGTCGGGTATATGGATATTCCCAGTCCTGTTGATTTCACAGCATTACTGGAAGGATTACCTGATAATATGTGTAGTTCACCTCATTGGGGTTATGTTATTGATGGCGCATTGACAGTTAAGTATCCGGGAGGTAAGCAGGAAACCATTCAGGCAGGTGAAGTATTCTATTGGCCTGCACCGCATACGGGTGTCGTTGAAAAAAATGTAAAATTTATTGACATAAGCCCTGATGGAAAGTTTATACCGGTAATGGATCATCTCGCAAAGAAAATGGCGGAAGCAGCTTCCAAATAAAAATAAAACCCCGGTTCGCCGGGGTTTTGTAAAATATAAGGATGTAAAATACTTAAATATCAATCGCCTCGCCATATGCCGCAGCGGTTGCTTCTTTAACGCCTTCACTCATGGTTGGGTGAGGATGAGAAGCATTCAATATTTCGTGGTATGTTGTTTCTAATTTACGTGCTACAGATACTTCAGCAATAAGCTCAGTTACATTATAACCAATCATATGAGCGCCGAGAAATTCTCCGTACTTGGCATCATAAATCACTTTTATAAAACCTTCTGTTGCACCGGCAGCACTTGCTTTACCTGAAGCAACAAACGGAAACTTACCAATCTTCAATTCGTAGCCTGCTTCTTTTGCTCCTTTCTCGGTATAACCTATTGAAGAAATTTCAGGCGTGCAATAGGTACAACCCGGAATATTATTGTAATCAATAGTATCTGGCAGGTGATTATATTTCTTTTCGTTATAGCCAATATGTTCTGCGGCAATAATACCTTCTTTTGAAGCTACGTGCGCCAATGCCTGGCCGGGAGTACAATCGCCAATGGCATAAAAACCCGGTACATTAGTCTGCTGGTATTTATCAACAGTAATTTTTCCTTTTTCTGTTTTAATGCCCATTTGCTCAAGCCCGATATTTTCAATGTTTGCAACAATGCCTGCCGCACTTAATACGATATCAGCTTCAAGCGTTATTTCGCCATTCTGCGTTTTTACTTTTGCTTTAACACCTGCACCGCTGGTATCAACACTGGTTACTTCGCTGCTGGTATAAATTTCAATTCCCTGTTTCTTGTATTGTTTTTCCAACTCTTTTGAAATCTCATCATCTTCAACCGGTACAACTTTAGGAAGAAACTCAACTATGGTAACTTTTGTACCCATACTGTTATAGAAATAAGCAAACTCAACACCAATTGCTCCGCTGCCTACAACAATCATGCTTTTAGGTTGTTGCGGAAGCACCATTGCCTCACGATAGCCTATCACTTTTTTACCATCAATCGGTAAGCTTGGCAACTGGCGGGAACGTGCACCCGTGGCAACAATAATATATTTACCTTCTACTATCTGTGTTTTACCATCAGCACCGGTAACTTCCACCTGGCCCTTGGCTTTCAGTTTGCCATAGCCCATCACCACATCTATCTTATTCTTCTTCATTAAAAACTGAACGCCCTTGCTCATTTTATCTGCTACGCCACGGCTGCGTTTTATAACCGCGTCAAAATTATGTTTTACACCAGATGCTTCCAGTCCATAGTCTTTACTATGTTTCATGCTTTCGTACACCTGTGCACTTTTCAGCAACGCCTTAGTGGGTATACATCCCCAGTTAAGACAAATGCCGCCTAAACTTTCTTTTTCAATAATCGCTACTTTTAAGCCTAATTGAGAAGCCCTTATTGCAGCAGGATATCCGCCAGGACCACTACCTAAAACTATAACATCGTACGCCATAACAGACCGTGTTTTAAAGAATGATATCAGGCGATAAAATCATTTTGAACGTAAATTTTATGCCTGAAGGATTTTGCGAAAATACTTGCAAAACCTCAAATGAAAAAATGCTTGAAGATATAAATGAATATGCCGGTAATCAGGGCGGTATATAGTAAAATCGGGTAAATCCCGGCTTCTGTTGTTTCGGGTTCCCCAAAACGTAGCGTATAAAATAATTTGTACGGAGAAGGAAGCAATCCCTTTCTTAAATTTTACAAGATGATGGGTGGGGCGAGTGTATGGTTAAAAAAAAGCCCCGGTATAAACCGAGGCTTCTGTTGTTGCGAGGGGAAGGATCGAACTTCCGACCTTCGGGTTATGAGCCCGACGAGCTACCGCTGCTCTACCTCGCGATATAATAAGTTTAAATTGATCTTAAAGAACGTTTTGTGCTATTGTTTCCTAATAGCGAGGCGCAAAGGTAAGTGTATGTATTTTATCAGCCAAAACAAATTTTGTTCTTTTACCTTTGCAAAAATTTTTAATTGTATTTATAAGCCATGAAGGTTGGTTTCGTAAACATTTTTGGTAAGCCCAATGCAGGCAAAAGCACGTTGCTTAATTGCCTTATTGGTGAGAAACTGGCTATTGTTTCGCCTAAAGTGCAAACCACGCGGCACAGGATTAAAGGTTTTTTAAATACAGAAAATTACCAGGTTATATTTTCTGATACACCCGGCATTATTGAACCTAAATACAAACTGCATGAAAAAATGATGCAGGCGGTTAAAGGCAGTCTGGAAGATGCTGATATTGCATTGTTAGTGGTAGATATAAGGGATAATGTTGAGGAAGCTGATAGCATGTTTGCTGCATTACGGTTAAGGGTACCCGCATTTGTAGTGCTTAATAAAATTGATAAAGTATCAGCAGAACGCGTGGAAGAAGCCAAAGCTTTTTTTCGGGAGCGCACATACTGCAAACGAACAATCGCTATATCGGCGCTTCAAAATTTGGGCGTAGATGTTTTGTTGAAAGCCATTTTGGAATTTTTACCCGAAGGAGAGCCTTTCTATAATGAGGATGACCTTACAGATTTGCCAACGCGTTTTTTTGTTGGTGAAATTATCAGGGAAAAAATTTTTGATTTGTTTGAGGATGAGATACCTTATCACACCGCCGTGCTGGTGAATGAGTTTAAAGAGAAAACAGGGCTGATAAAAATTACGGCAGATATAATAGTACATAGGGAAACGCAGAAGGCAATTATAATAGGTGAGCGTGGCAAAATGATTAAGCAGATAGGCACAACAGCACGCCTGGACATAGAAAAATTTCTGGGCAGTAAAGTGTTTTTAGAATTGTTTGTAAAAGTTCGCCCTAAATGGAGAGACAATGATGTGCATTTAAAAGAATATGGATACTAAGAAGGTTTGAGGTTTATGGTTTATAGTTTCTGGTTAACTACAGACTATAAACCACAAACTATAAACATCAAAGCCTTCCGCAAAATATATGAGTTTTACAGTAGCAATAACAGGCAGACCCAATGTAGGCAAAAGCACGTTCTTTAACAGGATGCTGGAAGAACGCAAAGCCATTGTTGACAATATAAGTGGCGTTACCCGCGACAGGCAATATGGCGAAGCGGAATGGAATGGCAAGCAATTTAATATTATAGATACAGGTGGTTTTGTTGCCGGCAGCGATGATGTGTTTGAAAAAGAAATAAGAAAGCAGGTAAAGATAGCCGTTGACGAAGCGAATGCTATAATATTTATGTGCGATGCTGAAATGGGCATTACACCGCTTGATGAAGCTGTTTCAGAAATGCTAAGGCAAACCAAAAAGCCGGTATTCCTTGTGGTGAACAAAGTAGATAACCCTGAGCGCATGTTAGAAGCAACGGAGTTTTACAGCATGGGGTTTGAGAATATATTTTTTCTTTCCAGCATAAGCGGAAGCGGCACCGGCGAATTGCTGGATGAGCTGGTAAAGCTTATTCCTGACGAAAGTAATGAAGAAAAAGATGAAGATGCACTTCCCAAATTTGCGATTATAGGGCAGCCTAATGTGGGTAAATCATCATTGCTGAATGCATTGATTGGAGAGGAAAGAACAATAGTAAGCGATATAGCCGGCACCACAAGAGATACCATACATACACATTACAATCTCTTTCAAAAAGAATTTATTTTAATTGATACCGCAGGGTTAAGAAGAAAAAACAAGGTTGAAGAAGACCTGGAATTTTATTCCGTTATCCGTGCTATTAAAGCATTGGATGAAGCGGATGTCTGTCTTTTATTATTAGACGCCTCAAAAGGCATTACCGCGCAGGATTTGAATATTTATTCTTTAGCGGCCCGCAAAGGAAAAGGTATTGTGCTGTTGGTGAATAAATGGGATTTGGTAGAAAAAGAAACCAACACAGCAAGAGATTATGAAAAAGAATTAAAAGAACGATTAGCGCCATTTAATGATGTGCCTATCTTATTCATCTCGGTGAAAGATAAGGTGCGCATTTTTAAAGTAATAGAAACCGCGTTGGAGGTATATGAAAACAGGAAACGAAAAATTTCCACTTCGCAATTAAATGATGTGATGCTAAAGGCTGTGGAAGCGTACCACGCCCCGGTAGTAAGAGGTAATACGGTTAAAATAAAATATGTTACGCAACTGCCCACCGTGGTGCCCAGCTTTGCATTTTTTTCCAATTACCCTGATGATATTAAACAGCCCTATAAAAACTACCTCGAAAACCAGTTGAGGAGTAAGTTTAATTTTAAAGGGGTGCCCGTTAGAATATTTTTCAGGAAAAAATAAACGCTGATAATAAGCTGGAAATAACAGCCAACTATATTAAAAACTTTTATACTATTTTTAGTCAGCTAATTTATATATACAGGTTTTTGAAAATTTATTTACCAGGCAAACCTTATAGTAAAATTTGACGTAACTTGGCATAACGCTTGCTTCATGAAGATACATTTCCAATATTTCCGGGTTCACAATCATCCTATTAAAGGCTTAATATTATATACATGCGAATGAGAAACCACATTGCTTTTGTCATAACAATTGTTTCTTTGCCGGCGCTAATCTTATCATGCAAAAAAAATGATTATGGGCGCGTAAATCCTGGGCCGCTTGATTTAAGCAAACCGGCTGATCCTCCTCAATCACTTTCCTACAGTGTAAATAATAATGAAGATTTGAATTTAAGTTTTAATTATTCGGAATTACCCGGTAAGGTTAGTGTGTATTATGATGATACAACAACTGAAAATAAATTTGATCACCTGTTTGCTTCTTACACTTTTAATGCAGGGGGATATCTTGTAGAAAATGCTTTTTATAATATAACCGGCGATATGAAAAGTAATATCACCATACAAAGAGAAAACAATATAATAAAAAGTATAGTAGTGAAAGAAGGTGAACCAGGCGGAAATGTAAAAGGTACCTTCCAGGTTTCTTTTGCCGATTCAACCGGCGCAACTGATTATAAACTTATGCATGTTGATTATGGAAATTATTTTGAAAATATACCTGTAATAATGGATTTTGTGTATCATAATAATGATATTAAGCGTTCTTCTGCGGGTATATATATGTCGGGCAATAATACTATTTTCTTCCCTTCTTTTACATATGAGTATGACAACATGAAGAGGCTTACAACAAAAGAATCTGATATTTATTATGGTGCAAATTTTATGTATGACGAGAGCGGTAAAGGTTTAGATAGTCTTTTTAGATTGCTTGGTGGAAAGGATTGGTATTACCTGGAGAACATATTAAATTATGATGAAAATACAAGTATCTTTTTTTACCCGCTTTATATAACACTATCAAAAGGTAATGTTGAAATAGATGTTTATATGCACCGTTACGGCGCTTTGTCTGATGTAAGCTCTGTGCCTGGGGGAGCAGATTATAATGATATTGAAATATTCAATTTTCAGAACAGTTTTGATGCCGGTTATAAATTAACAAAAACCACGATTTTTAATGGCGGTGAAGAATATGCCAGCTATCAATTCAAATATTGATATTTAACGTATTTGCATATTGGCAGGTATCAAAATTATTTGTCTATTACATAAACTTGTTTGTTTATTACCTGCGGCATTGCTTTTCCATGCATCAATGCAATTATATTATTTGCTGCGGTTATTGCCATATTTGCCCGGGTTTCAACTGTTGCAGAACCAATATGAGGCAATACGCAAACATTGCACATATTCAGCAAAGGATTACCAGGCTGCATAGGCTCCGGGTTTGTTACATCTAATCCCGCTCCCCATATTTTTTTGAGCGCTAATGCTTCGGTTAAATCCTGCTCATTATGCAGCCCGCCCCTGGCGGTATTAATAAATACGGCGCTATCTTTCATTTTTAAAAACGCCGCTTTATTGAATATCTCCCTGGTTTCATCTGATAAATTTGCATGTACAGATAATACATCACTTTGAGCCAGTAATTCATCAAACGAAACATACCTTGCTCCTAACATTTTTTCTGCACTTTCATTGCGATTCCTGTTGTGATAGATAACAGTCATATTATACGCCGCCTTACATTTTATGGCCAACTCGGTACCAATATTTCCCAGTCCAAATACGCCAAGTGTTTTATTGTATAATTCAATACCGAGGTTAGCAGTAGGATCAAAAAAGCCCCACTCTTTTTTATTGATGGTTTCATACATATAAAACGCATTTCTCGACACAGCGAGCATCAACAAAAAAGCTACATCAGAAGTTGCTTTGCTTAGTACATTCGGTGTGTTACTTACCGGGATGCCAAGCGATGTTGCGGTTGTAATATCAACATTGTCGTAACCGGCACTCATCAATGCAATACCTTTCAGGTGCTTGCAGGCATGTAAAAACCTGCTGTCAATTTTATTGCTTCCAACACTTAGCAGCATATCATGCTGTTTGCAAATGTTAATCAACTCGTCTTGTGGTATATTTGTTTTACCGGAGTATTGGGTTAATTCAAGCCCTGCATTTTGTAATATTGCTATTCCTTCCTGTGGAATAATTCTGCTGATAAATACTTTCATACACTAACCTTTTTCTATAGATTATCAAATTTCTCCCTTAACAGTGCTTCAATTCTACCAACCAGGGATTCGGGTGTTTCACCTTATCACTCCTTCTTCGCCGTATCCTTGCTCTTCTTCTTCAATAAATTGTTCAGGGTGTTTTTCACCGCCTGTTCTGCATTTTTTGTTGTATTTTCCAATGGCTTGCCAGATGAAGTACTGTCTCTTTTTCCTGAAAGCTGTTTCAGCAATTCATCCTTCGCATCTTTTACAACCTGGTTTTTAATTGAAGCAACAGAATCTTTCAATTCTTTTTTAGCGCTGTCAATTTTTTGCTGCGCAAAATCTGTTGCCTGCTTTTTAAGATCGTCTGCAATATTACCTGCTGCCTGCGTAAGGTCTGTTTTTATCTGTGGATTCGTAATGCTGCCACCCATCTTCACATTAAGATTAATATAATCACTCAGCTTAACCGGTATACCTTTACTGCTTGCCTGCTGTGCAAGATTATTAATCAATGCATTTCCCTGGTTGCCTATCATGCTACGAGGTAATTTCATAGCAATGGAATAATCAATAGATTGATCAACACCATGCATGCCGCCAATCTCCATATCAATATCCTTTACTTTTACATGAAATGGTTTTACCAACACTTTCCCGTTGGCAAATTCAATATAGGTTTTTACATCCTTCATCGAAAAATTGCTCAGGTCACTTACATTTAAAGTTTGAGCGAGCTTTTCAACCGGTGCAAATTTTTTAAGCACACCTTGTAATAATTGTAAAGCGCCATTGCCGGTTAAAGTTCCTATTTCGGGTGTCATATCCTGGCCAAGTTTCCCATTTAATGTAAGCTTTGAACTAATGGTTCCTGAAATAAATTTACCGATCGGCATTAGCTTTTGAATAGTGTTAAATGCAAAAAAGGTTTTTTCTGCATTAAGGTTATTTACATCATAGGTTAATGATATAGCAGGGTTTTTTGTACTTGCCTTTGTTGAATAAGAACCACTCACTGCAATCTTACCATCAAGCGCATCCATCTGCACATCTTTTAATGTAACGGTTTGATCTTTTATTGCAACCGTACCTTTAAGGTTGTTATAATCTACTTTATCATAGGTAAGTTTATCAACTGCTGCATTAAGCGTAAAAGCTATATTTTGGGGAACAACAAAAGGTTCTGCAGCAGATGCTTTTGCAGAATCTGCAGTTGCGGGTTCCGTTCCCATAAAATCATTCAGGTTCAGTTTATCTGCCTTAACATTTAATGCGCCGGCAATAGGTTCGTTTTTCAGCGCATAGCCGATAGCGTTATCTACCGAACCATTAGCTGTAATATTTGATGTAAGATATGCTGCCTTTAAATTGTTGAGTGTAATATTTTTAGGGTTGAAGGTAAATGCAGCTTCAGCCACTTTTACTCCGCCAGGATAATCTTTGCTTTTATACAGCAGGTCAGATACGTTCAATGTGCCGGCAGTATTAATTTTTTCATACTCACTTTTATCTATGGATGATTTATTTCCTTTAAAAGCAACATCAGCATTAATGATGCCCGATACAGAAGTACCCGGCTCAAGTGTGGTGAACTGGGATACCGTACCTAAGTTGAATTTACCTTTAGCCCTTCCATCAAAAGACGGATCAGAAGCCGGTGTTTTTAGCAGCACGTTAAAATCAACAGGATCACTGCCTATTTCAATATGCCCTGAAGGAATATTGATCACGGTATGATCAGGCACGCCGTCAGGGTTTTCAAACTGAATTTGCACTCTTGAATTTTTTACAGGCTGCGGAAAATCCTTAGATGAATAATTCAAATCAGTGATATTGATAAAACCATTGGCTGTAAAAGGCCCGGGCTTTTGCTGGGTTATTACTGCTACATTTCCTTTTGCGGTAGCATCAGCATCCAGCAAGCCTGACAGCTTTGTATCGCCGCTCAGCTTTACAAATTTTGTAACCTGTGCAAGGTTGAGTTTGCCTTTTATATTCGCATCAATATACTGATCAGTTATTGGTTTTTTCAGCAATAACGTAAAATCAAAAGGATCATTTCCAAATTCAATATGCCCTTTTGAAATATCAACAATAGTATTATCAGTAATGCCATCAGGATTATCAACCTTCATGGCAATATTGATATTTTTTACCGGCTGTGGCAGATCGGGATACTGGAAAAAACCGTTCTCTACATTCAGATTAATATTATATGCCGGAATTTTTATAGAATTATATTCTCCTCTTACAAAGCCATTGAAAACTGCTTTACCGCTTGTTTTTATTTTATTGAAATCATTTTTATAGATAGCAGGTACGAGAGAGAGCAATGTTTTAAAATCAGTGGATGGTGCATTGAATTTAATATCCATTCCGTAAGTGGTATCATTCACAAACTGAAAGTAGCCTTCTGTTGCCAGCTTCAGATCATTCAACGCTATATCATCTGTTTTAAAAGTATACTTGCTTTGTTTGTTATCAACCTGTATATCCGCTTGCAAAGCTGCTTTTGTATTTACCAGGTAGGGAATATTTGTATAAGTAAAGTTTACCGCATCCGCCGAAGTTTTGGTGGCAAGCGTAAACAAATCTGACGTAAAATCACCACTACCTGAATGATTAAGGTTACTGATTTCCGCGCTCATATTACCCGGAATATCATTGTAGCTGATATAACCATTATTGATCTCATAATTATTGAGCTGCATGTTAAAATCAGAAGCTTCTTCAGTAGTAGTTGTAGCGGTATCCGGCTTGGTAATATCCCAATTCGCCTTTCCTTCTTTGTTCACAATGGCATGTATTCTTGGCCTGTCTACCGTAATGCTGTATATATTCATTTTATTACCAAACAGGCTCATCAGGTTCAACGCCACATCAATTCTTTCGGCAGCTATAAGTGTATCTTTCGAAAAACCTTCAACACCTGTAACATCAAGATTTTCCAACCCAACTGCAAGGCGCGGAAAATGCCGGAACAGGGATATATTTACATCTTTAAAATCTACTTTGGCATTGAGGTTTTTGTTGATTTGAGTTTTAGCAATGCCTGTAATTTTATTTTTAAATATAAAAGGAAGAATAAAAGCAAGCACCAGCAAAACGGCTAAAACGATTCCTGATATTTTTAATATTTTCTTTACCATGACTGATATTAGGATTTTTGTATGTTTTTAAACAGGTAGTGGTTAATATTTAATGTGTAGCATAATTTTACAAATATGACGCCAGAAAGGACTGAACGGTTGACAAAGGTTTTGAATAAACGGCAAAACAATCTTGCTGTTGTGTTAGAAAATGTATTTGATCCTCATAATATTTCGGCTGTAATGCGCAGCTGCGATGCTGTGGGCATACAGGATATTTATGTGTTGAATACTAAAATTCCCCGCCACAAAAAATGGGGGGCAAAGAGTTCATCGAGTGCGGCTAAATGGCTCACTGTTCACCAGTATGCTGATGCGGAGCTTTGTTTTAAAGACCTGCGTCAAAAATATGATAAAATTCTGGCAACACATTTAAGCAGCGACGCTATAAGTTTATATGAGGTGGATTTTACACAATCCGTTGCCCTGATTTTTGGTAATGAGCATGCGGGCGTAAGCGAAGAAATAAGGGCATTGGCAGATGGTAATTTCATTATTCCGCAGGTGGGAATAATAAAATCGCTGAATATATCTGTTGCATGCGCCGTGAGCATATATGAAGCGTACAGGCAAAAATTGCTTGCCGGGCATTATGGTAAAATAAATTTACCTAACGAAAAGTACAGCTCATTATTAAAGGAATGGGGGTTTTCTGCAGAGTAGCCTGAAAGCATCTTCGTGGTTCAGTTTTACGCAAAGAACGCCTTTAATAACGCTTCATTGTATTGTTTTATACATTTCGGATAAAATACAGTCGGGTTTAGATATAATCTGCTTAAACTTACAAAGGGATATTACTTAACTTAGTCGCTTGCCGGGATTGCTATGCCATTATTTGCTTCACTTGTTTGCAGAAGGCTTTCATTGATCCTGGTAAAAACTTTTCATTCTTTCATCATAACATAATGTTGTATGTCAAAAATTAATGTTGCTATTATCGGGTTAGGATTTGGTGCAGAATTCATACCTATCTACCAGCGTCATCCCAATGCAAATATGTATGCCATATGCCAGCGCAATAAAGAAAATCTTGATAAAGTGGGTGATGAGTTTGGTATAGCAAAGAGGTATACCGATTATGATGAATTGCTGAAAGACCCGGATGTTCATGCCGTACATATCAACACGCCTATACCCGATCATGCAACACAATCTATTAAAGCATTGAAGGCCGGTAAGCATGTTGCCTGCACTGTTCCTATGGCAACAACAGTGGAAGAATGTAAACAGATTGTTGATCTGGTTAAAGAAACCGGTTTAACGTATATGATGATGGAGACGGTGGTATATGCCCGTGAATTTTTGTTCATGAAAGCATTATACGATAAAGGTGAGCTGGGCAAACTGCAGTTTTTAAAAGCAAGTCACCAGCAGGAAATGGATGGTTGGCCGAATTACTGGCCCGGGCTTCCGCCCATGTATTATGCCACGCATTGCGTTGGGCCGGTGCTTGGTTTAACCCGTGCTGAAGCGGAATATGTTTCCTGCTTTGGTTCAGGAACCATAAGAGAAGAACTGCATAAATATTATAATTCTCCTTACGCGGTGGAAAGCACACATATTAAATTCAGGAACTCTGATGTATGTGCTTACATATATCGTTCTTTGTTTGATACTGCCCGCCAGTACCGGGAAAGCTTTGAAGTATACGGCTCTAAAAAATCAGTAGAGTGGCCCTTAATTGAAGGCGACCATTTGGTAGTGCATACTGCTAAAAAACCAGAGCCTGAAATTCCCGAGGAAGTGGAGTGCCCGGATTTTGCGCATTTGCTGCCGAAAGAAATACAACGTTTTACTACCGGTGGTGTATACGATACAGATGAGCACCAGCATTTATCATTCACGCAGGGTGCAGGTCATGGTGGCTCGCATCCGCATCTTGTGCATGAATTTATATCTGCGCTTACAGATAAACGTGAGCCTTTCCCTAATGCAAGGCAATCTGCTAATATTACCTGCGTGGGTATATTGGCACATGAGTCAGCTAAGAAAGGGGGAGAGATTGTGAAACTGCCGGAGTTTACTTTAACAAGTGAAAAGGGGTAGGAGTTACAGGTTACAAGTTTCAGGTTGTGCAGGTGTTTAAAATTAAAACCTGTTGCTAAATAGTAAGGCTCTAACCTGCAACTTGTAACCTGCAACCTGCATTCACTTACTTCTTACCACTTACCACTATAATTCACCACCATTCATCTTATAAAATGAAAAAGAATATCCTGGTTTTGCTGGCGTTTATTTTTTCCGCCACTGTTTTTATGATTTCGTGCAGGCAGCAAGATAAAGACGATAAGCCGCGCAGGCTTGAGCTGTTATTCCTGGGGCATAAAAGCAAGCACCATGACTCTGAAAAATTAGCTGAAATATTATCGCAGGAATATTTCAAGAGTGGTATAAACATTACCTATACTACCAACCCTGATGATATGCTGAAAGAAGATTTTCAGTTGTATGATGGATTGATACTGTATGCCAATCACGACAGCATTACCAAACCGCAGGAAAAAGCATTGCTTAATTTTGTGAATGCCGGTAAAGGATTTATTCCATTACATTGCGCCTCCTGGTGCTTCCGCAATTCGCCTGAAGTAGTTGACCTTATAGGAGGGCAGTTTAAAACGCATAAATATGATTCGTTTACTGCTGTGATTGTAAAGCCGGATCACCCGGTTATGAAAGATGTACCTGCATTTACAACAGAAGATGAAACATATGTGCATGATAAAATCAGCAAGAGTATAGAAGTGCTTACTGAAAGGGTAGAAGGAGATCATCATGAGCCATATACCTGGGTTCGTAATTATGGCAAGGGCAGGGTGTTTTATACAGCTTATGGTCATGATGAAAAAACATTTACCAATCCCGGATTTTTAAAGCTTGTGCATAATGGTATTTTATGGGCTGTAGGCGATCATGCCCGTTCGTTGGTTGAAGCGTTTAAAGAACCCAATCCTGCTTATACGCAAGCTAAGATGCCTAATTATGAAAAGCGTGATCCTCCGCCAATGTTTCAGGCGCCACTGTCGCCGGAAGAATCGATGAAGCTGATACAGGTGCCGGTTGGTTTTGAATTGCAGCTTTTTGCAGCCGAGCCTGATATTCATAAACCCATTCATATGGCATGGGATGAAAGAGGACGGTTATGGGTAGCCGAAACAGTGGATTATCCCAACATGGTTCGTGAAAATAAAACAGAAGGGAGAGATTTAATTAAAATATTAGAAGATACAGATGGCGATGGCAGAGCAGATAAATTTACTGTGTTTGCAGATAAATTAAATATACCTACCAGCTTTGCGTTTGCTAATGGCGGTATTGTGGTGGCGCAGGCGCCTGATTTTCTTTTTCTGAAAGATACCAATGGCGATGATAAAGCAGATATAAGGCAAACCATCATGACAGGCTGGGGTGTATTTGATACACATGCGGGCCCTTCTAATTTTAAATATGGGCCTGATAATACGATTTGGGCTACGGTTGGTTATTCCGGATTTAAAGGAGTGGTTGGAGATAATAAAGACACTACACGTTTTTCACAGGCATTATACCACTTTTCGCCAGATGGAAAGCAGATGGAATTTTTAGGTAACACCTCTAACAATACCTGGGGACTTGGCTTTTCCGAAGATTTTGATGTGTTTATTTCTACAGCCAACAACACTCACGATGCAACCTACACTATCCCTAAACGTTATTTTGATATGAGTGGTGAAAACAATGAAACCGGTATTGAAAAAACGGAAAGCCATTATGCGATGCATGTGGTAACAAAAAATTTGCGACAGGTAGATGTACACGGTGGTTTTACTTCTGCCGCAGGGCATAATTTATATACGGCGCGTAACTACCCCAAAGATTACTGGAACCGCATTGCTTTTGTATGCGAGCCAACGGGCAGGGTGATTCATAAAACGCTGATTGAACCCAATGGCGCATCTTTTAAAGAAGGAGAAGATAGCTGGAATTTTGTGGCAAGTGCTGATGAATGGTTTGGGCCTATCCAGGCAGAAGTTGGACCTGATGGTGATGTATGGTTTTTGGATTGGTATAATTTTATTATTCAGCATAATCCAACGCCTGAAGGTTTTGAAACCGGCAAAGGCAATGCACACATTAATGCATTGCGTGATTCTGCCAAAGGAAGGATTTACCGTGTGCATTATAAGAAGGATAAAGAAAGCAGTATAAAATCATTAAAGAAAGATGATGCTGATGGGCTTGTAAAAGCATTACGCAGTGATAATATGTTCTGGCGTACCACAGCCCAGCGCCTGCTGGTTGAATCGGGTAATACAAAAGTGGCTGATAAATTGTATGATATCATCAGCGATACAAAAGTGGATGAGATAGGCTTGAATCCTGCGGCTGTTCATGCATTATGGACTTTGCATGGGCTAAAGCTGCCTGACGGAAAAGATAAGAAAGCCATTCAGGTTGTGGCTGCTGCATTAAAGCACCCTTCGGCCGGAGTGAGAAGGGCAGCAATACAAGTATTACCCGCAACTGCTGATGTTGCAAAATTGCTGATGGAATCAGGTGTGTTTAATGATAAAGATCTTAGGGTAGCATTAGCAGCTATATTAAAAACCTGCGATCTGCCTGCATCTGATGAAATAGGCAATGCGTTATTTAAAATGGCTACTACAGAAGGGGGAAGCGCTGAAGACAAATGGATTCAGAAAGCATTGTATATAGCAGCAACAGTACATAACGCCGGTTTTGAAAAAGCATTTAAAGCAAGCGGCATCAGTGAAAACGTTGAATTAGGAAAAGCAGGATTGATACATCGCATTATGATGCGTTCTGTGCTGAATGTTTTGCCTTTACAGCAGTATACCAACATCCGCCCTGGTACATTACCTGATTTAAGCGGCCGTGAAATATTTTTTACAGCGAATGTTGAAGTTGGAAAAGAAAATCCTAAAGGCGCGATAGTAGCGCAGGGTAATATGCAGAATGGTTATGCGGTATATCTCGGAAAAGATAAGCGGGTTAATTTCCAGGTTAACCAGCAGGGAAAAACATCCATCATTCAATCAAAAGATACTGCGGCAGACAAATTTATCGTAACGGCGATTTTACGTAAGGGCGGTAAAATGGAATTACTGCTTGATGATAAAACGGTAATAACAGGCGAGGCAAAAGGCTTGTTTAATATTCCCTTACGCGACCCGGGTTTAAGGCTTGGTAATGATTACCGCAGCAAGGGTGCTGAAAAAGCCGGCAACTATCCTGACAGCAGCCGCGGTATTGGTAAAATATCTGATGCACGTTTAGAAACTTTATTGGTAGAGCAGCAAAAAGAAAACCTGGGTAAAGCAGATGCGGTGATTGTTTTAAAAACCATTCCGCACGAAATGAAGTTTGCTCAAAACAAGCTTACTGCAAAGGCAGGCACTATACTTGAAATTGTGTTGGATAATGTTGACTTTATGCAGCATAACCTGTTGATACTTTTGCAGGGTAGTATGCAAAGGGTAGGGGATGCGGCAGATAAATTGGCACAAACACCGGAGGGTGCCGTAGCGCAGTATGTGCCTTCTACAGCAGATGTTATTGCTGCTACGCCATTGGTAAATCCTAATGAAAAATTCACTTTAAAATTCCGCGTGCCTGATGTGCCGGGTGAATATCCCTTCATCTGTTCGTACCCGGGGCATTGGAGAATAATGAATGGAATGCTTGTGGTGACGAGGTAAAAAGAAAACGTCCGCCTGTTTTTAGGCGGACGTTTAAAAGCAACAGATTTATGCTATCTTAAGAATAACATTTCACGATATTTAGGTAATAACCAGTATTGGTCATCTACCAGCAATTCGAGTTTATCTACATGGTAACGGATCTTATCAAAGAAAGTATCTTTAATCTGGCTCTGGTACGCAATAGCTTTTGTGCGGGTATTATCAATTTTATTCACCACCTTTCTTGCTTCAATCATTTGCTCTACACCATCTGCCACGGCTGAGATATGTTCAGATATTTTTTCCAGTATCTGCAATTGATTAGCATAAGAAGCTTCAGGAAGTCCCACATCTTTTAATCCTTTAATGTTGTTGATGAGGATATTCTGGTATTTTATTACACTTGGAAGTATATGGCTGGTGCAAAGTTCCCCCATTATACGGGCTTCAATCTGCACTCTTTTAATATATTTTTCCAGTTCAATTTCATGACGGGCTTCCAGTTCAGAGTGATTATAGATACCCAGCTCTTCAAATAATGATTTTGCTTTATCAGTTACCATCGCGTCTAAAGCAAGAGGTGTGGTTCTTACGTTAGGCAAACCTCTTCTTTCTGCTTCATGATGCCATTCGTCGCTATAGCCATCCCCTTCAAACAATACTTTTTCGGAGCTTGCTATGTACTCGCGGATAACATGCATAATAGCAATTTCCTTTTTCTCTCCTTTATCAATCAATGCATCTACTTCTTTTTTGAAATTAACGAGTGTTTCAGCCATGATAGCATTAAGCACTGTCATTGGTATGCCGCAGTTTGCAGTAGAACCTACAGCGCGAAACTCAAATTTATTACCCGTAAATGCAAATGGCGAAGTACGGTTACGATCGGTGTTATCAAGTAAAAGCTCAGGTATATTTTTATGGATATCCAATTTCAACAGTATTTCATCCTGCTCAGAAAAATTGTCTCCTACTCTTGTTTTTATTTCATTTAATATTTCGCTGAGATATTTACCAATAAATACTGATATGATAGCAGGGGGGGCTTCATTTGCGCCAAGGCGGTGGTCGTTGCCTGCAGATGCTATAGAAGCGCGGAGAAGATCAGCATAATCATCAACGGCTTTTATCACGTTTACAAAGAAGGTAAGGAACATCAGGTTGGTTTTGGGCGTTTTACCCGGGGCAAGGAGGTTTACACCAGTGTCGGTTGACATACTCCAGTTATTATGCTTACCACTTCCGTTAATACCTGCAAATGGTTTTTCGTGAAGCAGCACTGTCAG
Organism: Chitinophagaceae bacterium; assembly: GCA_020847395.1. GTDB lineage: Bacteria > Bacteroidota > Bacteroidia > Chitinophagales > Chitinophagaceae > Agriterribacter. The sequence continues at coordinate 32,021 of JADLCD010000106.1, forward strand.
GTTATGGCGTCTTGCCACACGTATCATTACATCCATTAAAAGCATGTTATGATCTACTGCAAGATTTGCTTCTTCAAAAATTGGCGCACACTCAAACTGGGCAGGCGCAACTTCGTTGTGGCGTGTTCTTAAAGGAATACCAAGGCGATAGGATTCTTCTTCGAAATCTCTCATGAAAGCATATATTCTTTCAGGAATAGACCCGAAATAATGATCTTCCAATTGCTGACCTTTAGCAGGAGCATGACCAAATACGGTACGACCGGTCATTACCAAATCAGGGCGTGCATTTGCCAAACCGGCGTCAATTACAAAATATTCCTGCTCCCAGCCAAGTGTTGCAATTACCCTGGTAACGTTTTTATCAAAATAGTTACACACATCTACAGCAGCTTTATTCAAAGCTTCGATAGATCTGAGTAAAGGCGTTTTGGTATCGAGAGATTCACCGGTATAAGAAACGAAAATAGTTGGAATGCAAAGGGTATTTGCATCACCAATTCTCATAATAAAAATAGGTGAAGTTGGATCCCATGCAGTATAACCCCTTGCTTCAAAAGTTGCTCTCAAACCACCCGAAGGGAAAGAAGAGGCATCCGGTTCCTGCTGAATAAGCGCTGCACCATCAAATTCTTCAATAGGAGTACCGTCTCCCTTTAATGTAAAGAAAGAATCATGTTTTTCTGCGGCAGTGCCGGTTAATGGTTGAAACCAGTGCGTAAAGTGAGTAACACCTTTTGCTTCTGCCCAGCTTCTTAAACCTGCGCCGATTTGATTACCCATATTGCGGTCAACTTTTTTACCGCTTTTGATGGAAGCCGCCAAACTTTTATAGGCCTCATCACTGAGAAATTCACGTGCAGTTTTTAATGTGAAAACGTTTTCTCCAAAAATTTTGGTGATTTTTTCCGAACCCTCAACAGTTATGTCTTTCCCAAGGCCGGATAAATGATTGATTGCATTAAACCTAAGTGATTCCATCTAATAAAATTTTAATATGGGTGACCTGATCTTAGAATCAGTAAATATTTGCAAATCTATTAATTTTTTTGAATAAAAAGTCAACTTAATTCTAAAAAAAATGAATTATTGTTAAGAAAAAGTGGATTTTATTGAAAATACTTAACATTCAAATTACATGTAATATTAAGTGTAAAACTCATCTGCATCATTTTCTGAGGTTTTAATGCAATTAACAAAGGGAAGGAGAAGAAAAATTACATATAGGGCTTTATACCTCATGATAGCCCCTGTAAAAGGCACCAGGTAACCAATGCTGAGCAGGTTGGTAAGTGCTATAAACAACAGGAATAATGAAAATGGATGGTGAAGAATAGAAAATATTCTTTTTCGGGCTACCCACATTACCATGATAATTATAACTATTACTGCAAGATTTTCAATAAAGCTTAGTAAGTGAAAAGGGCTTTTTATTTCAGTGATATATGGGCGGAGGAAGACATGATTTAGCGCCTCTGGTAATACTTTTATATAGCTGGATATTGTTGGCTCAAGCGCTGTAAGATGTACCTTGGTATTGCCCTGTAATGCAAGAAACTGATGCTGTTTTTCAGCAAATTTTAATGGAAGATTACAGCAGGCATTTGTTGCACCGGACCAGAAAAACAATCCTACGCAAATGGCATATACGGCAATAAAATACAAATAGGCATAACGCGTAGTTCTGTAAGAAAGTAGCCACGCAATTGCAGCCGCCCCAAATACAATGGCACTCATGTTGCGTGTAAATAATAAGCCAGTAAAGCTTAGCAGGCAGATTATCACGTTTTTTATAGTTGCCTGCCGGCTCATGCATTTGTCAAGATAAAACATAAACATGCCTGTAAAAAAAACGACCAGCCCATCTTTATCCATTCCGCTATTCCAGAATAAGCATGATGGCAGAAAAAAGATCAGCATTATTAAAAGTGATCCCTTGCCCGGAAAATATTTATGCGCCAGTGAATAGAATTGATACAATCCTAAAAAAGTAAAACAATTAAAAAGAATACTGGTTAAATAATAGTTACCCCCGGTAAAAACATTTAAAATAGCCAGCAATTTAATGAGAATGTTCTCGCCGGTATTGCTCCAGAAGGCATCAGGCGCGTTTGAAAAAAAATCTTTAATGCTGCCGGAAGGACTGTGAACAGAAAAAAATTCAGTAGGGTTATGTGTAAGAATCTTATAATCAATGAGCGATTCCCTGAAGTATATCCAACTGTCGCTAACGGGAAAATAATGTGCATAAAGGTATCCATATAAGATTCCCGCAATAATCTTGGCTACCAGGGCAGGTACAAGCCACACAACAGGCATTACCTTTCTGTTTCTGTTTATCCATACAAATAATAAAGTAACGAGAATAAAGAATAGCGGACCCAGGAATATATAACGGACAATGTGCAAAGTTTTATAAGTATTGGTTTGGTAATATATAATAACAGTATACTAAAGTAATATATTATAATCTTTTACATTAAATTTTAAAATTTTGGGCGTAACTATTACTTTTATCCATATGCCAAAAATATTACTGGGAGTATCAAGTTCTTTTTGCGCAAACTTTTTAAGAGGGCAGGTTGCTTTTTTGGCTGGTAAGGGATATGAAGTGGTAATTGTAAGCGGCCCGGGTGAAGAAATAGAAAAATTGGCAAAAGAGGAAGGAGGCAGATTAATTCCCATATCTTTTACGAAAAAGATATCTCCTTTTACAGACCTGGTACAACTTTTTAAAATTATACGGATTTTAAAAATAGAAAAACCTGATATCATTAATGCCGGTAATCCGAAATCAGGGTTCCTGATAATGCTGGCATGTTACATATTTGGTAGTAAAAAACGCATATTTACTTTGCATGGACTGATGTCTGATAATAAAACCGGTTTATTTAAATGGCTGATAACTCTTACAGAAAAAATTTCCTGTGCCATAGCTGAAAAGGTAATTGTAGTAAGTCACAGTTTAAAAAAACATGCAGAGCAAAGAGGAGTATTGCTGCATGGTAAAGGCGTTGTTATTGAAAAGGGAAGCAGTAATGGAATAGATACAGACAGGTTTTCAAGAAATGTTTCAGCAATGGAAGCATCAATCGTGCTGAAAAAAAAATATGGAATTGCTGATAGTGATACGGTTATAGGCTTTATTGGGCGGCTTACAAAAGATAAAGGCATAGATATTTTGTTTGAGGCATTTAACAGGCTGGTAGTTAAATACAGTAATTTAAAATTGTTGCTTGTGGGTCCAATCATTCCTGAAAATCCATTTTCTCCTCGTTATACAGCGCAGTTGCATAATGATAAGAGAATAATATTTACAGGGAAAATGTTGAATATTGTTCCTGCATATATTGTAGCTGATATCCTTGTTCTTCCTTCTTTCCGGGAAGGGTTTCCTAATGTACTTATTGAGGCAGCAGCAATGGAAACGCCGGTAATTGCCTCTGACATACCAGGCTGCGTAGATGCGTTGCAAAAAGGGTATAACGGCGAACTGTTTAATAAAGGGAATGTAGAAGATTTAATTGTACATCTTGAAAAATTAATTAAAGATCGCGATCTGCGCACGGTATACGGCAGAAATGGGCGGGTATTTGTAGAAGAAAACTTCCGGCAGGAAAAAATATGGGAACAGCAGGAATTGTTATATAAAAATACCTGAGATGAATGAATAGTTTATAGTTATGCAAAATGCTAACCGGAAACTTGTAACCGGAAACTTACTCAGCCACATTGCAAATCTCACGTAAAAGTAGGCGCCTGTTGTTTTATTTCATCAGCACCTCAAATTATTAATTAGCCCCTGTTTATTCGGGTGCATTCCAAATTGTCGTTCTATGCACAGCTTTCCGGTAGGTGAGACACCGACCGGTAGCGGGTTTTACAGGTGGGTGCCTGCCTGTCCGGTAGGCAGGTCACCACCCACCTGCGAAAAATCTCATTCTTCAA
>JADLCD010000107.1 GCA_020847395.1 Chitinophagaceae bacterium
CACTCAATTCAAATGATCATGCTGGCGGGCTCGCAAAGACGGCGGGAGGTTGAGTGAATGTATGCTTTGCCTTGGTGCTGGTTGAAAAAAATAAACACTCTCGCCCGTCACTGCGAACCCGCCCGCTTGCTGCCTGAATCAAAAGCATGTTGCGGCGGGTAAAGCAGTCTCGTTCATAATTCAAGGCTGGGATTGCTTCTCCCGCCGGCAGGTTGTATTGAATTAAATGCTTGTTGCGGCGAAAGTGTGTTGGTTTTAATGTCAGCAAAAAGGAAATCCCGAAGGGATATCCGCCCGGCACCTCAAATTATTAATTAGCCTCAAACTCTCAGGTTTCAAATCTCAAATATTCCGTATCTTTTCCCCATGCTGCTAACCATTGCTCCTGTTTGGAAAGAAGCGCCTTTTATCCGCCTCCTTATTCCGCTGATGGCAGGAATAATTTTTCAATGGTATTATCCCGTATCTGTTTCCACATTAATAATAGCATGTTTAGCATGTTGTATATTCTTTTTTATTTTCAGCTTTTTAAAAGGATATGCTTTGTTCCGCCACAAATGGCTGTTGGGTGTATTGCTGACGGGCATATTCATTATTACAGGCGCACTACTTGTGCATTTTAAAAATATCACGCATCAGCAAAAATGGTTTGGTAATATATATAATGATAGTACAACTGTAATAGCGGTATTGAATGAGCCGCTTGTGGAAAAAGATAAATCATATAAAGCCGTGGCTACGGTATTAGCGGTGGTTGATGAAGAAAAGATTATAAACACGAAGGGTGATATCATTCTCTATTTTAAAAAAGACTCTGCAACAATATCCGGCTTGCAATATGGATCAGCCATTATATTTAATAAACCATTACAAGCAATAACAAATTCCGGCAACCCCGGCGCCTTTGATTATAAACGCTATTGTCTTTTCCAGGATATTACTCACCAGGTATTTCTTGGCGAAAAAGACTTTAAAACAGCAGACGGAAATTTTCAACCTGTATATAAACGATGGCTGCAAAATTCTAAAATCCATTTGTTGCAGATACTCCGAAAGTATATTCCCGGCGAAAGAGAAGCCGGCGTAGCAAAGGCGTTATTGATTGGCTACAGAGATGACCTGGATCGTGACCTGGTACAATCATATTCCAACACGGGTGTAATTCATGTAATCGCTATTTCAGGAATGCATCTTGCCATGATATACGGATTGCTCATTATCATATTAAAACCGTTAAGCAAAAACCGGAAAACAAGATTAGTTCGCGGTATAGTAATATTGAGTGTGCTATGGTTGTTCACGCTACTATCCGGCGCAGGTCCTTCTATTTTAAGAAGCGCGGTAATGTTTTCCTTTATAGTAATTGGCGAAAGTTTATCAAAGCAGGTTTCTATCTATCACACATTATCTGCCTCAGCATTTTTTCTTTTATGCTATAACCCTTTTTTTGTTTGGGACGTGGGTTTTCAATTATCGTATACTGCGGTGTTAAGCATTGTAATTTTTTCAACACCTGTAAGCAACTGGGTTTATTTTAAAAACAAATGGATAGATAATGTATGGAAGCTGATGGCAGTTACTATATCTGCGCAAATACTTACTACGCCATTAAGTGTTTACCATTTTCACCAGGTACCAAATCTTTTCCTGTTGAGCAATCTTGTAATTGTGCCTTTGTCGGGCATTGTATTGTATGCGGAGATATTACTTTGCATAATATCATTTATAGCACCGCTTGCTGCACTTACAGGAAAGCTTGTTTCCGTATTAATTCAATGGATGAATAGTTTTATCAATTGGGTAGATAGTATACCCTTTGCCGTAAGTAACAATATTTCTATCTCCATTATACAAGCGTGTTTGTTGTATGCTTTTATCATCACTTTTTCGTTGTGGTTGATGCATAAAAGAAACGCGATGGTAAAATATGCTGTTGCAGCACTGCTTATGTTTAGTATCAGCGTTTTGTTGAAAAATATTTATCAGCAGCAAAAGCAAACAGTCATTGTATATAATACGCCTAAGTACCGGGCGATGGATTGCATCAGCGGAAAGCAATATTTTTTTATAGGCGATGATACCTGCAGGGAAAACGGATTCTTTAGAAATTTCCATTTAAATCCTTCCCGCATTTTGCACAATGTTAAAGAAGCAGATAGCCTTGCCGGTTTATGGAGTAATCCGCCATATATCTTCTTTAAAAATAAAACCATTGCTTTGTTGGACAGCACGGTTAAAATACTGCCTGATTCAGGAGCCGTAAATGTGGATATTGTTATACTTTCTCAGAATATAAAATACCCCGTAAGCCTTATCAGCCAGGCATTTCGAAGCAATCAGTATGTTTTCGACGGATCGAACAGTGCGTGGAAAATACGGCAATGGAAAAATGAATGTGATAGTTTACATTTGCGGCGCCATTCCGTTCAGGATGATGGCGCGTTTGTACTCGATTTTTAACTTCAGCATCCGGCAGGTAAAATCCTGCGGATTACCGTAATAGCATATGCAAAAAAAAATTGGCGCTGCACTTATTTCCGTTTTTTATAAAGATGGTTTAGAACCTGTTGTTAAAGAGCTTCATCGTTTGGGTATAGTTATATATTCAACCGGCGGCACACAAAAGTTTATTGAAGATTTGAATATTCCCTGTGTGCCGGTTGAAAGCCTTACCAGCTATCCTTCTATTTTAGGCGGAAGGGTGAAAACGCTTCATCCTGCTGTGTTTGGCGGAATTTTAGGCAGGCGAGATGTGGCGCAGGATATTGCAGAAATGAAAGAGTACAAAATTCCTGCTATTGATCTTGTGATTGTTGATTTATACCCGTTTGAAGAAACACTGGCGCAGGCAACATCTCCTTCATTTGCAGGCAAGCCTGAGGAAGCAGAAAAAATGATCGTCGAAAAAATAGATATCGGCGGGCCGTCTATGATAAGAGCAGCAGCAAAAAATCATAAAGACCTGTTGGTTGTTGCCGCTAAAGATGAGTATGCTGAGCTCGTTAACCTGCTTCAGGCACAAAATGGTGAAACTTCTTTAGAGCAAAGAAAATCTTTTGCTGCCAGGGCGTTTGAAGTAGTAATGCATTACGATATTGCCATCAGCAACTATTTTACCCCGGGAAATATTTCCCCTCTGCAGGTGTCAGCGGCTAAGCAGGTATTGAGGTATGGCGAAAACCCGCATCAGCAGGGCGTGTTTTACGGGGACCTGCAGCAAGTGTTTGATAAGCTGCATGGCAAAGAGCTTTCCTATAATAATCTTGTAGATGTTGATGCGGCAGTGCAGTTGATAACAGAGTTTACCGATGCAGACAAAGAGGCTGTTTTCGCCATCATCAAGCATACCAATGTATGTGGTATTGCTTCGCGAAGCACGTTAAAGGAAGCCTGGGATGCGGCTTTGGCCGGCGACCCTGAAAGTGCTTTTGGCGGTGTGCTGGTATGCAATAAAAAAGTAGATAAGGCTACCGCTGAAGCCATCAATGAAATTTTCTTTGAAGTGTTAATTGCCGACGGGTATAATGATGATGCACTGGCGATATTACAAACAAAAAAGAACAGGATATTATTAACACTCAAACAAAAACCAACTGCAACACATCAATCCAAAACTATTTTGAATGGTGTTTTATCGCAGGAAAATGATAAAGGCAATTTTGCGGAATGGAAAGAAGTGGGCGGCAGGGAAACTTCGGCTGCTGAAAAAGAAGACCTGGGTTTCGCGAATATTGTTTGCAAGCATCTTAAATCAAACGCGATAGTACTGGTAAAAAATAAGCAGCTGGTGGGTAAGGGCTGTGGTCAAACCAGCCGTATCGATTCGCTGCGTCAATCTATTGATAAAGCAAAACAATTTAAGTTTGATCTTAGCGGCGCTGTATTGGCGTCAGATGCATTTTTTCCTTTTAACGACTGTGTTCAGATAGCACACGAGGCAGGGATAACCGCTTTTATACAGCCCGGAGGTTCTATACGTGATAAAGATTCTATTGATTATTGCGTTGAAAACAAACTGGCAATGGTAATAACAGGACTAAGGCATTTTAAGCATTAGGAGATTTGTTGTTTATTGTTTATGGTTTATTGTTTACGGTTAGTCAAACAATGAATAGCAAACTACAAACCATAAACTACAAACAATAGCGCTCTCATGAAGCAATACATCTACGATATTTACGACAGGGCAAGAACAATTATAGAACCTGTTTACCTGCGCAACCAAAGCGACAGAACGAAAGCAATACTGGCTGTTGGTATAGTTTGTTTTTTCTGGGGAACAACATGGCTGGCTTCAAAAAAAGGTGTGCAGCATATGCCGGCTTTGCAACTTGCAGGCTTCCGGCAATTGTTTGCAGGAACCCTCTATCTCATCTTCTTTTTTATTAAAGGTTTCCGGCTTCCAACCAAAGAGCAGTTCATACAATTTTTATGGATGAGTTTGCTGATGATCGTTATAAATAACGGGCTCAGCACATGGTCAATGAAGTATATGCCGAGTGGATTGGGCTCGGTTATTGGTGCAGCTTCGCCGATATGGATCGCTATAATCAGCACTTTTTTGTTTAAAGAAACAAAACTGAATATTACAACAGTTGTGGGTTTATTACTTGGCGTAACAGGCATACTCATTATCTTCTCAGATTATATTGATGACCTGTTCAACTCCTCGTTTTCGATGGGGGTATTGCTGAATGTAATAGCCTCCGTTACATGGGCATTCGGTACAATTTTCACGGTACGAAATGCGAGGCATGTTAATCCATATTTCAGCCTGGGCTGGCAAATGTTTATTGGTGGAATTGTATTGCTGGCTGTTTCCTGGTTCACAGGGCAATTCACTTCCCCGGCACAAGTTGATATTAATGCCTGGGGAGCGATAGCGTACCTTGTTATCATTGGTTCCATCGTTACTTACTCAGCATTTATATATGCGCTTAAACGACTACCTGCGGCACAGGTATCGGTATATGCCTATGTAAACCCGATTGTGGCCGTAATTGTAGGTGCTTTATTGAATAATGAAAAGCTAACGCTTATAATAACCACGGGAACGCTCGTTACAATAGTTGGTATTTACCTGGTAAATACGGGGTTTAAAAAAGAAAAGATATGACGGCAGTTTAAGCAATATAAAAGCGCTACTGATTTGAAATTTTATCATACATACGAACGGTTATGCGTAACCGAAAATTCAAATAACAACTTTGATTTTTCCAGGTATGTATTTTTTGCATCCATCCATTATGAGTTTTGAGTTAACATAAACTTAATATTGGATACTTTTATTTGATTATCAGCTTGTTGGGTTAAGATGTGTTGATTTCTGAAAAAAATGTTAATTACTGGTTGGATTGTTTCCAATATCTTTCTGCCTTATTAATCCACGCACTTATGTACATAGCACATACTATGTTGACTACTGCAAGTCCTGAAAAAATCTGGAAAATCTGGACTGATGTAAATAACTGGAAAAAATGGGATGTAGGATTGCGTAGTGCCAGGATTAAAGATTCTTTCAAAAAAAATGTTCATGGTGTAATTGTACCGGAGCGTGGCCCTAAAGCAGGTTTTAAAGTTGCCGCCTGCGATCCAAATTTTTCTTATACTGTTATTGCAAAATTTCCTTTTGCTGCTTTTCATATACATCGATTTTTAGGTTACGATAACAGTAAAACAACTTTCACACATGAAATATGGGCAGAAGGCCCGTTAGCATGGGTTTGGTGGAATGTGTTTGGAAAAAGAATCAGCAAGATGATGCCCACAACCATGAGCAATGTTAAGGCGCTTGCAGAAACAGATATGTAACCCGGATTATAAATCCCAGTAAACAACCTCTTCTAAAAAAAGTTCATACACTTCTTTCCATCCGGTAAACATTTTGTCGTTGCCGAAAAAATTGTTGTGCCAGATAGTGATCATTGTACCACTCACTTTCTTTATCGTGTCGTGGTATTTTTTTATTTCAGCGAATGCCTGGTGTGGGGCAAGTTTTTGTTCATAATAGGCGTTGGCATCCATAAAACAAAAAGGATAGATAAGCAGTGATGTTTTTTCTTCCGCGGCAAGATCATACCAATAAAACGGTGACGCAACAGATGCCCTGAATCCATTAATGCTTCCATAGCCCATTGAAAATTCATTGTGGATGCCCTGTTCAATAAGTTTTCGGTAAGTGTCGGGAAAATTCATGCGGATATAATGTTGCCTGCTATGCACAACTTTTCGCTCAATTATATTTTCCATTGTTTTTATCTCATCATGCAGCAATACATCATTATCACCGCTTTGCCAGGAAGGATGTATGCCCACATTATAACCAATGGAATGATATTTTATCAGCTCCTGCATTTCCGGGTTTGAAGGATCAATATTTTTATCATACTCACCCGGTGAAGCAGCTACAAGAAAAAAATAATACGGACGGAGATTATATTTAAGGTGAAGCGCATATAACCATTCATAAGTATCAAAAGGATCATCTTTTTTACCGGCAATCACTTCGAAGCGATCTTTAATTTCTCCAATTTCTCCTTTCAGCAGGGAACGCATGGCGCCCCCGGCATTTCTTACAGCGCCTTTGTGCAGGTAAGAAAATGCGATATCAATATCGTATGTAGGGATAAACCTGAATTTGTTTATCGCAAATAACAGAAAGGGAAACCGCGATTGCAAAACAATCTGAAAATCTTTCAGCCAGTAATTAATAAACGGCTCGTCTAAAAAAGATTCTTTAAAAGCAATACTTTCTGTGTGTGCAAAGCGCCCGTATGCATCTTTTTGATGCGGCAAATATTCTTCGTAGCGGGAAAGTAAATAGAAGGAGGCCGCGAAAATATCAAATGAAAAATCACCTTGCTTAGAGGGAAAAAGTATTTTATAATAGTTGTGCGCTTTTATAGGAACGTTGATTGCTTTTATATCATTTTCAAAAAGCAGGGAAGAAGATGGTACTATATGAAATTCATCTTCTGATATGTGGTTGAATGAGTAATTAATTTTAGCGCCATCAAAGCTGTTGAATTCTTCTGTGCTGCTGGTATAAAAAACCTCAACACCGCTGAAGTCGTGCAATAAAGTGCCGGCTATGTATTTTAGTCTTGAACTTATTTCTGTTGAATAAATCAGCAACATGGTTATTGCAGCAAAGTTTACTGCAATGATAATTAAGGAAAAGTATTAAAGGAGAAAATTCTGGCTTTAATTTCCTGTTGTATGGTAATTTACTCGTACCTGTTTCACGCAGCAATAACAGCGGAGCATCGGCTATCTTTGCGCCTTTGCTTCCTTATCTTCCCTTTGCGTGAAAAAAACTTACTCTCCGTCCTTATAATATTGATTCGCAATCTGTTCAAGCAAGCTGTAAAATTCCTCCCCGTATTTCCTGGTAAGCGCTTCTTTTAAAAATACATATACGGGCACCTGTAGTTTTTTACCAAGTTTGCATGCAGGGCTGCAAAGCGTTTCTCTCGGTTCGTAATTAACCAGTTCGTAGGTTTTTGTTTTCTTTGTTTTGATGGGATAGAGATGGCAGGTGAGCGGTTTTTTCCAGCTTATTTTACCATCAAGATAAGCCTGCTCAATGCCGCATTTTATGATGCCTTTGTTATCGTAATGGCCGTAAGCACAAATTTTGCCATTAATGGTTGGTGTTACCCAGCCAAAAGACCTGTCATAATAATATTTACCCTTTTTTTCTATTTCTTCCATGCCTTCTTTGGTGAGGTATGGTTTTAGTATCTCAAAATTATCTTCCAGTATCTGTGTTTCTTCTTTTGATAGTGGCGCGCCTGCATCGCCATCCTCACAGCAGCCCCCTTTGCATTTAATAAGGTCACAAACAAATTGCGCTTTTACCACGTCATCACTCACCAGTATATTATCAATTTCTATCACGGATTATTTTTGGGTAAAGGTAAGAGGAATTGGGAAAAGGGGGAAAGAGTGATAAGGGGTAAGTCGTAAGTGGTTAGAATAAAAGTCCTCGATCGCTGGCTCAATGCATATCCTTCATAGAGTGGTGTTGAGCAGATGGCTTATAGCTGAATACTCATAGCTTGTCCTCACTTCCACTTCACCGTATTAATCATATGCTGCATATCCTCACCTATAAAATCATATACAATATTGAGGGAGTCTTCATTTGGCGTATCATTAAAATATAATGCGCCTCGTAAAAAATGTTTGGTAGTGTCTGTTATAAAAAACTGTTTGCCTGTGGCTGCATTGCCGCCTACCCGGAAGAAAACGCCACCATAACCCTGCGGTGTTACAAACGCCGAATCTTCAATAGACGACGCTTTTGTAGTATGCTTGAACGTTATTTTATACGCGTCGTTTCTTAAGTTGTCAAATGTATTAATGGAAGATGAATCTTTATAGCCGTTTTCAGTTTTTACTTTATACATTGATTTACCACCAATGGTTTTATAGCTCAGGTAAATCTTAGCATTAAATGAAGGGTAATCAATATTTATCCAATATGGATTATCGGGGTCTGCATCAAAATATGCGCTGTCTTTTACAATGTTGGCATATACCGGGTATTCAAAAGTATAAGGATAACCCTGCTGGTTAAATAACTGGTACTGATGCTCCGGGAATGTTATATTAAAATATCCTTTGGGTTTAGGAGTATAATTGCTGTTACAGGAAAATAATGCTAAAAATAAAAAGCCAAACAAAAACAGGTATCGCTTCATTATATAGTTTTTGGTAAAAGAAAGTAGCTGTCGGGTATTAGCTATCAGGTTTGTTTCATATCTAACGTTTCACCTCACCATTGCCTATTCACTATTGCCTCACTGCCTGGCAGGAGATTTAATGGTTACTTTTACTTTCTTTATTCTGTTCTTTTCAATTTCTGTTACGGTAAATTCAAAATCACCAATAATCATTACCTGGTTCTCTTTCGGAATTTCGCCTGCTAATTCAAGCACAAGCCCTGCAACAGATTCACTTTCTCCTCTTACCTGGTCAAAGGTATCGGGTTTTAATCCCATTGCTTTACAGGCATCTGTAATCATAACTCTTCCTTCAAACACAAAATTATTATCATCCAGTTTTTTATTGGCGCTTTCTTCATCATCAAATTCATCGCGTATATCACCAATAATTTCTTCCATAATATCTTCCATCGTTACAATACCCTCCGTTCCGCCAAATTCATCTACCACCACTGCAAAATGCGTATTCTTTTTTTGCAGCTCTCTTAAAAGGTCTTTAATAAGATTTTGCTCCGGAACAAAATACGGCGGACGAATCAACGAATGCCAGTCGTAATCATCTTTTTCATTTATAAAAGGCAATACATCTTTACTCTGTATAATACCAACAACATCATCAAGGTTGTTTTTATAAACCGGTATGCGGGAGTAATGCAGTTCTTCAATTTTGGCTACAAGATCTTTAAAGCTTGTGTTGTATTCAATAGCGCTTACATCAAGGCGTGTTCGCATAATCTGTTTAACGGTAACATGCCCGAAACGCGCAATGCCGCGTAAAATATTTTTTTCTTCTTCTGTTGTACTTTCCGTGGTATTCATTTCTATCGCCTGGTCAATATCTTCGGGGTTATAAACATGATGTTGTTTTATACCACCAAAGCTTCTTTCAATGCCATCTGTATACTTCACAAACCATTTGCTCATGCTGCCGAAAAAGGAATACAATACTTCAATAAGCAGCGAGGAGCTATACGCGAATCGTATATTATTTTGTGTTGCCCATACTTTCGGCAATATCTCAGCAAACAGCATCAGCAAAAACACAATCACTATAAGTTTAAGAAAAAAACTAACTACCTCATTAGGTTGTGGCGGCAGTTCATCAATTAAAACATTGGCAACTATGATGGCGCTGAGGTTTACAAAAGTATTGGCTATTTGTAAAGTGGCTAATAAACGCTTTGGCTGGTCAAGCAGGGTGATGATTCTTCTTGCAGATGGATGCTGCTTGGTTTTAAGCATGTTGATATCGCGATAGCTGAGCGAAAAAAAAGCAACTTCCGCACCGGATATAAAAAAAGATACCAATAAAAGCATCAATAATAAAAACCCCAGGATAGCTATGCTTTGTGTATTTACCGCCAGCAAAATGGGTTTAATATTAAGCAGGTAATGATGTACAACCGAATGATGGTCCAACTGATTGGATTTAAATGAAAAATTTTAATCATAAAGGCAGGTCAATCGGCCTGCCCGCAACACCTAACGCACAAAAACAAATATTCGTGTTAAAATGCCATGTTTTCAGGAGAATCATTGATGGGCGGTATATCATTATTAAATCCTTCTGTAGGGTGATCGCCGGGATGGCCGCCATGCATGCCATCAACTCTTTTATCAAGCATAATAAGATTATCGCCCACTACTTCGGTAGCAAATTTGCGGTTGCCGTCCTTGTCTTCCCAGCTTCTTGTGCGCAGGCGACCTTCTATGTATACCAAACTGCCTTTGTGCAGGTATTTCTGAGCCAGCTCAGCCAAACCGCGCCATAAAACTACGGTGTGCCACTCTGTTTGACTAACTAATTTTCCGGTACGGTCTTTAAATGTTTCCGTTGTTGCCAGTGGAAACTTTGCTACACCAATGTTGCCTTCTAAAAATTGAATGTCAGGGTCCTTACCAAGGTTACCAATTAACATTACTCTGTTTACGCCGCGCATATTACTTGTTTTTAATTCGAGCAAAGGAACTTAACCATCAATGCTGACTTAAATTTACATTTTTTTCCAGCAAATATGTAGTGATAAATTTGGGAAATGCATATAATGCCAAATCTTTGGGAAGAACGGCAATAAAATCTTTGCCCAAACGGGGCAGGCGGCTCACCGTTAGTTCAATAAACTGCCCGTGAATGGTTTGATGGGTAAGCTGCTGCACATAGTGTTTTGAAGTGCCGGTTATTTTCCCATTATACTTATCTATATATTGCTTAATAGCCTTGTGCCCGGCAATATCATCACCGCTCAATTTATTGTCAGCTTCTACTAAAACAAATTCATGCAGGTTTTGCCATATATCTTTTCCTGTTCTCAGTCTTATATATACACTATTCTTATAATTGATGATGATGTAATAAAACCAGCGGCTTCTTTTAATAATCTTTTTTTCTTTAGCGGGAATTTCATCCACCAATCCTTCAATATATGCCGCACATTCTTTTTGCATAACACAATCATCGCATAAAGGGAGTTTGGGTTTGCATACCACGGCACCGAAATCCATAATAGCCTGGTTGTATATACCGGGTAATTGCTTGTCGAGCAACTCATTTGCCAGCGAAGTAAGCAACGCTTTGCCCTTGGATGAATCAATAGGTTGCCTTATGCCAAACATTCTTGCCATCACTCTCAATACATTACCATCAACCACAGCGTATGGCAGGTTAAATGCAAAAGAAGTGATAGCTGCAGCGGTATAAGACCCAATGCCTTTTAAGGCAAGTATTTCATTATATACCGTGGGAAAAACATCTTTATACTGTTGATGAATGATTTTGGCAGTAGCTATCAAATTTTTGCAACGGGAATAATAGCCAAGCCCTTCCCATAATTTAAATACCTGCGTTTCGGGTGCAGTTGCCAGGTGTTTTACGGTGGGGAAAGCTTTGATAAATTTCAGGTAATAATCCCAGCCCTGTTCCACCCGGGTTTGCTGTAGTATAATTTCGCTAAGCCATATTTTGTAGGGATCCTTTTCTCCCTTCCAGGGCATGGCCCGCTTATTATTTTTACTGTTCCATGCTAAGAGTTTACTGGTAAAAAAAGGTTTCATAAGGAGTAAATATCTGTTATTCAACTAAATGTCGGGGTTTTTATTGAGCCGAAATACAATTTTCTCAAAAAGGCTGCGTTCAGTACATAGCAAATGCAAAATGTGGCAATAAATTGGTTTTCTTATATCTATAAATGGGATAAAAAAATTTTTTGTTGTGTTTATTTGCGCAAAATGCAAGATTTTTGCTATCTTATCGTTGAATTTCATTTACTTATAAAAACAATACCATGCGAAAAGCTGATCTCATCAACAATATTTCTGAAAAAACAGGTATTCCTAAAGTGGATGTTTTGGTAACACTGGAAACCATGTTTAAGGAAGTAAAAGAAAATCTTTCCAATGGCGAAAATATTTACATTCGCGGTTTTGGTAGTTTTATAACCAAGAAGCGTGCTGCTAAAATCGGAAGAAACATTAAGAAAAATACTGCTGTTCATATTCCTGAACATTACATACCTGCATTTAAACCCGCAAAAGAATTTGTACAGGAAGTTAAAAAACTGCAATCTCCCAGGTCGGTTGATGATAATTTTGATGATGAAACCGATGATAGGCTTTAACTTTGCGGCAAATTAAACGATATTGAAAAAGCAACAATGGGTTGTTGTGTTCTCGGGGCTCGTTTTATTACTGAGCCTTTATTTTTTAGGAAGAACAAAGCCCAATACTGCCAGGCCTCCGGCATCATCAGCTCAATCGCAAACAGGCGATTCGCATGAAGAACATTTAGAAACGGAAAAAATACTGGCAACCGCCAAGTCGCGTCTTTCTCCTGGCCAACAAGCATGGGTTTCTGCAAAAGAAAACAGCATTACCCGTGGTGATGTAAATACGCAAAAGATAAAACTCTATAACGAACTCGCATATTTCTGGAAAGATTCAGCCCATGTTTTTGAGCCTTTCGCCTATTACCTGGGTGAAAAGTCCAAATTGGAAAATTCTGAAAAAAGCCTCACCTTTGCTGCCCATTTGTATTTAAAGCAGCTAAAGAGTGTTGATCAGCATGCTTTGCAGGTGTGGATGGCTGATCAGGCTGCGGATTTGTTCAGGCACGCGTTGCAGGTAAATCCTGATAATGATTCCAGCAAAATAGGTTTAGGAAGCAGTTATATTTTTGGAGCGCATGGTGCGTCAACACCTATGGAAGGCATCCAGAAGATACTTGAAGTGGTAAAGAAAGATTCCACTAATTTATATGGACAGTTTATGCTGGGTTATGGTGGAATAATGACGGGGCAGTATGATAAGGCTATTGAAAGGCTCCATACTGTAGTGAAAATGGAACCTGATAATGTGGAAGCCATTTTTTTACTGGCTGAAGCTTATGAACGGCATGGCGAAAATGCAAAAGCCGCTGAGTGGTATGAGGCAGGAAAAAAGTTTGTTCAGAATCCTGATGCCATACAAGCGATTGATAAAAGGATAAAGGAATTAAAATAATTATTAAGTAACAAAAAACTATTTCGGTTTATGCCTTGTGGTAAAAAAAGAAAACGTCACAAAATTGCTACCCACAAACGTAAAAAACGTCTCAGAAAGAATCGTCATAAGAAGAAAAACAAATAGCTTTTGTTTTTGATGCCGGTTTGCTCCACTGGATTTACAAATATGTGAAAGGTTAATTGCTGCCTGTATAGTGGTAATCCCTTTCACATATTGATTTCTTCCTTTTTTGAGGTCAAATTATAAAGGCGTTTTTACTTGAACAAAGAATTAATTATCAATGCAGTTTCTGCAGGTGTGGAAATCGCCCTGCTGGAAGATAAGAAACTCGTGGAATTGCATCATGAAAAAGCTGATGCAAGTTTTGCCGTGGGCGACTTATACCTGGGAAAAGTTAAAAAACTTATTCCGGGATTGAATGCTGCATTTGTTGATGTAGGTTTTGAGAAAGACGCTTTTCTGCATTATACAGATCTTAGCCCTTATGCCCGCTCGCTGCTGAAGTTTACCCAGCAGGCTATGACGGCGCAGGGCGATTTCGACTTTACACAATTTCAAACCGAACCTGAAATTATTAAAACAGGTAAAATCAACGAGGTGTTGGGTCAAAAGCCTAATATACTTGTTCAGATTTTGAAGGAACCTATAGCAGCCAAAGGCCCGCGCCTGAGCTGCGAAATTTCATTACCGGGCAGGTTTGTTGTGGTTACACCTTTTAATGATATCATCGCGGTTTCCCGCAAAATTCATTCTTCAGAAGAAAGAAAACGGCTTAATAAAATTGTTGAAGCTATTAAGCCAAAAAATTTTGGCGTAATTGTGCGTACTGCTGCGGAAGGAAAAAACACTGCCGAACTTCACGAAGATTTGAATATGCTGGTTGAAAGCTGGAAAAACCTGCAGCATAATTTAAAAGATGCTACAGCCCCGGCTAAAATCCTCAGCGAGCAAACCAAAACCACCAGTATGCTTCGCGATCTGCTGAACGAAGATTTTAACCGTATAGTGGTGAATGATAAGAACATCTTTAACGATACCCGTAACTATATTCAAAAGATAGCTCCTGAAAAAAAGGAGATTGTTACATTATATAATAACGGCTCTTCTATTTTTGATCATTATGGTGTAACAAAGCAGGTAAAAGCTTCTTTTGGTAAAACGGTTAACCTGCCAAGCGGCGCCTATCTTATTATTGAACATACTGAAGCGCTGCATGTAATTGATGTGAACAGCGGTTATAAAAGCGTAAGCAACAACCAGGAGATGAACGCGCTGGAGACCAACCTTGAAGCCGCCGCGGAAATTGCCAGGCAATTGCGCCTGCGCGACCTGGGTGGTATTATTGTGGTTGATTTCATTGATATGAAGCTGCCCGATAATAAGCGCAGGCTTATTGAGGCAATGGAAGAATTTATGAAGGCAGACAGGGCAAAACATGCCGTGTTGCCTATTTCCAAATTCGGGCTGATGCAGATTACCCGGCAGCGCATGAAGCCGGAAGTGAATATCAATACCCAGGAAGTTTGTCCTACCTGCAATGGCACCGGAAAAATATCATCTACACTTGTGCTGGAAGATGAGATAGAAAAGAACCTGAGCTATCTCGTAATGCAAAAGCACAAAGGCTTAACGATAGTAGTACATCCTATCATATACGCATATCTCACCAAGGGATGGATTTCCATCCGCAGAAGATGGAGCTGGAAATACAAGCAGACAATTAAATTAAAAGCTGATAACAATTACTATCTCACAGAATTTCATTTTTTTGATAACAATGATGAGGAGATAAAGTTGTAATAAACTCCTGTTTTTCTCGTACTTCAAAAAATATTTCTTAAACCTGTAAGCTAACTGTAATAATAGAAGAGCAATAAAAGTGTTAACAGCATACTGCAATCAGGAGAAATACAGTTTTGCTTCCCTGATCCGTCGATTTAATAAAATGGGTTTTCCACCTGCGTTCTTCCACATCTTAAAGGCATCAGTAATTTTTATATCGGCCGGATTTTTATTTACAAGTTTTAGCACAGTACTTTTTTTAAATGCATTTACACCAATATTATAAGTGAGGCTTACAAGCGCGTCAAATTGATTTTGGTTAATGTCATCACGGGTATTGCTCCATACTGTTTTCTCATACAAGCTGAGGATGTTTAAAAAAAGAGAAAGTGCCCTGTCTTTAGAGATAGGGGGATCACTTAATTTTACTCTTACTCCATTTTCATAATAAGTATTGCCGAAACCAATAGTAGGCACGCCAACAGAGTCGAGGTAAGGTTTTAAAATGCAACCTTCTTCTTTGCCAATAAAAGCTAATCCTGTTTTGCTAAGATGCTGAACTTCAGTAAGAGAAGGAAGTGTTCTTATAACGCTTTTTGCAAGACTGCCGGAGAGAGATCTTTTACTATTGCTCCGTTTAATTTGTCTTTTTGCTTTTGCCATGGTATGTATTTTTTTGTTTACAAATAACCTGGCTTCAATAACCTGTTTCAGAAATAGCGTAATAAAAAATGTAAAGACCCGGGTGGCCAGGTAAAATTCAATAAGATAAAACAGGTTAAGTAAAGAGCCAAATTACCTTGGTATTAGCGAACCAGTATTCCAACGGGTAAAGAGGTTTTTAGAAAAATACTCGCAACAAACTAATGTACTAATAAAAAGATTCATTTACAATACAATGGGGTACATTTCAAATTTTCGCTTCATATGTGTCATTCCGGTCGGTGAGACACCAACCGGTAGCGGGTTTTACAGGTGGGTGCCTGCCTGTCCGGTAGGCAGGTCACTACCCACCTGTAAAAAATCTTGTATACTATTTGATCGATTTGATTGTTATCTGCAATGCTGTTATGTATATAGAGAAGTATTTGAGTATAGGCCTGCGTATACCGGCGAAATATAGTATTGAAAATTATACAACACCCTGTGCAAGCATCGAATCTGCAATTTTTACAAAGCCGCCAATATTTGCACCTCTTTCATAATTTATATAGCCGTCTTTGTCTTTGCCGTATTTAATACATATTTTATGAATTTCCCGCATAATACTTCTTAGCTTACTATCCACTTCTTCGCGTGTCCATGCATAACGTTGAGAGTTTTGCGACATTTCTAAACCAGATACAGCTACTCCACCTGCATTAGCCGCTTTACCAGGGGCATAAAAAATTTTTGCCTTATGAAAAACAGTTACAGCTTCAGGCGTACATGGCATATTTGCTCCTTCGGCTACACAAATACAACCGTTTTTAATTAATAGTAAAGCATCATCTCCATTTAATTCATTTTGTGTTGCATTGGGCAATGCTATATCACATTTTATTTTCCAGGGGCGCTCTCCGGCAAAAAAACTGCAATTATATTTTTTTGCATACTCCTTAATTCTACCTCTTTCATTATCTTTTAAATGTTTGATGTATGCAAGTTTGTTTTCGTCAATCCCATCCGGGTCATATATAAATCCTTCTGAGTCAGACATAGTTAATACCACAGCTCCTTTTTCAATACATTTTTCAACAGCAAACTGCGCTACATTTCCGGAACCCGATATAGCTACTTTTTTACCAACCAATGAGTCTCCGGTTACCTTCAAAATTTCTTCTACAAAATAAACAAGCCCGTAGCCTGTAGCTTCCGGGCGGATTAAGCTTCCGCCCCACTCATATCCTTTGCCGGTTAAAACGCCACTAAACTCACCGCGTATACGTTTATATTGTCCAAATAAATAACCAATCTCTCTTTTTCCCACACCTATATCGCCTGCAGGAATATCAATATCTGCACCAACATGACGATAGAGTTCCGTCATAAAACTCTGGCAGAACTTCATTACCTCATTATCAGATTTTCCTTTTGGATCAAAGTCGGAGCCTCCTTTACCGCCACCCATTGGCAAACCGGTAAGACTATTTTTAAATACCTGCTCAAAGGCAAGAAACTTTAATACGCTTAGTGTTACAGAAGGATGAAAACGAAGACCACCTTTGTAAGGGCCGATACTACTGTTCATCTGCACGCGAAATCCCCTGTTTACTTCAACTTCGCCTTTGTCATTTAACCAGGGAACCCTGAAAATAATAACTCTTTCAGGCTCAACAATTCTTTCTAATATCCTGGCATTTTTATATTGGGGAACGTCATGAATATAGGGAAGTATAGATTCTGCAACTTCTGTTACAGCCTGTAAAAATTCATTTTCTCCGGCATTCCTGGATTTTACCTTTTCCAGAAATTGATGTATTAACTCCTGCATAGTAGACAAACAAACAATTTTAAGGGCTTTGCAAAAAAAATTGACTTCTGCAATAATGTATTAAATAAAATTTAAAGAATGATGCGAATGTATTTAAATTATTACAGCAATTAACGAAATTATTTAAAAAACCTAAGTTTATTAAATACCGTGAGTTTTGGGTCTTAGTCGGGTTGGGAAAGTATATTTCACGCGGCGTACGCAACGGGGTAAAGCCCGCAAAGAAGCATTCGTTGCTAACGCTGCTCCGCTGTGAACGCTGCGTGAAGATTATCGATGAATACCGGAAAGAATGTATAAAAATAAACCTCGCAGGTTTTAAATCCTGCGAGGTTGTTAATACCTTAATATTTATACAATTACTTACTCAAATGCATACTTCTCTCTTTATACAAAGTTCTGAAGTATGGATCGCGGAGATCTTTTATAAAACGTATAGCTTCGCCGGTAGATTTCATTTCAGGCCCTAACTCTTTATTTACTCCGGGGAATTTATCAAAACTAAAAACGGGTTCTTTAATGGCAAAGCCTTTCAGGTTTTTCTTGAAAGTTAAATCCTTCAGCTTTACTTCACCCAACATTACTTTGGTAGCAATGTTAAGATAAGGTATCTGGTATGCTTTGGCGATGAACGGCGTGGTGCGTGAAGCACGCGGGTTTGCTTCAATTACATATACGGTACCATCTTTAATGGCAAACTGTATATTAATAAGCCCGCGTATATCCAATGCTCTCGCAATTTTTTCAGAATAAAATTCCATGGTAGTTACTTCCATAGGAGTGAGGTTGAATGCAGGCAACACCGCATTGCTGTCACCGCTATGTATACCAGCGGGCTCAATATGCTCCATCACACCCATTACATGGAATGTTTCTCCATCATATATCGCATCTACTTCTGCTTCCTGGCAACGGTCGAGAAAATGATCAATCAAAATTTTATTGCCGGGAAGATGTTTCAACAAACTCAATACTCCTTTTTCGAGTTCTTCATCATTCAATACAATACGCATTCTTTGCCCGCCCAACACATAACTGGGGCGAACAAGTACAGGATACCCAACTTCTTTCGCTACTTCAATAGCATCATCCGTATTATATGCAGTACCATATTTAGGATACGGAATACCAAGATCTCTCAACAGGTCACTGAATCTTCCCCTGTCTTCAGCTATATCCATGCTATCAAAAGAAGTTCCTATAATCCGAATGCCTTTTTCGTGAAGACGCTTAGCAAGTTTCAATGCTGTTTGTCCGCCAAGCTGCACAATTACACCAACAGGTTTTTCATATGCTACAATTTCCCACAAATGCTCCCAAAATACCGGTTCAAAATATAATTTATCAGCAATATCAAAATCCGTTGAAACCGTTTCTGGATTACAGTTTACCATAATAGCTTCATATCCTGCTTCTTTTATCGCCATCAAACCATGCACGCAGCAATAATCAAATTCAATACCCTGGCCAAGACGGTTAGGGCCGGAGCCAAGTACAATAACTGATCCTTTGTTTTTTGCTTTCTTATTAACCTGGCTTTCGTTATGCACTACGCCATTACCTTTTGAGGCAACAGAAGGCGCTTCAAAACTGGAATAGAAATAAGGCGTTTTCGCTTCAAATTCCGCAGCACAGGTATCTACCATTTTATATACACGGGTTAAGCCCATCTTTTTCCTGCGCTCATATATTTCTTCGTCTGTTGTACCATCTTTCAATATACGGCAAATCTGCTCGTCGCTGAAGCCATTATGCTTTGCTTCAATCAACAGCTCATCCGGCAAGGTATCTCCGTTGTATTTGGCAATTTTATTTTCAATATTTACAATCTCCTGTATCTGGTAAATAAACCAGCGGTCAATGCGTGTTGCTTCGCAAATGGATTTTACACTCACACCCATCATCAACGCATCTTTTATGCGGAACAACCTGTCCCATTTTGGTGTTTTCAGGTATTCCACAATCTCATCTGAATGCATAAGACTCTTGCCATAATATCCTAAACCTACCGCTTCGTTTTCCAAACTCTGACAAGCTTTTTGTATAGCTTCAGTAAAATTGCGACCGATTGACATTACTTCACCTACCGATTTCATCTGCAATCCTAATGTATCATTTGCACCTTTGAACTTGTCAAAATTCCAGCGTGGAACTTTTACAATTACATAGTCAAGCGTGGGTTCAAAATATGCGGATGTTGATTGAGTGATTTGATTTTTTAATTCATCAAGATTGTAACCAATGGCAAGTTTTGCCGCTATTTTAGCGATAGGGTAACCCGTAGCCTTTGACGCTAATGCAGAAGAACGGCTTACACGCGGGTTAATTTCAATAGCTATAATTTCTTCTGTTTGCGGGTTAAGTGCAAACTGCACATTACAACCACCAGAAAAATTGCCAAGATCACGCATCATGCATATAGCCGTATTGCGCATCAATTGAAAAGCGGTATCGCTCAATGTCATTGCCGGCGCCACGGTAATAGAATCGCCGGTATGCACACCCATCGGGTCAAAGTTTTCAACCGTACAAATGATGGCTACATTGTTAGCGCTATCACGGAGTAATTCCAGCTCAAATTCTTTCCAGCCTAATACTGCTTTTTCTACTAACACTTCGTGTATAGGCGAAGCAGATAAGCCGCGGTTCAATGCTTCATCCAAAAATTCTTTGCTGTGTACAAAACCGCCGCCGGTTCCGCCAAGTGTGTAAGATGGGCGAATTACCAGGGGAAAGCCAATTTCCTGCGCAAATTCTTTTCCCTCTAAAAATGAGTTGGCAGTTTTTGCTGGAGCAACTGATATACCAAGCTCAATCATCCATTGGCGAAATTTTTCCCTGTCTTCAGCTTTATCAATAGCCTTAATATCCACCCCTATCAATCGCACATTATATTTTTCCCAAATGCCTAATTCCTGCGCTTCTTTGGCAAGGTTCAGCGCGGTTTGCCCGCCCATAGTAGGCAGCACCGCATCTATCTGGTTTTCTTCTAATATTTGTTCAATACTCTCTACCGTTAATGGCAAAAGGTATACACGGTCTGCCATCATTGGGTCGGTCATAATGGTGGCAGGATTACTGTTAATAAGGATCACTTTCACACCTTCTTCTCTCAGGCTTCGGGAAGCCTGGGTTCCTGAATAATCAAATTCACAAGCTTGTCCTATAACGATGGGGCCTGAACCAATGATCAGGACTGTTTTGATGGAATTGTCTTTAGGCATTTCTTAATAAAGATTTGAAAGAATGTCGGGCATCTTTCGTTGACTACTAATGCGTTAGTTTGAGCCGGCACGAAAAAAACCGGGCAAAGGTAAGATATGCAAAGGTAAATGCGAAAGGAACGGGGTTAAATTTAAAATTAGCAGGCAGCTGTCAGTGTTTCAGGTTGCAAATTTCAGGCACAAAAGCAAAAACCTGTTTTATAAATAGTAAGTCTTGCAACCTGTGCCAACTATTTAGCACCAACTTTGTAATTTAAGTACCTGCAACCTGGAATTTGGAACTTGTAACTATCAACTACCTTCCTAATACAACGCCTTTGTAAGCAAACTCGGGAACATACCTAATACTATAACCAATATAGCGGTAAAGAGCAGGGTATACTTAAAAACAGGAGATACAGGTTTGGTTCCGGCGTTGCCTTCCTTAAAATACATGGCCTGTATGACGCGGAAATAATAATATGCGCTTACAGCCGCCATCAATACAGCAAAAATTACCAGCCAGATTTGATTGCCGGCTTTAACAGCGCCGATCAACATATAATACTTGGCAAAGAAACCCGCGGTTAAAGGAATACCTGTTAATGATAGCAGGAAAATGGTATTCATTAACGCGAGGAAAGGTTGTGTTTTTCCCAGCCCGTTAAACCCTTCTAAAGAATAATCCTTCATTTTTGCCACTATTGCAAAACTTCCGATAGTAGCCAGTGAATAAGCTGCAGCATATAATATCAAACCTTCTTTTGCAAATGTGTTTAAAGAGAATACAGCCAGCAGCATAAACCCTGCCTGCGCTATGCTCGAATATGAAAGCATTCTTTTCACACTCTGCTGAAAAACGGCAGTAATATTCCCGATAAACAGCGTTGCTGCGGTAATAAGCGCAACAAGTATCTGCCAATCGGCATGCACTTTACCAAAAGCATTATCAAACAAACACAGAAAAGCTACAAAAGACGCAACCTTAACAATGGTAGCCATAAATGATGTAACCACGGTTGGAGATCCGTCATATACATCAGGTGTCCAGAAATGGAATGGCGCGGCACTTACTTTAAACGACATAGCGATAAGTAAAAGCACCAATCCTATCGCGATCATTGGACTAAATCCTGCAGTGGCAACATTAATGCCATCAACATAAAATGTTCCTGAAGCGCCATACAAAAAAGCAATTCCCATCAGCATAATACCTGATGAAAATGCACCCATCAAAAAATATTTCAATGATGCTTCATTGCTCTTAAGATTCTTTTTATCGCTTCCTGCCAGTATATATAATGGTATTGAGATGATTTCTATACCGAGGAAAAGCATCAGGAGCGTATTGAAATAAGTTACAAGGCCGATACCTGACAGAATAAAAAAGATCAGCGCGTAGTATTCAAAAGTATCATTGCCTGTTTCTTCAAATTCAGTGGCATTCAAAATAAAATAGATCAATGTACAGAAGAATACAATGCCTGTAAACACCTGCCCGAACGGAGAGAATTTCAGCATGCCGCGTATATCTGCATCGAGGTAAAGAACAGTGCTATACTCAAGATAAGTAACAACAAGCAATGCTATGATACCTATAATAGCAACAGGAGCCGCAGCTTTTTTATTTTTCAAAAAAATACCGCTGAACATCATTACTACGCCCCATAATGCCGATAATATTAATGCGATCATAATCTTCTAAATGCCTCTTGAATTATTAATAGTGTTTGCCTGTTTGTTGTTGCATGTTACAAGTTGCAGGTTACAAGTTCCAGGTCTCTGGTTGCAGTTCCATCCTATACCTTACACCCTATGCCCTACACCTTTCTTACCACTTTCTTCTCACAGCCCCTGCACCTTACTCATAAATGCCCCCACCGTATTTATCGTAAGCTCGATCAATGGCTTTGGATAAACACCCAATACAAAAATGATAACAACGATCACTGATAAAGCTATAATTGCTCCTTTGTCCAGCTTTGTTACACCAGCTAAAGGATAATGCGCTCTTACCGGCCCGTAAAATACTTTCTGGATCATATTAAGCGTATATACAGCTGCCAGTATAATGCTGATCAGTGCGATAGCTGTTGTCCATTTACCGTAGGTAAACAACCCGTTAAACATCAGGAACTCACCCACAAAAGCATTGGTTAATGGCAGGGCGATATTTGCCAACGCAATGATCACGAGGAAAATGGTAAGCGTTGGTGAAGTATTGGCAAGTCCGCCAAGCTCAGATATCTTTCTTGTACCCCAGTATTTTTCAATAGCATTTACCACTATCCACAATCCTATAATATTTATACCGTGGTTGAACATCTGCACCATCACACCTTCCACACCGCTTTCAGCCCTTGCAAACACTGCGGCGCACATTAGCCCTATATGCGCAATGGAAGAATATGCTACCAGTCGTTTTATATCATCCTGCATCCAGGCAATGCAGGATGCGTATATCATTCCTATAACAGCAAGTACAATAATAATATTGCTGAATATTTGTGTAGCGTAAGGAAATACCGGCACCAGCCAGCGGATCAGCGCGAACACGCCCATCTTCACCATCACACCACTTAATATCATGGTTACGCCGGTGGGTGATTGCTCGTATGCATCGGGCTGCCAGGTATGAAAAGGGAATACCGGCATCTTGATAGCAAACGCGATAAAAAATAACCAGAAAACAAATTTTTCTTTGCCGGGAGGAAGCTTGGCATCCATGAAAGTACGCAATGAAAAAGTGCCTTCAGGTGTATGCAGGTATACATAGATGATACCGATAAGCAATAAGAGCGATCCTGCAAATGTGTATACAAAGAATTTGAATGTTGCCTGTATGCGTTTTTCTCCACCCCATATGGATGATAAGAAATAAACCGGTATAAGCGCCAGCTCCCAGAAGAAGTAAAATACCAGTGCATCCATCGCGCAAAACACACCCATCAGGCCTGCTTGTGTAAGCAGCATTAAACCGTAAAATGAATTTGGCTTTTTATAATCATTATTATAGGTAGATAAGAAAACGAGCGGGAAAGAAATGGCTGTGAGCAGGCAAAGCATTCTTCCCATACCATCATACATTAATGCAAAACTGCTGCCGATAGATGGCATCCAGAAATAACTTACATTATTGAAGTTGAAATATTTCTGATCAGTGAAGAACAGGCTTGCCGCAACAATACCTACAGTGATAAAAGAAGAAGTTAACGCCCATTTTTTTGCCTGGTCACTTTTCTTTAAAGCAAAAGCTATTAACCCGCTGATTAAAGGAAACCAAAGCAGCAATTCCGGAAAAGTAAGTAATACGTCTTTAGGATTCATAGCTTATAAAACAAACAATTGAATAATGAATAAAGCCAACGCCGCCACAACCATAATTAAAATATATGCGCCAACCTGCCCGCTCTGTAATAATCTTAACTGTCTGCTTCCATAATGTACAATGCGGCCAACACCATTTACCACGCCATCTATGCCAAGCCTTTCAACCACATTATTTAAGAAGGCAGAAATACCACGCAATGGCTTTACAATTACAGCATCATACAACTCATCTATATACCATTTGTTCTCCAGCACTTTTCCAAATCCTCCCGCATCGTTTAATTCGGGCTTTTTGCTGAACCTGCTTACTGCATACAAAATGGCAATAGCTGCCAGGGCAACCGATGCACCCATCAGCATGTATTCTGTATTATGATTTATTTCGTGCGGATGCTGCAATTTTACTGAGCCGGCAAATACCGGTGCAAGAAAATGTTCCAGCTCATGACTGCCGCCCAGTACCGCAGGCACGCCTATAAAGCCTGATATTGCTGCTAATATAGCCAGCACAATCAAAGGAATAGTCATTGCTTTCGGGCTTTCGTGCAGGTGATGTTCCTGCTCATGTGTGCCCCTGAATTTGCCGAGGAAAGTGGTGGCATATAAACGGAACATATAAAAAGCCGTCATAACCGCGCCAAGAACGCCTATCACCCAATATACGGTGCTTGCAGAAAATGCTGCTGCCAAAATTTCATCTTTTGAAAAGAAACCACTCAACGGGGGTATACCTGCAATAGCTATACAACCAATAAGAAAAGTAATATGTGTAACAGGAAGCGCTTTCTTCAATCCACCCATTTTGCGGATATCCTGTTCATGATGCATGGCATGTATAACCGAACCTGCACCGAGGAATAATAATGCTTTAAAGAAAGCATGCGTCATTACATGGAATACAGCGCCTGTGTATGCGCCCACACCCAAACCTAAAAACATATAGCCCAACTGGCTGACGGTTGAATAAGCCAGCACTTTTTTAATATCATTTTGTTTGATAGCGATGGTTGCCGCAAGGATCGCTGTTGCCAAACCTATAACCGCTACCACGCCCTGTGTGGTTGGTGCAAGTGTATATAAAATATTGCTGCGTGCTATCATATAAATACCTGCGGTAACCATTGTAGCAGCATGGATAAGCGCAGATACAGGTGTTGGACCAGCCATCGCATCGGGCAACCAGGTATATAATGGTATCTGTGCACTTTTACCGGTTGCACCGAGAAATAGTAATAATGTTATTCCAACCAGCACCTTATCATTCATTTGCATACCGGATGCGTTTGAAAATACATCGGCAAAATTTAATGAACCAAATTGTTGAATAATCCAGAAGGCTGCAAGCAGAAAACCAAAATCACCAATACGGTTCATGATGAAGGCTTTTTTTGCCGCATTGGTATAGTCGTTATTTTTAAACCAGTAACCAATTAATAAATAAGAACAAAGACCAACGCCTTCCCAACCAATGAACATAATAAGATAGTTAGCGCCAAGCACCAGTAATAGCATGGAGAAAATGAACAGGTTGAGGTATGCAAAATATCTTGCATAGTGATCGCTGTTTTCTTCATGCATATATGCTGTGGAGTATACATGTATTAAAAAGCCTACGCCTGTTATTATTAATAAAAATATGGAAGACAACTGGTCTACCTGGAAGGCAAAAGGAATATCCAGCTTACCTATGCTAATAAAATCAAACAGTTTTACCACGCCTGCATGCCCGGCTTTAACATCAAAAAACAATATAAGGCTTACTATAAAAGAAGCTAATATTACGCCGCTGCCAATAATACCGGTAAGCGATTTGGAAAGACGTTTCCTTCCCAACCCGTTGATCAGAAAACCGATCAAAGGAAACAAAGGAACCAGGTAAACTAATGTACTCATATCAGGTATATAGTACGCAAAACCGGGCAAACTGCCTGGTTGAAATGCGCATTAATGTTTTAGTCTGTTCAAAAAACTTGCATCTATAGAATGTGTATTGCGATACATCATTACTATTATAGCCAATCCAACACTTACTTCAGCCGCTGCTACCACCATTATAAAAAATACAAACAATTGCCCGTCTGTGCCTGCGGTTGTAGCCGGATCTACAACAGATGCCGCGAGGTAATGCATTTTAGAGAATGCTACCAGCAAAAGATTCACTGCGTTAAACATTAACTCAATGCACATAAAAATAATGATCACATTGCGGCGCGTTAATACCCCAATGATGCCAATGCAAAACAAAGCAACAGATAAAAATATATAATGATTGATGGTCATAGTTCAAATTTCAGTTACAAGTTACAGATTACAAGTCGCAGGTTGCTTCCGCCCTACACCCTACACCTTTCACCTTATGCCTTACCGCTTATCATCTGCCACATACAACTTCCTCCCCTCACTTCTTCCCAATCACCACTGCTCCTACCATGGCACTTAAAAAAAGCACGCTGCTTATTTCAAATGGTAATACATAATCGCTGAACAACACTGTGCCCAAATTATTGATCAAACCGATTTTACCGGTATTTAATAAAACTTCCTGCTGCATGGTATCTGTGTCTTTTAACGCGGCAATCAACACCAGCAAAAGGCTACAGCCTGAAATAACGCCTGCAAACTTCAGCCATTTATTTTTTAATGGAGAAGATATTTCGTTCAGGTTCATCATCATTACCACAAAAAGAAACAATACCATGATGGCGCCTGCGTACACTATAATATTTACTATAGCGAGAAACTGTGCATTAAGTAGTATGTAATGTCCGGTGATAGCAAAGAATGTAATAATAAGCCAGAGAATACTATGCACAGGATTTTTGCTGAATACAACCATCAGCGCACTTCCAAGTGCAAGTACCGTAAGAAACCAAAAAAGCATTTGTGTAATTCCCATTATAGTAGTCGTTCGTTGGTTGTTATATCAGGACTTTGATTTTTTCTTTTTTTCAATTAACCCTTTCGCTTCTTTAAATTCTTCTGGTTTTGTTACAGGGTCAGGGATCAATAAATCCGGCTTGCCATAAATAAAGCTTTTGCGGCTGAAGTTTGCAGGAGCAAAAGTTTCACTCAGGTATATTGCGTCTTTGGGACAAGCCTCTTCACATAATCCGCAAAAAATGCAACGCAGCATATTGATCTCGTACCTTGCCGCATATTTCTCTTCCCTGTATAATTTTTCCTCACCAGGCAAACGTTCGGCAGCTTCCATTGTAATAGCTTCTGCCGGGCAAGCCACTGCACATAAACCGCAGGCAGTGCAGCGTTCACGTCCTTCTTCATCGCGGTTCAACACGTGCAATCCGCGAAACACGGGGCTGAATGGTCTTGTTTGTTCAGGATATTGTATGGTGGCTTTTTTCTTAAAAATATGACCAAATGTAATGAGCATTCCTTTGAAGATATTCCAGACGTATATCTTCTCAAGCCAACTCAACGGGCTCCTGTCAACCGACTTTGCTCTTTGTGTTAATGACTGCATATTTACTTTTTATTTCTTCAAAGAAGAAACTATATAAAAGTTGCACAAAAGTATTTTTATCATTCATACAACCCAACTAAAATCAACATTACTTCATTGTATATAGTGCAATAGCTGCCGTAAGCACCATATTGAACAATGCCAAAGGTATTAATCCTTTCCAACCCAAATTCATTAATTGATCATACCTGAAACGGGGCAATGTCCACCTGATCCACATAAAAACAAAAATCAGTATAAATGTTTTGCCGAATAATGCGGCTACACCGGTTAACAATGCCGTAACACCGGAAAGTTTTGATTCATCAACAAATGGCATATCGTAGCCGCCAAAAAATAATGTGGCTATGATAGTGCAACTGATAAACATATTTATGTATTCGGCAAAAAGATAAAACCCGAGTTTCATGGAAGAATACTCCTGGTGATAACCCATATTCAATTCACTCTCTGCTTCTGGAAGATCAAATGGCGCACGGTTACATTCCGCCAACGCACAAACGAAGAATATAAAAAATCCGAGTGGCTGGTAAACAATATTCCACCAGTTGCTATTGATTTGTTGCTCTACAATAGTTTTTAAACTTAAAGAGCCGGTAAGCATAAGTAATGCAATCAATGATAAACCCATTGCTAATTCATAGCTGATTGCCTGGCTGGCACCACGGAGCGCAGCCATGAGCGAGAATTTGTTATTGCTTGCCCAGCCCCCGATCATAATGCCATATACACCCATACTCACCACGCCAAACACATACAAAATACCAATATTGATATCTGCAATTTGTAAATCAATCATTCTTCCGCCTATCTCAACTGTTCCGCCCCAGGGAATAATAGCGGAAGTCATCATTGCGGTAAGCATGGCAAGGCAGGGTCCTAATATAAACAACCATTTGCTCGAATTATTGGGAATGACCTCTTCTTTAAAAAATAGCTTTAATCCATCTGCCAGCGGCTGCAGTATACCGAAAGGCCCTGCACGGTTAGGTCCATGCCTGTCCTGCATAACGCCGGCTACTTTTCTTTCGGCGTATGTGGCATACATAGCAACAATTAGTGAAACTGAAATAACGATAGCGATCAATACCATTTTCTCTATTACAAATGCCCAATCTAATGCCAGTATACTTATACTCATAAAAGTGTATTCGGTATGCTTGAAATATTATTTACCCGTTTTTGTATCAAAATCCGTTGAATGCGCCGGCCCGGGAATGGCAGCCAGGTTCACATTCGGCTTGTTCACCTCACTTACACTGTGAATATCCATCAATAATTTTGGTTGTCTTCCATTCATCACTTTGCTGAATGTTTCATCCGGCATTTTTAAACCTACATAGTGTCCCTGTGATATTACAGAATGCCTGTTTACATTAACCGGCCCTTCTATCGTCCAGTCTTTAATATCTTTTCTTTCAAAGCGACAGGTGTTGCAGATCCATTCTTCCACCTCACCCCATTGATCTTTGCGGGCAGTAACACGCAATACTTCATCTCCTCTCATCCACAAGTGTACTTTACCGCTGCATTTATCGCATTTGCATGATGCGTTTACCGGTTTGGTAAACCACACACGATTTTTAAAACGGAAAGTTTTATCTGTTAATGCACCAACCGGGCAAACATCAATTACGTTTCCTATAAAATCATTATCCAGCGCTTTCTCTATATAAGTAGCTATCTCAGCATGATCACCCCTGTCGAGCACACCATGTACTCTTTTGTTAGTAAGCTGTTCTGCAACAAATACGCAACGATAGCAAAGTATGCATCTTGTCATGTGCAGTTGAATATAGGGACCGAGGTCGTGTTTTTTAAAGGTTCTTTTGGCAAATTCAAACCGTGTGCCTTCCTTGCCATGCTCATAGCTTAGATCCTGCAGGTGACATTCTCCGGCCTGGTCGCAGATAGGACAATCAAGCGGATGATTGATCAAAAGAAATTCTACTACACCGGCCCTGGCATCCTGCACTTTTTCACTCGTAATATTTTTTACGATCATGCCATCCATCACATTCGTTCTGCATGATGCTACCAACTTTGGCATTGGTCGCGGGTCAGCAGTTGAGCCTGCAGCTACTTCTACCAGGCAGGTGCGGCACTTACCACCACTGCCCTTGAGCTTGCTATAATAGCACATTGCCGGCGGTGTAACATCACCGCCTATCTGCCTTGCAGCATTCAGGATGCTTGTGCCCGGCTCCACTTCAACAGTTATGTTGTCGATAGTAACCTTGAATAATTTTTTTTCTTCAGCCATAATATTTTTCAGGCGGCGAACGCAACGAATCAGCGACGCAGCGTTTTATAATTTATTTGCTATTCTGTGTATACCATCTTTCATTAGCACTATATTAAAATTAATCAGTAATCCAAGCTTTAAACCCGACAATTTCAAATAGGTTAATACCTGTTTAAAATGGATATCAGCTACGGCTTCTATACTTTTAATTTCAACAATTACTTTATTTTCAATGATCACATCTGCCCTGAACCCTATTTCCAACTTTACTTCTTCGTGAACAAGCGGAATTGCTTGTTGCCTTTTAAAGAAAACTCCTGTTTTACTTAATTCATAACAGAAAATTTCTTCGTATACACTTTCAAAAAGTCCTGGACCATATTTCCTATGGATCCTGAATGCTATATCAAGAACTAAGGTGGCAATTTCATTTTCGGTCATAGGTTAGCTATTTATTATTTTATTTCACGCGGCGAACGCAACGGTGCAGCGACGCCGCGAATTTTATCTCCCATTGCGTCGCCGCTCCTCCGCGAGCGCCGCGTGAAACTCCCTCCCTACGCCACCACCTCTCTTGCATCCGCATAATGCGCCAGGCCGTAATTCCTGCGCTGGCATTCTTCCGGGTTCAGCACATGCCATTCAAACTCATCCCGGAAATGACGGATTGCCGCCGCAACAGGCCATGCCGCTGCATCACCCAAAGGACAAATGGTATTGCCTTCAATCTTGCGCTGTATATCCCATAACAAATCAATATCGCTCATCTTTCCTTTGCCCGTGTCAATGTTCTTCAAAATCTTTTCCATCCAGCCTGTACCTTCACGACAGGGGCTGCATTGCCCGCAGCTTTCATGACGGTAAAAACGGGCCAACGTATAGGTATGCTTCACCACGCACTGATCTTCATCAAATACAATAAAACCGCCACTGCCCATCATACTGCCTGTGGCAAAACCACCATCACTCAGGCTTTCATAATTCATATACCTTGTTTCACCTTTAGCTGTTTTCAGCAAAAGATTAGCAGGTAAGATAGGCACAGATGCCCCCCCGGGTATGCAGGCTTTTAACCTTTTACCATTTGCAATACCTCCGCAATATTCATCACTGTAAATAAATTCTTCCACGCTGATGGTCATATCTATTTCATATACACCGGGCTTATTGATATTGCCACAAGCGGAAATTAATTTTGTGCCGGTTGAGCGGCCTACACCGATCTTCGCATATTCTTCACCCCCAAGGTTTATAATAGGTACAACTGCAGCAAGTGTTTCCACATTATTCACCACCGTTGGGCGATCCCAAACACCCTTTACCGCAGGAAACGGAGGCTTGATGCGGGGATTACCTCTTTTGCCTTCCAGTGATTCAATCAATGCCGTTTCTTCACCGCAGATATACGCACCGGCGCCACGCTGCACATATATTTCGCAATCGAAACCGGAGCCTAAAATATTTTTTCCCAGAAAACCATTTGCTTTTGCTTCGGCAATAGCCTGCTCTAATATATCAGGAATCCAGGCATATTCGCCGCGGATGTAGATGTATGTTGCATTACTGCCCAACGCAAATGAACTGACAATTAAACCTTCAATCAACAAATGCGGAATGAATTCCATCAGGTAGCGATCCTTAAAAGTTCCCGGCTCACTTTCATCAGCATTACATACCAGATGGCGTGGAATGCCTTCCGGCTTAGCAATGAAACTCCACTTCATGCCGGCAGGGAAGCCGGCACCGCCACGACCACGTAAACCGCTTTTCTTAACTTCTTCAACGATCGCTTCAGGCGTCATCTTCAAAGCTTTTTCCACCGCAGCATAGCCACCCTGTTTCCGGTATGTATCGTAGTAACGGATACCTTCCACATGCGCATCTTTTAATAATAATTTTACTCCCATATTCTGATCAGCGATATTATTGCGATCGCTTAATTTTATTTTGGTTGTTCGGGCAATTTGGTAGCCTGCCTGGCTGCCAGTTGCCATTTGCCTTTTTTATTTTTTACCCAGAGCTGCAATACATGCAGCGCTATCTTAAATTCCTTACCGGTGTTCAATCCTTCTGCTACTCCGGTATATCGCACTGTTGCCCAATCTTTACCAATGGCTGCAACATAAAGGTTCTCTCTTTCTATTTTCTGATAAACAAGCTTTCCACTCTTGCAATCATTGATCACCTCATCTCTTGTTTGTACCCACCCTGTTGAATGCCCGAAATTTACATTATCAAACAGGAGTTCCTGCAAATCCTGGAAATTCTTTGCGATCAATGCATTCTCCAGTTTTGCAACGCTTTCCTTCACTACCACACTATCAGTTTGCGCATGCACAATTGCTGTTGTAAAGAACAATATTATGGCAAAAGCAAACCGCATATACTTAGTTATTCGTTGCAGCATTCCTCCTGCATTCTTCAATAATCGCGTTTACTTTTTCTTTGGTAAGATGCTCTTTATAATGCTTGCCCATCTGCATCATAGGTGCATACCCACAGGCGCCAAGGCACTCCACTGTTTTAAGGGTAAACAAACCATCACTGGTTGTTTCGCCCGGTTTAATGCCCAATCTTTCACCTATATATGCTACAATATCATCGCTGCCTTTAATCATGCAGGGACCTGTCTGGCAAACCTCAAACATATATTTGCCCACCGGCTTTAAATTATACATGCTGTAAAAAGTAGCTACCTCATATACTTCAATCGGTTCAATCTTTAACAGTGATGCTACATAATCCATCGTTTCCGGGCTCAGCCAGCCGAATTGTTCCTGTGCCAGGTGCAATACAGGCAACAAGGCGCTTTTTTGCTTTCCTTCCGGGTAGCGGGCTATGATCTCATCTACCTTTTTTAATTTCTCTTCAGAAAACTCCATTTTCAAATTTTCAAATTTTCAAATTGGATTACGCATCCATTTCTCCTGCTATCAAATTCAAACTACTCATTACAACTACAGCATCTGCCAGCATAGCATTTTTTACCATTTCAGGGTAAGCCTGGTAATATATAAAGCAAGGCCTCCTGAAATGCAGGCGATACGGCGCACGCCCTCCATCGCTTATCAAATAAAAACCAAGCTCACCATTAGCGCCTTCCACACTATGCCAAACTTCACCCGCAGGTATTTCAGTTTCGCCCATTATAATTTTAAAATGCCATATCAGCGCTTCCATCTTCGTGTATACATCCTCTTTAGGAGGAAGATAGTACTCAGGCACATTGGCATGATATACTTCGGCTTCGGCGCCTTTAAACTCCTGTATCTTTTGATATGCCTGGCGAATAATGCTTAATGATTCCCACATTTCCTGGTTGCGCACCAGCCAGCGATCATATACATCACCCGTTGTACCTACAGGAATATTAAACTCAAAATCCTGGTAGCTGCAGTATGGGGTATGCACGCGCACATCATAATCAACACCCGTTGCACGGAGGTTAGGACCGGTAAAGCCATAATTCAGCGCTCTTTCTGCAGATATAGGGCCGGCACCTTTTGTACGGTCAACAAATATCCTGTTGCGTTGTAAAAGATTTTCAAACTCCTTTAACGCTTTGGGAAATTCGTGTAAGAATTTTTCAAGCTTGGTCCACGCAGTAGCATTAAAATCCCTTTCAAACCCGCCTATTCTCCCGATATTGGTAGTGAGGCGTGAGCCGCAGATCTCTTCATAAATTTCATAGATCAGCTCACGATACTGCATTACATACAGGAACACCGATAATGCCCCTGTATCCACGCCAATTACAGAGTTACAAATGATATGATCCGCAGTTCTTGCCAGCTCCATAATAATCACCCTGAGGTAATCAACACGCTTGGGTGTTTTTACATCGAGAAGTTTTTCGCAGGTCATATGCCAGCCCATATTGTTGATGGGGCTTGAGCAATAATTCAGCCTGTCGGTAAGCGGGGTGATCTGGTATAAAGGTCTTCTTTCCGCAATTTTTTCAAAGGCCCTGTGTATATACCCTACTGTTGGTACAGCAGAAATTATTCTTTCTCCATCAACTTCAAGAATATTCTGGAAAACGCCGTGCGTGGCAGGGTGTGTAGGTCCAAGGTTTATGGTAACAGTTTCCTTCTCTATCGAGCCCTCAGGAAGTTTTATATTCTGTTCTTTCGTATGTTGTAATAACGCTTCAGCCATTGCTCTGTTTTTTAAAATGTTCCTCCTCTTCCAAACATTTCATCATCTTTATCAATACGTGTCTGATCTTCCATGGGGTATTCCTTGCGCATGGGGAAATAATCCATTTCATCCACGTTTAGTATACGTTTCAGGTTAGGATGCCCGATAAAATTTACGCCAAAGAAATCATATGTTTCCCGCTCCATCCAGTTTGCGCATGCATACAACTGCGTGGCAGTATACACATCCGGCGTTTCAATATTGGTAAATACTTTAAACCTGATGCGCACATTATCAATCATATTATGCAGATGATATACTACCGCCAGTTCACGTCCTTGTTGATGAGGGTAATGAACCGCCTGTAAATCTGTAAGAAACCGGAACTTCAAATCAGGATCATCGTATAAGAACTGCAACACTTTCAGGTTATTTTCTTTCGGCGTTTCAAATGTAAGCATGCCGTAAGGTTCTGTAAAATCGCTTACATTTTCTCCAAACTTTTCAACCAGCCGTTGCTTTATGTATTCGTTCGTTAATTCCATCCGGATATATGATTGAACTCTTATTATTGAATGCCATAGCTCAGCATCAATTGCTGATACCTGTCACTATTTCTTCTCCTGACACTTTCGTTTCCTACCAGCTCCTGCACTGCCAGCACACCATCTAAAATAGCTTCGGGCCTGGGCGGGCAACCGGGCACATATACATCAACAGGAATGATCTGGTCAATACCCTGCAATACAGAGTAAGAATCGAATATTCCACCGCTTGATGCGCAGGCCCCTACAGCCATTACCCAGCGAGGCTCAGACATTTGTATATATACCTGCCTTAATACAGGCGCCATTTTTTTTGCGATCGTACCCATTACCATCAGCATATCGCACTGGCGGGGAGTAAAGCCCATGCGCTCTGCACCAAACCTTCCCAGGTCGTAGTGTGCGCCCATGGTAGCCATAAATTCAATACCGCAGCAGGATGTTGCAAACGGAAGCGGCCAAAGAGAGTTTTTACGGGCAAGACCAACCACCTCGCTCAGCTTTGTTGTAAAAAAACCTTCGCCGGTATAGCCTTCAGGAGCATCGAGCATACTGATATGCCCTTCATTATCTCTTGGCTTCGGACTTATATTAAAACGTACAGGACGTGCCATAATTCATTTTTTTAAATTCACAATGCACTCATAAGCATTCAGCACATTGCCGGAATGTCAATCTTCCCATTTCAGCGCTCCCTTTTTAACTATATAATAAAACCCTGCAATAAAAAAGCCAACAAAAGCCAGCACCGCCATAAAACCGTTCCAGCCCAAATGCCTGAAGTTTACGGCATAGGGATAAAAGAAGATAACCTCAACATCAAACAACACAAATAATATGGCGACAAGGAAATATTTTACCGCTAATGGCTGGCGGGCATTACCATGGCTTTCAATACCGCTCTCAAAATTGTCTAATTTTTCTGCAGTGGCTCTTTTAGGTCCCAACAAGTGGGTAACAATCATCATTACGGCTACAAAGCCTAATGCAAATACTAACTGCAGGGCGATAGGGAAGTAATTAAACGAACTGTTAACGTCTATTGATGAAACCGGATTGGACTGAAGAAAGAAATACGTTATCATCTCGTCTCAAGATTTACTTTTAAAACAGTAAAACGGAGAAATATATCCAATATTTGACTGCGATGACCTCTATTTTTCCGTTTTCCGTAGATGTGTAGATTAATCCAGTGGCAAAAATAAGGCAGCCGCAATTAAAAACCATTTTTAAATAAAATAAAACCCCGTAATCAATTGATTACGGGGTTTATGATATAGGTAAAGATTTACAACCTATTTAGTGCCTGCTGGTTTCTTTACAGGAGCACTACTTTTTTGTGGCTTATTAATAGCATTTTCAAGTACCTTTTTATTAGCCGCTGCATCTGCATTTGCCGGATCTACTTCCAATATTTTATCAAGGAATGTTACAGCAGTTGGATAATCTTTCAGATTATTTGCATAATAACCTGCCATAAAACCATATGCCAACAATAACGCCTGTTTATTTTTTTGCTTATCAACCTCAGCTAACTCAATAAATTTCTT
The DNA here is from genome assembly GCA_020847395.1 of Chitinophagaceae bacterium. Taxonomy (GTDB): domain Bacteria; phylum Bacteroidota; class Bacteroidia; order Chitinophagales; family Chitinophagaceae; genus Agriterribacter. The sequence goes on from JADLCD010000107.1 coordinate 35,976, forward strand.
AGCATCTTCAACCGGTGCTGCCGATGGAATTCCTGCAGATATTGCAGCAGTATCTGCTGCCCATTTTGTACGGAAAGCAAGATAGTAGCCCTGCATATCATCAGGGAATTTGGTTTTATATAAAGTAGCTACACTATCAGCAGTAATAAATTTTTCTCCATAAAAATTTTCCCAACCTGCATAAAACATATCTACTTTACCATAATCCGGTTTGTAGGTAAGAATTTTGGTAAGCCAGTCAGCAGATTTCGCCCTGTCGTTTAATTTTTTATACATTTCAGATGCTGACTTGGCATAATTTACTTTATTAGCCACCACAGTATCCATGCTGATTACCTTGTTAAAATACTCGTCAGCCTGCGCTACTTTATCAGGGAATTTAGCTGAGATCTGGGCCATTTTTACATAGTTATCAGGCAGAATAATATCAGGCGATGCTTTTGCGAGGAATAATTCCATATTCTTTAAAGCATTTACAGAATCGCCTAATTTATCGTAAGCATACGCTTTGGTACGGAATAATTTTGCATCCGCTTTATCACCATCTTTTTGAATTTTTTCATCTGCTTTTGCAATAGCACCCTGGAAATCGCCGGATGCATAAATCAGGCTGATTTCTTCAGCTTCAACGGAAGGAGTAAAGTCTGTATTGGCTTTGTATTTTGCAAAATAATCTTTCGCTTTATTTACATCGCGGCTGTACCAGTAGCTATACATATCATAATATGCTGGTGCGTATGCAGGGTCGATGGTAACGGCTTCTTCAAAATTTTTGAGGAATATGTCTTTTTGATCCGGACCCTGGGTTACATAAATTTTACCAATCTTATATTTAGCTTCTGCTAATTTAGGATCTAGTCCAAATGCGCTCTGGTAGGCGGTTACAGCGGCGCCTCCATCCATTAATTTACGTTGGGCATCACCCAAATTAATGTATACATCAGGCTCCTTGAATTTTTTAACCTGTGTAGCTAAAGTGAGTTTTTCAATAGCATATTTTGCATCTCCTTCGGCGGCGGAAGCATTGGCAAAACCTACGGCATTTAATATACCTATATCTTTACCTTTTGTGAGGCTTATAGCAGTTTCAAACCGCTGGCGGGCTTCATTTGTTTTTTTCTCCATCAATTCAACCTGGCCTATTCCAACCAGCAGCAAAGGATCGCTGCCCTTTGATTGTAAAGCTTTTTGAAATAAAGCTTTAGCGCCTGCTGTGTCTTTAAGAGCAATTAAGGTTTGTCCTAACCAGTATACTGCTTCTACATCATCCGGTTTAGCGGCTACGGCTTTCTCAAGCGCATTTTTTGCGCTCACATACTTTTCATAATAGTAGAACTTTTTCCCTTCGTCTACCGATTGCGCAAAAGCAACATTGCACAGTAAAGCAGAAGCTACTATTAATCTGATTGTGTGCTTGATCATCTTTGATTGCGATTTTTTGATTTAAAATATTTGATAAAACTGATTACTGAACCTTTATTCTTCGCTTATTTGTGCATCTCTTACAGAGAAATCCATTTTAGATGGCACAAGATACGCTCTTTGAAAAATTAATTGACCTTTTTCTCCTTCAATGAAATTGGTGAATCCCCTGCCCAGCCCGCTATAGTTTTCCTTAAGTATATAATACAAACCACGTACCATTGGGTATCTTTTGGTTGCTATATTTGCCTGGTAGGGCTTAATAAATTTTCCCGATTCACCTCTTGCTTCTATTGATGCCACCCTTACATTGGTTAAAAATGCAAGTTGATCTTTATCTTCCGGGTTGCCAATCCAGCTTACGCCCACAAAACCTATTGCATTCTCATTTTTGGCAACATAATTAATTACACCAACACTTGAATCAGCGCCTGCTATATCCGGAGATAATTTCTCCCCTTTCAATACTGAATCTACCATAAATCTTATGGTGCTGGTGGCTGTTTTACCATCCAATACCGGGGTAAGCTTATATCCACTTATTCCTTTCATGAAAGACCTGATATCGCTCATAGTAAATAAAGAATCTTTCGCTTTATTATTTACAATAACTGCTATAGCATCAGACGCGATTCTCCCGAAAGCCGGCTTAAAACCTATCGTATCTTTTAAAGAATTAACTTCATCTTCACTTAATCCTCTTGTTACTATTACCATTCTTATACTATCATTCAACAGGTCTTTAAGGCATTCAGCCTCTGATTTATAATGTGGTATAATTACAGCCTTAGGGTATTGAGACATGAATACCTTGATCTGTGAATCTATAATGGGTTTAAAAGATTCATCGGCGCTTATATTAATGGTACCTGAAGTAAGGTCGTCAGACCAATTGGCGATTTTTGGTTTACCACCATTACAACTGGTGGTTGCAGATATTACAAAACCATACAGGCAAATAATTAATATTTTATATGATTCTTTAAACTGTTTCATTTACCAATATTTTGTTTCTGGTATCCCCGGTATAACCTGAATGCGCCATAGGCAATACCTACAATCCCAAAAATAGTGTCTATCAAAGGGTCGCTTTTCATGAGTTCTATACCTAATTTTTTGTTGAACAGAAAGAATAATCCCACACAAATCCATAAAAAACCCATGGTGTAATCGTATAACACCTGGAAGCCAGAGGAGCGCTTCTTGTTCTTTTCATTCCAATTTTCCTGTACCGACATAATTTTTGGGACGGGCAAGTTAGGAAATCCTTCCGTATTTGCCATAATGGTTATATCAAAAAATAAAGAAATTTGGATATGTTTGAAGTTTATAGTTTGTGGTTTGTGTTTATTAAACTATAAACAATAAACTACACCCCCCCTAACTATACCTCCGTTAATGCGTTTGTTTTATAAGATGCCATCTAAAAAAGATTCCACAAATTGGGGATTGAAGGGAAGATCAGTAACTAACTGTAGTAAAACTGCCCCGGTTTACTTTAGGGATATCCAGCTTTTTATCCATAAACGCTTCAACAGCCCGCTGCACGCTTAATAAATCTTTTGAACGGATATAACTGCCGAGAACATGGCTGCCTGCATTGGGAATTGCCTGTTTTATTTTTTTATCGCGGGGCGTTCCTAACTCATCAAACATGGTGAGCATTGCAGGCACACTCACCGTACTATCCTGGTGCACCTCATCTTTATAATAATACAACATCAACAAAGGCTGTTTTACTTTATTGAAGTTTTCTTTTGTCATGGTTGTTTCAAGATATTCTTCCAGTTCTGTAGCTGCTTTTAACGGGTAGCTCGAATACCAGTATTGTTTATACAGTGGCCGCTCATCTGCAGAAACAAGACTATCTCCACCATTAATCATTGTTGCAATCTGCAAGCCCCAGGCATCATTCAGCAACCACGACTGTTCATGAAACAAAGCGATATTAGGACTGAGCAGAATTAATGCAGATACATCTTTAGGATAATTTGCTGCAAGCTGCAAGGCATTGGTGCCGCCGGTTGACGTTCCCATCAGGATAACATTTTCGCCTATTTGCTTACCTATTGCCAGCGCTTCTTTAGCACTCTCCCAATATAAAGATGGCGTGAGGTTGGCAAGCGGCGCGCTTGTATCAACACCATGTTCGGCCAGCCGTGAGAGATACAGGTTACACCCAAACTCTTTGGCGATGTTTGTGTGTATGGGTCTGCCTTCTTCCTGCGATGCTGAAAAACCATGCAGGTATACAATGGCATATTTTGTTTTCTGTTTTAATGAATCATTATACCAAACAATTCTTGCTTCATTATTTGGTTTTAGTTTGTGTTTTGATTCATTGCTTTTAATAAAAGTTTCAAGCAATGCCGCATCGGCAGGAACAGCAGGAATTTGCATACCATATACCGGCGTAGCAGGTTTTGGTCCGAATATTATCAACAGTGCAATAATTACAACAATTGCCACAATAATTTTTGCTGAGGTTTTCTTGAGCATAGGGATAAATGTGTAAGCTAATCTACTAAGATTTATTTTCTTCTCTGTTAAAGTTTAACGCCAATCTAACAAAACCAACTGCCTAATGTTAAAATCACTGTCTAACTGTAATCATAATCTATTTTCTGCAATGATATGGCATGATTGGCATCATTTTATTGAACTATAACTGAAGTAAAGATTTTTTAATACAAACATCAGGAGAAATTTTATGAAAAAACTAATGTTAATCCGTAAGCATTGGCTTGCTCTGTGCACAGTTTTATTTTCTGCCATCTTATTTTCTTCATGTATGAAGAATAATAACAGCGACCAGGAAACCCCGGTAGCAGGTCTTATCGCATTTAACCTTGCACCGCAGCAATCTGCCGTAGGTTTTCAGCTATCAGGTAATAATCTTACCAATACAGCATTATCGTATACAAATTATACAGGAGGATATCTTGGCATTTATACCGGTGCAAGGTCAGTAACGGCAATTGATGCAAACACAAACTCAACGCTGGCTTCTACAGACTATATTTTTGAAAAAGACAAATATTATTCGCTCTTTTTGGTTGGCGATACTACTTATCAAAATATAATTGTGGATGATAAAATAGATAGTCTTTCCGGCAATGGCAAAGCGTATATCAGGTATATTAACGCCATTGCAGATGCAGGCACACCTGTAGTAAATATTTCAGAAAATGGGAATAGTCTCATTAACGATAATGCTGCATTTAAAAATGTTTCAGCATTTGTTGCAGCTACTCCCGGCGCCGTTAGCATCAGTGTAAATAACAACGGTAATATACAGGCGCAAAGAAGTATTACACTTGAAGAAAGAAAAGTATATACCGCTTTACTTATAGGAGTGCCTGGTTCAACAGATAGTTTGAAGAGTGTACAAATCAGGTATATTGAAAATGGCACCTTATCAGCAGATACAACAGCTACAGGACAGGGATTTTCACGTGTTAATCCATCATCTGTAAAAATCAATTAAATATTTCGTTTCTGATTTATGTACACATGCCCGGAAAATTAACTTTCCGGGTATTTTTTTGCATATGCTTTCTTTTATATCTTGTTGCCCTGAAAAATATAAAAAGAATAGCATGAGATTTTCGCTTATCGCAGTTTGCCTCTTATTTACCATTTACTCTTTTGCCCAAAACCCAAAACCGGCTATTGTACCGGAACCGGTATCTATAATTGAAAAGCAGGGTGTATACAGCCTTACTGAAAACAGCAGTATATATATTGCTGCCGGCAATAACGAGCTTGGCAGAATAGCTGCTTACCTGCAAAAATCCATCAACACTTCAACGGGTTTTAATATTAAAACTTCAACCGCAACAAGTACAAATGGTATAATACTTTCGTTAAATGCCACGGCAGATAATGAGCTGGGCAATGAAGGATATACACTTAATGTAACAAGCGATAACATAACCGTATCAGCCAATGCGCCTGCCGGTTTATTTTATGCTGTGCAAACATTATTGCAGTTGCTTCCAAAAGAAATAGAAAGCAGAAGCGCTGTAAAAAATATTAACTGGACAATACCTGCTGTTGAAATAAAAGATTATCCAAGATTTGGGTGGAGAGGATTAATGTTTGATGTTTCCCGCCACTTTTTTACAAAAGCCGAAGTAAAGCAGTTTATAGATGAAATGGCGAGATACAAATTCAACCTGCTACATATGCATCTTACTGATGACCAGGGTTGGAGAATTGAAATAAAAAGCTATCCCAAACTTACTTCTGTTGGCGCATGGAATGTGAAGAAAACAGGAACCTTCAATTATTTTTCTAACCCCTTGCCAGATGAGCCACGCAATTACGGCGGATTTTATACGCAGGACGATTTGAAAGAAATTGTTCAGTATGCAAAAGACCAGTTCATTAATATATTGCCCGAAGTAGATGTACCGGGGCACAGTCTTGCCGCTATTGCTTCATACCCCGAACTTTCCTGCACACCCGGCGCTGATAAATACAAAGTAAATTCCGGAGAAAAATTTATGGTGTGGCCGCCTAAGGGACATTTTTATGGATTGGTTGATAACACGCTTTGCCCGGCCAATGAAAAAGTATATGAATTTTTAGACAAGGTTTTTACGGAAGTGGCGCAAATATTTCCTTTTGAATATATACATATGGGTGGTGATGAAACCGCAAGAAATTTTTGGGAAAAAAGCCCGCAGATAAAAGCATTGATGCAGAGAGAAAAGTTGAAGAATTTAGATGAAGTGCAAAGCTATTTTGTAAAACGCGTTGAAAAAATAGTGAATGCCAAAGGCAAAAAACTTATTGGCTGGGATGAAATATTACAAGGCGGACTTGCGCCTAATGCAGCAGTAATGAGTTGGAGAGGCATTGAAGGTGGCATTGCCGCGGCTAAAGAAAAACATGAAGTGGTAATGAGTCCTTCAACACATGTATACCTTGATTATATGCAGGGCGACGCCTCTATTGAGCCACCGGTATATGCTTCGTTAAGATTAAGTAAGGCATACCAGTTTGAACCTGTACCGGATGGCGTAGACCCGCAATTTATTAAAGGCGGGCAGGGAAATTTATGGACAGAACAAGTGTATAATATGCGCCACCTGCAATATATGATTTGGCCAAGAGCATTTGCTGTTTCCGAAGCGGTATGGTCGCCAAAAGAAAAAAGAAACTGGGATGATTTTGCCGGCCGCGTAGAAAAACAATTTGAGCGTTTTGATTTGGCAGATAAAAAATATTCACCTGCTATATACGACCCGATTGTTACTGCAAAAAAAGATGCTCAGAATCTTCCGGTTATAACAATGGCTACAGAAATAAAAGGGTTGGATATTTATTACAGTTTTGATAATTCTTTTCCGGATAAATATTATCCAAAATATACAGCGCCGGTTACTATGCCCAAAGATGCTGTGACGATGAAAATCATTACTTACCGCAACGGCAAACCAATAGGAAGAATGATAACTATTTCAGCAGCAGATTTAAAGAAAAGAGCAGGCATCAAATAAAAAATATTAAATATCAGGCTGCAGTGGCTTATCCATATTTTGGTCATCCACAGACTTGACAATCTTTTTTGCTTCGGGTTGTTTTTGAATAGATTTTTCAGATTCAATTTCTACTTCTTTCACCCAAACGGCATATTTATCGGGGTATATGTGCGAACCCGTTTCAATAGCATATACCCTGGTAAAAATGGCGCCAAAGTATAATATAAGTGCGGAATAATATACCCATAGTAAAATTACAATTACTGAGCCTGCTGCTCCGTAAGCAGATGTCATAGAACTACGACCAAGGTAGTAACTGATTAAAAACTTTCCGCCCATAAAAAGTAATGCTGTTGTAAAAGCGCCTACCCTTACATTGCACCACTGTATTTTAGCATCGGGCAATACTTTAAAAATAATACCGAACAAAAAAGAAGTAATCACAAAAGTGAGCACTACATTGGCAATATATACCGCTGCTACTTCTGTTTGCGGGAAAAGTATGGTAAGCCGGTGAATAAACGCATCCATTAATCCGTTGGCAATAAGGGAAACCAACAGGAGAAAACCAAGCGTTATAATAATTGAAAAAGATAACAGCCTGTTTACAAGCAATTTTACCCAACCTTTGCGGGGCTTGGCTTTCAGCCGCCATATCAGGTTAATGGAATCCTGTATTTCTCCAAACACACTGGTAGCGCCAATGATGAGCGTAATAACACCAATAATTGTTGTAAGCTTATTGCCGGTAGATAATGTTGCATTTTTAATAGTATCCTGTATCTGAACAGCGGCCTGTCGTCCTACCAGGTCCGCTATCTCGCCGTACACAGAGCCTTCAATAGCAGCACGTCCATAAAAAATATCTCCGAGCCATATTACTATAATTACAAGCCCGGGCAAAGAGAATAATGTATAATACGATAATGCAGCGCTTAATTTAAAAACCCTTTCTGCTAAAAAAGCTAAAAAAGATTTTTTAATAATACGCCAGGCCGTTTTTAATCTATTCATCAGCCACAATTATAAAAAAATTATGCCGGAAATAAATTAGGGCGTATCCAAAATTCAGGGATATCGCTTTTACGCGAGGGAGAAATCTGCCGGGCACTTGTCCCCCGAGGCACGAGGGGGCTATGCGTTAAGCAGTATGAGGGCAAACTACATGTGAAGCGAAAATTTGGAATGCACCCATACATTAAAGCATTATATGCTCTATAAATAATTGTATACATATTTTCTATATAGTATCTTGAACATATTATGGCATCCTCTTTTCCTCAGTTCATTTTCCTTTTGCTTACAAGTATTGCTATTATTGTATTGCTAACAGTAAAATATAAGGTTCACGCTTTTTTTGCTTTGAGCATTGCATGCGCCGTTATGGGTTTGGGAATAGGATTGCCGGCAGATGCTGTAATAAATACAATGAAACAGGGCTTTGGGCATATTATGCAATCACTTGGTTTTATTATTGTTTTTGGAACAGTGCTGGGCGTAATTCTTGAACATACCGGTTGTACCAACGCAATGGCATCGTCCATTCTTAAAAAAACCGGCGAAAAAAAATCAGCATTGGCAATGAATATTACCGGCTTTTTAGTGGGGCTGCCTATTTTTTGCGATTCAGGATATATTGTTTTAAGCGGTTTAAATAATCAACTGGCACAGCGCTCAAAATTGCCTATGCCTTTTATGGCAACAGCGCTTGCCGCCGGGCTGTATGCTGTTCATTGTCTTATACCACCACATCCAGGCGCGGCCGCTGCTGCAGGCACTTTAAATGTAGCGTTAGGTAAACTTATTATATGGGGTATTGTTGTTGCAGTACCTGCAACTATAACAGGGTATGCCTGGGCTAAATATGCCAGCAAAAAAATTGTTGTAGAAAATATACCGGTGGTTTCAAAAGATACTGAATATGCTATTAAGCCCACGGCGGTGCAGGCTTTTTTGCCGGTTATTGCACCAATTATTTTGATTGCCTGCGGGGCGTTTGCTACCATGGAAAACAATCAGCATTTGCTTTGGAAAATATTAAGTGTGGCAGGTAACCCGGTAATAGCCCTTTTTATTGGCATATTGCTAACCATTCCTGTTTTATACAAATGTTCTAAAAACCAGGTAAGCCGCATGCTTCAGGATGGCGCGGAAAAAGCAGGTGGCATATTGGTAATTATAGGGGCTGGCGGTGCATTTGGTGCTATACTAAATGCAACAAATATCGGTAATCATCTTGGAGATAATCTGCCGCTTGAAAAAATCGGGATTTTCTTTCCTTTCCTGCTGGCATCATTATTAAAAACAGCGCAGGGCTCCTCAACGGTAGCCATTATTACAGCAGCATCTATTGTACAACCTTTATTACCTGCTTTAGAATTAAACACTGCATCAGGAAGTTTGCTGGCGGTATTATCAATGGGAGCAGGTTCTATGATGATATCTCATGCCAATGATGCTTATTTCTGGGTAATCAGTAAATTTTCCGGGGTTGAAATGAAAACCATGCTGCGGGTATATTCTGTGGCAACTGTGTGGATGGGGTTAAGTTCCATAATCTTCATTTACCTGCTTTCATTGCTTATAGGCTAACTCATAGGCGTTATATATATAAACCCCTAAATCATATACAAACCTGCAAAAAAATATGCTGTAATCTATACCTGTTGCAATAACATTACAATAACATACGTTAATCGTCAAACCTTTAAACTCAAAAAAACCTAATGTCATGAAAAAAACTTTTATTGCTTTATTCGCCATTGCCGCTATAGGTGGAACCATTGCAAGCTGTAAAAAAGAAAAAACGGTTGATTGTGTAAGTGCTGCAACAAATGCAACAAAGGCTCTTGAAGTTTATATGGGCAATCAGTCTGTAGCTAATTGCAAAAATTATAAGGCTGCTTTGCAGGATTATATTAACAGTAGCTGTTTTGCCTCATTATCTGCTGAGCAGAAAGCTTCATACCAGGAATCAGTTAATGCGCTTACCTGCGAATAATAATTATTTCTCCTGTTTATATGGCGCCTTTATTATCAAAGGCGCTTTTTATTTTTATTAGGGTGAATAAATCAGTATACATTCGCGGTTTTAGTCTCATGAATATTGAAATTTCACCCCTATGCGCATTAAGTATTTTTTCAGTTTTATTCTTTTGGTTTCCATTGTATGTTGTAAGCAGCAATCCGCTGTTAATAACAGTAAGGCTGATATTGCGGTAAAATGGGAGCTTCTCTCTAATTTTGAAGAAAATGGATATGCTGCCCGGTTTCATTTAACCAATAAAGCCGGCCAGGCACTAACCGATAAAAACTGGAAGATATTTTTTTCCATTGCACCAAGCCCCGTCCTTCCAAATACTACACCCCAGCCAGCCAATATTGAGCATATAAATGGCGACTGGTTTAAGCTTTATCCCAACCAGGGCTTTAGTTTAAAAGCAGGAGATTCTGTTACTATAGATTATAAAGCCACGGGGTATGTAATTAAAAATACGGATCAGCCGCTGGGTATTTATATTGTTTTTTATGATGCTGATGGAAAAGAAGAAAATATTACGCCCATTACTGACTACACGCTTATTCCGTATACAAAAAAAGAACAATTGCTGAGGGGCAAAGCAGATCATGAATTACCTGCCTCTGCTGAAAAAACATACATTGAAAATACCGGGTTATCTGTATTGCCGGAAAACCAGTTATTGCCAATCATCCCCACTCCCCTTTCTTTCACAAAACTTGATGGATCGTTTGATTTGAATATAGCCACTATCACTTTTTCTGACTCTTTAAATGAAGAAGCACGCCTGCTGGCAGAAAGACTTAAAGAAATTACAGGTAAAGATTTTTCAACCAAAGCAAGCAATTCAGCGCAGAAGGGTATTCATCTTTCTATTAATGCTGCATCATTGAAAAATAAAAACAATGAAGCCTATCGTATCTCTATTAATAATGACGGTGTATTTATTACGGGCTATGATGCGGCAGGCGTTTTTTATGGTATACAAAGCCTGCTTTCTTTAATACCTACTAAAGTGTATCTTGAAAAAGAAAAGCAAATAAAATTACCATACGTGGTAATTGATGATGCCCCACGTTTTGCGTTCCGTAGTTTGCATGTGGATGTAAGCCGCAATTTTCAAACCAAAGAAAATATTTTCAGAATACTTGATGTGCTTGCACAATATAAAATCAACCGGCTTTTATTATATACCTCAGAAGATGAAGGATGGCGTGTGGAAATTCCGGGTTTGCCTGAACTTACTGAAGTAGGCGCAAGGCGGCAGCATATAAGTGGAAGAGAAGTTGCTGCATTACATCCTGCTTATGGTTCCGGGCCTTTTGCCGACTCAAAAGATAATTACGGCACCGGGTATTACACGCGTAAGGATTTCATTGAAATTTTAAAATACGCCAAACAAAGGCATATCAACATCATTCCTGAACTTAATTTTCCGGGACATGCAAGGGCTGCTATCAAATCGATGGAAGCGCGCTATGAAAAATTAATGAAGGAAGGAAAGAAAGAGGAAGCGGAGGAGTACAGGTTAACTGATCCGGATGATAAATCAGAATACATTTCCGCACAGATGTATAAAGACAATGTGGTAGATGTAACACGTGAATCTGCATACAAATTTTATGAAAAAGTAGTGGAAGAATTCGGCAAGATGTATAAAGAAGCAGGATTAGTGATGCATGAATTTCATGCAGGTGGCGATGAGGTTGCAGATGGCGCATGGACAAAATCACCACATGCGCTTGAGCTTTTAAAGCAGCATCCGGAAATTAAAAATGCCAAAAATATACAGGCGTATTTTTTTAGAGAATTATTAAAAAGATTAGAGAAAAAAGGATTGGAAATACACGGTTGGGAAGAAGCGTTCTTAATTAAAGATTCAACAGGCAAACTTGCCCCCAATGCTGAATTTGCCAGTAAGCCTGTGGTGCCCTATATATGGAACAATATGTTTGATTATCCAGACCTGGGTTACCGGTTAGCCAACCAGGGGTATAATATTGTGCTCTGCAATGTTTCTAATTTTTATTTTGATCTTGCCTATAACAATGATCCTGCAGAACCGGGTTTGTATTGGGCAGGTTTTATTGACACAAAAAATGCCTGGGCATTTGCGCCATTCAATATGTTTAATACAACATTTAAAAGTTCGATGGGCGAAGTACTGGAATGGGATAAACCAAACAGCCCCTGGCAAAAATTAAAACCCGAAGCACAGAAAAATATTTTAGGGCTGGAAGCGCAATTGTGGAGCGAAACAATTAAAGGCAGGGATATGATTGAATATTATATGTTGCCTAAACTAATTGGCTTTGCAGAAAGTGCATGGTCGCCGGAAAGAAAATGGGAGAAGGAAGGCAACCGCCAAAAAAGAATACAGCAAATAAATGAAGGCTGGAACCAGTTTGCAAACACCATTGCGCAAAAAGAGTTTCCAAAGTTAGCACATGCCAACGGAGGATATAATTACCGTGTTCCGCCCGCCGGGGCAGTTATTGAAAATGGTGAAATAAAAGCGAATGTGGCGTTGCCAGGTATAAGCATACATTATACAACTGATGGTTCTGAGCCAACGATGCAATCGCCGGTATATTCAGCGCCGGTACCGGCAACAGCAACTTTTACATTTAAAACTTTTGATGCTTCCGGAAAATCGGGCAGAACTGTTGTTGTGGAAAAACCTGCAACACAGCGGTTGAATTAAGTGAATGGGCAATGGTGAAATGTGAGAAGCGAAAGGGAGATGCTTGTGAAACCTATAAGGTTTGCAGTGCTGCAATGCCGTTCGGCAAACCTTATAGGTTTGGTGCTCTGATAGTAACAGGAATGTACCTGAAACTTGAAACCTGCAACCTTCCTAATTCAACTCAACTTCACTTTCTACCGGCGTAACACTATAATCTGTTATTACATTATACAGCGTATCGCGCTCCACAGGTTTGCGCCTTGCCTGTTTAATAAGTGATACTAATTCCGCGGTATTCATTGAAGGATTTGTTTCCTCGCTGCCCGCCATTGAATAAATTTTAGTAGTATCATCAATTGTACCGTCAATATCATTTACACCGAATGATAAGGTGAGCTGCGCGTTTTGCCTGCCCAGCATTGGCCAGTATGCTTTAAGATGCGTGAAATTATCCATAAACAAACGGGCTATCGCATACATCCGCATGTCTTCCACTACAGATGATTCAGGCTTATCACTCATCTCGTTATCCTTATTGCGAAACTTCAGCGGAATAAATGTATTGAAGCCGCCTGTTTTATCCTGCAAATCTCTCAGGCGTTTCATATGATCAACACGATGCCAGTATTTTTCAATATGACCATATAGCATTGTTGCGTTACTATGCATACCCAACTTATGTGCTTCCTCATGAATACGCAGCCATCCATCGGCATCTACTTTATCATCACATATCTGTTGTCGTATTTCAGGGTGAAAAATTTCCGCACCACCGCCAGGTAATGAATCAAGCCCTGCTTCTTTCATCTGCTTCATGCCTTCTTCAACAGAAATTTTTGCTTTTCGAAACATATAATCCAACTCTACGGGCGTATACCCTTTAATATGTAATTCAGGACGATATGCTTTTATCTGCCGCATCAAATCCATAAAAAACTGCATAGTCATTTTAGGATGAACACCTCCTACAATATGCACTTCCGTTACAGGCTTGCCATCGTAGCTTTTTACAATATGCATCATTTGTTCGGTACTCAGTTCCCAGCCTTCTTCCCGCTTTGCATACAACCTGGAATAAGAACAGAATTTACAACTGAATACACAAACATTGGTTGGCTCTATATGAAAGTTTCTATTGAAATACGTTGTATCGCCATGCAGTTTTTCTCTAACATAATTTGCCAATGCACCTACATAACCCAAGCTGCCTTTCTCAAAAAGAAGTATGCCATCTTCTTCTGAAAGTCTTTCTTTATTTAAAATTTTTTCTCCAATTACTTTTAACTCAGGTAACAGGGCGGAATTTTGCAGAAGCTTTTCTGCCGGTAAAACACTGTTCATAAAATCTTCTTTTCTTGCCTTAGGATTTGTAAAGATACAAAGTAAGGAGAAAAGTTTCTTAGCAAGGGGGGATATATACCAACTATTTGTACAGCGCAATAGCCTCTTTCAGTATCAATTTGATTTTCGTTACAGGAATATTTTTTGAAGGATTAATCAACAAAATTTTCATTCTTGCTCTTTTCTCCTGCAACAGATCAGGATGATGTAGTTTATCTCCCTGAACTATGCCTATATATGGTTGCTTAAACTTTTTATGTATCCATAAATAGCATAACATTTTACCATTGAGGCAATAAAAAGGTAACCCGTATTTCCATTCCTCTGTAATACGATTGTGCTGTTTTGGAATAAATGCACGCAAGAATAAAAGACAGCTTTTAACAGGCTCTTCTTTTTCAAGAAAAAAAACATCTATCGGTTTCAGCGTAGTCATTATAATATCATTTAACAGCTACTAATATCGGGATTTCAGCATTCAGTTTATCCTGCGCCTTTTCACCATATATCTCAATATCCGTAGTATATAATCGTTTAATATCCGCATTCCATATTTTTAGCCATTCCTGGTAAACTATGTCATTATCCAAAGCCCCTTTGGCAATAAATATTTGATATTTATCCCCGGTAAATTGTTTTGTTGTTATACCTGGTTCATTTACTTCTGCCTGAACACGACAACCAAGCAGCGTGCTGTATGGCCGGGTATGATCTTTTTCATAATCGGTGTATATACAATATAACGTATTATCAATTTTCCCGGGCAGTTTGTTCAGAATATCCTCTGCAAAAAAGCGTTGCCATAGCGCGGGAATATCTTTAGCTGATTGACCGTTTTCATTAGTTGTTCGTATTGACAAACCGGCGATAATTACATTTTCATTTTGTTTTATCATTGTTGCGTTTTAATTAAAGCAAAATTATAAACGCCTTGTGTCAACAGTATGTCAGGGGTTAGCAAAAGAATTTTTACGGCAGTTTTCAAAATGTTTTTCGAGATCAAAATCGTGAGGTTGGAATTTTTCGCTGCTTGGGTGCAGTTGCTGAATCTGGTCGAGCCTGAATGATCTTAATGCTTTTCTCATCCTGCACCATGCAATCAATATCCAGTTTTCACTGGTGCTGTACAATGCTAATGATTCTATTTCACGTTTGGTGATTTGCCTCGTCTCTATGGATTTGTACTCAATTTTCAATAAGGTACAGTTGGTGATAGAAAGTTGTATAACAGATAAGAAATTACTCGTGGTATCACCGGAAATATTGTGACGTATCTGTATTCTGCCTGCTAAAAGTTCAGCCTTGTCTTTTGTATTATATCTTAGTAATGCCTTGATCTTTGTTGTGGCTTCCGTATAGTGTTGCACAAACGATGCGTCTTTATTCTTTAACACCAATTGCTCCGCGGTAATTAAAGCATTTACTTCCGCTTCGGTCAGCATTAATGGAGGCAAAATATACCCATCCATTAAAGTATAGCCTTTACCTTCTTCAGTAAGAATGGGCACTCCGGCAGATTCCAGCGCTCTTATATCCCTGTATACCGTGCGGATGCTGATATTAAACTTCTTTGCAATTGCTGTTGCGGTAACAAGCCGCTTCGACTGAAGGTAAGTTAATATAGCTGTGAGTCTCGATAAACGTGAAACATCCGTATCAGCCATATTTGTTTATTTAATTTAATGTAGCGAAGAACCAATTAATCGTATAAACTCGCTTCGTGTTTCATTCTTCTCAAACTCTCCAAAAAAAGCAGAGGTTGTAGTAACAGAATTTTGTTTCTGTACGCCGCGCATCATCATACACAAATGTGAGGCTTCAATTACTACAGCAACGCCCAGAGGTTGTAACGCATCTTTTATAGCATCGAGTATTTGTGTGGTTAATCTTTCCTGTACCTGCAGGCGACGGGCATATACATCTACCACACGGGCTATTTTGCTTAATCCTGTTATCCAGCCATTGGGGATATATGCCACATGCGCTTTACCAAAAAAAGGCAACATGTGGTGCTCGCACATACTGTATATTTCAATATCTTTTACAATAATCATTTCACTTACCGCTTCGTGAAACTTGGCAGAGTTCAGTATATCTCTTGAACTTTGCTGATAACCCTGCGTTATAAACTGCATTGCTTTTGCTATTCGTTCCGGTGTTTTAAGCAGCCCTTCTCTTTTCGGATCTTCTCCCAATAAACCAAGCGCCTTTTCATATGTTTCAATCAATGCGGCAGTGGTATCGCCATCATATTGCTCAAGCTTTTTGTATGCCATGTTCAGATTAAATTTTATTGCGGTAATTACGCAGGATATTCAACAAAATTTCTTGGTGTTTCATATAGTTTTACCTGTATCTCATTCTTAGCATCAATACGCAGGCGAAGCAGGTTATAAATTACAATCGCTATATTTTCAGCCGTAGGGTTAAGGTTTTTAAATGCTGCGGTATCAAGATTTAAATTTTTATGATCAAACCGCTCAATTATTTCTTCTTTAATAATATCCGATAACACTTTTAAATCCATTACAAAACCTGTTTCTGCAGCAGGCTCTCCAACTACTTTAACTTCTAACTCATAATTATGCCCGTGATAATGCGGGTTACTGCATTTGCCAAACACTTTAAAATTAGTGGCATCATCCCAGCCGGGATTACTCAATCTATGCGCCGCGTTAAAACGCTCTCTGCGGTATACCGCTACTTTTCTGCTCATCTTAATAAAATGAAGTGGCAAAAGTACGGACAAATAACATATAGTATGCAAGAGTCGCCAGAGGCAACAAAAGCAGCGTGCGTGGCGAGGACGCCACGCACAGTAGTAATGCTAAGCGAACCTGCCTGACGGCAGTCAGGGACTGCTTAACACAGCAGCAGCAAATATTTTTTTTCCAAAAAAAGAATTAAGCTGCTTCTTTTATAATCTGCGCTTCTATCAGCCGTATCTATTCCCCGTAATACTCCACATATATCTGCGGTGTTTCGTATAATTTAATGCAGTGCAGTTGAACGCGTGCCGGCAAACGGTTTACCAATTGCTTCCATATACCTATAGCAAGATTTTCAGTTGAACAAAATTGCCCTTTCATAAAATCTACATCCACATTCAGGTTTAAATGATCAATCTTTTCCAGCACAAATTCATTAATCAATAAGCTCAGTTTTTTTACATCCATAATAAAGCCTGTATCCGGATCGGGATTTCCCTTTACAGTTACATATAAATCGTAGTTATGCCCATGCCAGTTTTCGTTTGCGCATTTACCAAAAATTGCTTCATTTTTTTCAACACTCCATGCTGCATTGTATAATTTATGCGCCGCGTTAAAATGCTCTATACGGGTAAGATATACCATTTCTGCTCCAGATTTCCGCAAAGGTAAAGTATATGTCCTAAGGAGTAAAACATAACCCGGACAGCTCTTTTGAATGCGGAAATCCTGAAATTTGTAGTATGAATATTTTGATTGTAGCCGCTACGCCACAGGAAGTTGCAGTTACCCGGCAATATCTCGCTGAAAAAAAATATCAGCGTAAGGATTGCAGCGTACATACATTAATAACCGGCGTTGGATTGGTAAATACTACCTATGCCCTTTCAAAATATATATTAAAAAACAAACCCGACCTGGCCATCCAGGCTGGCATTGGCGGCAGCTTTCATCCTTTTTATGCGCCAGGAGCAGTATATGTGATACGTGAAGAAGTTTTTGGTGATATCGGCGTGGAAGAACAAAATGAATTCAAAGATTTATTTGACCTGCATCTTGCAGATAACAGCTTTCCTTTCTCTGATAAATTGCTTAAAAATCCTCATGTCGCTATTCTGAATAAAATAAAGTTAAAGCAGGTAAGAGCTGTAAGTGTGAATGAAATAACAACCAATGCCGGCAGGATACATCATCTCATGGAAAAGTACAATGTGCTGATTGAATCGATGGAAGGGGCGGCATTTCATTATGTATGTTTGCAGGAAAATATTCCTTTTGTTCAGTTGAGGGCAGTTTCCAATTTTGTGGGTGAGCGGGATAAGTCAAGGTGGCTGATAAAAGAAGCCATTGAAAGCCTGAACAGGGAATTGATTGCAGCGATAAGACCTTTATTATGTCATTGAAAAAAAGTATATACCGCCACGAATTCCAGCGTCCCGCCCAGGGCGGGATGATTAAGAATACAACAAAAAGCCACGAATGCATGAATGTTATTTTAAATGTCTGGATTTATTCGTGGCTACATTTTAATTTATAGTGCATGAAATTTACACTCGGATTTTCTCCCTGTCCTAATGATACTTTTATTTTTGACGCGCTGGTAAATAAAAAAATTGATACCGGCAATATGGAATTTGATGTGGTGCTGGAAGATGTGCAAACACTGAACCGCTGGGCAATTGAAGGCAAACTGGATATAAGCAAAATCAGCTATGGTGTTTTACCGCTGGTGCTTGCTCAATATAAAATATTGCATAGCGGCGGCGCGTTAGGCAAAGGCGTTGGGCCATTATTAATATCCGCCAATCCTGTTAACATATATGTCAAAGATTTTGATATCAATGATTACACTATCGCTATACCGGGAGAAAACACTACTGCTCACCTGCTATTTTCACTTGCATTCCCTAATGCGAAAAATAAAGTCTTTAAAATTTTCCACGAGATAGAAGATTTTTTACTGACCAATGCTCATCAAAAAACATTGGGAGTTATTATTCACGAAAACAGGTTTACTTACCAGCACAAAGGCTTGCACAAACTGATTGATCTTGGCGAATTCTGGGAAAAGAAAACCGGTTACCCCATACCGTTAGGCGGCATTGCTGTAAGGAAAAATATATTACCTACTATACAAGCTGATATAGACAAGCTTATTCAGCAAAGTATTAAATACGCTTTTAACAACTATCCCTCGTTGCCGGAATATGTAAAACTACACTCACAGGAAATGGAAGAAATTGTGATGCGGCAGCATATTGATTTATATGTAAACAATTATTCCATTAATATAGGTGAAGACGGTAAAGAAGCCGTGAATGAATTTTTGAATATTTATGAACGCAATAATCCTGTATCTTCCATTAACCATAATGTATTTATATAACGCTAACCTGTAAACACAATTATTTTGAAAAAACTGTTTGACGTACACAATGAGTTTTTCAACCTGCTTGGTTACTCCATGAGTTATATTGAATTCTTTGGCGTAATAAGTGGACTGGTGGCAGTCTGGCTTTCAGCAAAGGCGCATATATGGAGTTGGCCGGTGGGCATCATTAATGTTGTACTCTCGTTCATATTATACTACCAGGTGCAATTATATCCTGACATGTTTTTGCAGGCTTTCTTTTTTGTTACCAATATTATGGGTTGGTGGCGATGGAGTCACCCTAAGCCCGAAGAGGCTGATAAAAAACAAGAGCTGAAAGTGAGTTATATGAAGCGGTCACAACTAATCTTCACCATCGGCATAACTATCGCCGGCACATTACTACTCGGAAGCTTTGCGAGTCGCCTGCATGAGTGGTTCCCGATTGTATTCAGTATACCCAGCGCATATCCTTATGCAGATTCTTTTATTATGGTGATGAGCATTATTACTACTTTTTACATGATACAAAAGAAAATAGAATGCTGGATCATCTGGATTATAGTTGACGTTGTTGCCACATACCTGTACTATATAAAAGGAATAAAATTTTACAGCTTTGAATACATGGTATTTTGTGGCATTGCCGCCTTTGGTTTGTGGAACTGGATAAGAGAATACAAATCTTATGCAAAGCAGCCTGCATGAAAAGAGGATTAGTGATAGGAGAATTTATGCCCTTGCACAAAGGGCATATCACATTGATTGAATTTGCCACAGCGCAATGTGATGAACTGATTATTTCCATGAGCTATACTGATGCAGATGCTATTGATCCGCAATTGCGCTTTGCCTGGAAAAAAGGAAAATTGAATATATACTGATTTCAGGAAGTTATGAGGAGCGGGAAAGAAAAGTAATAGAGGTAGTGAATGAGATGATATACTGATCCTGGGTTTGTGTGAATTAAAAATCAGATACTTATTGCCGTGTTCCAGATCTCACGAAACAAAGCATTAGTTGCGCAGGTGTTGCAGGTGTTTATTAACGCCTTTATACAGCAGGTAAATTTTCTCACAATCATTCCTTCTTCAACGCTTCGGCATATACCTGCAAACAACGCTTTCGTGCAAATTCATGATCAACTATAGGTTGAGGATAATTGAACTCCTCAAATTCAGGTACCCATTTTCGAATATACTTTAATGCAGGGTCAAACTTTTTTGCCTGCAGGTAAGGATTGAATATTCTGAAATACGGAGCTGCATCGCAACCCGTACCCGCCGCCCATTGCCAGCCGCCATTATTGGCAGCCAAATCATAATCTGATAATTTCTTTGCAAAATATGCTTCACCCCAGCGCCAGTCAACCAGTAAATGTTTTGTAAGAAATGATGCAACAATCATACGCACCCGGTTATGCATATACCCCGTTTCATTAAGCTCGCGCATGCCCGCATCAACAATGGGATAGCCGGTATTGCCGGTGCACCAGGCATCAAATTCTTTTTCATTATTACGCCATTTTATTTTATCGTATACCGGTTTAAATGATTGATATACCACTTGGGGAAAATGCCAGAGTATGCATTGATAAAATTCCCGCCATATTAATTCGTTCAGAAAGCTGTCACTTATTTTTACAGCATGGCTTACGAGTTTGCGAATACTAATGGTACCAAACCGAAGATGTACTCCCAACCTTGAAGTTGCGTTTTCGGCAGGAAAATCTCTTCCCTTTTCATAAAATTTCAACCTTTCTGCATCAATTTTTTTAGTAGCAAAGGCATGCGCTGTTTCGTAAAATCCTATTGCCTGCAGGGCTGGAATGGGTTTTGCATCCTGCTTAAAAAAATTGCTGAAATATTTTTCAGTGGGATAAGGTTTTATGTAAAATTTATTCAGCAGCGATTTCCATTTTCTTGAATATGGTGTAAACACCGTATAAGGTTCGCCATTATCCTTTACTACTTCTGTTTTCTCAAAAATTACCTGGTCTTTATAGGTATGGAAAGAAATATTATTCCGCTGCAAGAAGGCCTGCACACTTTTATCCCGCGCTGAAGCATATGGTTCATAATCATGGTTGGCAAATACTTTCTCAATAGTGTAGTCTTTTACCAATACTGAAAATATTTTTTCCGGATAACCATACCGCACATCAAGCGTAGCACCAATTTTTAGCAGTTGCTGTTGTATACCTGTAAGCGCTTCATGTATAAATGTTACACGCCTATCGTATTTCTCCTCCAATTCATCCAATATAGCTGTGTCAAAAATAAAAACGGGAATAACGGGATTTGCATCTTTCAATGCATAATATAAAGCGGCATTATCGGCCATGCGAAGATCGCGGCGAAACCAAAAGATATTTACAGGTTGCATCAGCAATAATTATAAGAACAAGATAGTCATAAACTATACCTGTTTATCCAGCCAGAATTGTTGTATACTTTTGGTAAGTTTTGAAGTATATGTTTTATCTCTGAACTTTTTTACAAAGCGTATGCCACGCACAGCATTTGTAAGAAAAATTTCGTCTGCATAAAGCAAATCATCTACGGTTAAAGGTCTTTCCTGCACATTAAATCCCTGTAGTGGTAATTTCTGAAGCAGGAATCTGCGCACTACACCGGCAACGCATCCTTCACTTAATGGTGGCGTAAATATTTCATCATGCTTCACAATAAAAACATTTGCAATGGTAGCATCAGCAATACGCCCGTATTGATTCAGCACAATACAATCACCCAGCTTATTTTGCTTGGCATATAATGCAGCCATTAAATAAGGAAGAAAATTATTAGACTTGATTTCTGAAAATATATTGCAGGCCTTAGTTGCATCTTCATACACATCAATTACAATACCTGTTGGCTGCTCTTTAAGGTGTGGCAATTTTTGCAATGCAATGCTTTGTATTACATAATTGGGGCGCATATCCTCCATATCATATAAGCCACCATCACTCCTGAATACCACAAGCCTGATTAAGGCATCTTCAAGCCGGTTTTTTTTACAAAGTGAAAGTATATCAGCCTCAAGATGAGTAGCGGTAAAAAAATCAGGAATTTTAAACTGCAATAATTTCATTCCCTGCAGTAAGCGTTCAAAGTGAAATTGTTTGAGAATGATATTGTCTTTTACCACCCGCATGGTTTCAAACAACCCGTCTCCATACCTGAAAGATCGGTTGTCGGGGGATATTACAGCCTTACCTTCCCTGAAAAGCTGACCATTATAAACAAAATAACCGCCTGGCATAAACTTATAGCTAAATATTTAAAAAGAATAAAATTACTTATTCTCTATGATACCTGCTTTAATAGCATACATTACCAGTCCGGCCATTGATTTTGCACCGGTTTTAGATTTTAGTTTATCTCTGATAGCTTCAACGGTGCGGGGACTGAGGTCAACCATATCTGCTATTTCTTTTGTACTTTTTTCTTCACATATTAACCTGAGAATATGTTTTTCTTTATCAGTTAATTTAACCTCAGTATTTACAAAATTATCATTGTTACGTTTGGTGCGCAATCCATCAAGAAGGGCTTTATTGGTAAGATCATTAAAATAATATTCGTTGATATAGCAGGTTTTTATTGCTTCGTAAATTACCTCGGAATCAGAGTTTTTTGTGAGATACGCATTTGCACCCAATTCCATTAATTTAGAAATCATGGAATGATCATTATGCATAGTAAGCATAATAATACGGATGTTGGGATATGCTTTTTTAATTTCCGGTAAGGTAGTAATGCCATCCATAACAGGCATCTGTATATCCAATAAAACAACATCTGGTTGCAAATGTTTTAACAGGTGGATAAGCTGTTGCCCATTGTCGGCTTCGCCAATAAGGCGTACATCTTTCTTTGAGCTAAGTGCTGTTTTTACTCCTGCGCGAAATAAAACATGGTCATCTGCAATAACTACTTTGATTGCATTGCCTGCATCCTGAATTTTCATTAATATGTCTTCTTTTCTTTCTAATAAGCGATTTAGGAATGGTTTTCATGGGTAGCGATTTTAGAGAATATCCTTAAAATACTTACAGATATTCAGGGTTTTGACAGTAAAATACTTTCAAAATATTATATTCACTTTTAATCAATTAATCTGTTTCTCATACCGTACATCACTAACCCTGCAATGGTTTTGGCCCCTACTTTTACTTTCATATTTTGTCTTACCGTTTCAATTGTTCGTGGGCTAAGGTAAACTTCTTTCGATATTTCCTCCGTTGTTTTATCATTAGCAATGAGGCGCAGTATTTTCAATTCTTTTTCATTGAATTTAATAGGATTTGGATAGTATTGCTTTACCTGCTTTTTATGTTGCAATTTTAATAATACTGCTTTATTTACCAGATCGTTAAAATAAAAATCGTCGTTCATGCAGGTAAGGATAGCATTATAGATTTCCTCGGGATCAGTAGTTTTTGTGAGGTACGCATTAGCGCCCATTTCCATCATTTTGGAAATCATTTCCTGATCATCATACATAGTTAATACAATGATTTTAATTTGCTCATACTCCTTTCTTATGAGGGAAATTGCATTTACTCCATCCATCTCCGGCATGCGAATGTCCATTAATAATACATCCGGAAGCTTGATTTTCATTTTGTGCATTAAATCTTTGCCGTTTTCAGCTTCCCAAATAATTTTCAGATACTCTTTACCGCCCATAGCCATCTTTATACCGTCGCGAAAAATCTTGTGGTCATCTGCAATTGAAACCTTAATCTGGTAGTTATTGATTGCGGTCATAGATATTAAATTAATATCTTTGGGTTATTAGTGGTTGATTATTATTAATTTATTAATTGCTCACAAACTTCGTAAATCAAAACAATTAAAATATAGTATTTATACTTAGTTAAAATACGTTGTTTTTATTCATGAAAATTTCGCTAAACACGTAAACGTAGCACTTAAAATAGTGTTTTCCGAATTCACAAAAACAAGCATTTCCCCCTTGTATAAACATTTATAGCATTTTACCTTTGAAATGAAGTTGATTGGCGCGGATTTAGCGACCTCACATTAAATTCAATTCCTGAAACCGTCCAATAATTTATTTCCAATATTTATGAAAAAAACAAGCAAAAATCCAATGCCAATCAACTTTCCTTTTAAAAAGATCAATTGATCTTCTCTATCATTGCATGTTTTCCAAAAATTTCTTACTTCCGCAATTTAAATGTATTATAAAACCCTTTTAACCTCTGCGTTTTCAGGTCTTCATTTTGCTTATATCGCAATACTTATGCTAAATTACGTATTATAACATAGTAAAAATACTATGTTATAAAAGTAATTATACTTTATTTAATTATCCGTATATTATTACTAAGCTATTGAAAATAAATAAATTATCACAATTTTTTTTTCTTTTTTCTTTTTATCCTATTGCCACTTTTCTTATGAGAGCGCATATTTGATATATATCAATATCAATTTCTTAAACCACAAAAAACTATAACTATGACAAAAAACGACACTCTTTTACAGGAAAGCCCCCTCTCGCTTGAAAACATTGGAGAAAACATTGGATTTGAAAAAGGAGCAAAAATGGTAAAAGATTACCACGATCTTCATGGTGAAACCCAATGCCATTTTGTTGGCAAAAGTATTCTGGAAAAACTGCTTAACCAGCCGGAATGCGTTGGGATAACCATTTACAAAGCGCTTAACGACAAAGGCGTTGACACCTATGTATTTATAGGAGTTGACAGCAACGGAAAAGCCATACTTGAGTATACAGCCGTAAACTACCAGGGAGATTTGAAGAAGGAATATGGTATTGTAGCTAATAAATTCTCCAAAAGGGAGCAATGGTTTATGTGGAGTTTTTAAATTAGGGTTTTAGTAGCTATATTTGGTAAAACGTGAGCTCATCGGTAGTATTTTACAAAATATAGCGGTATTATCCGATTTTTTGCCCTTAGTCCTGTTTATATTTTTTTCAAAATCCAAAAAAAATTCAGGACTAAGGGTTGTTTTTTTTTTACTGATCTATTATATTTTCTTCAATCTCGTTATCAGTACCAATCAGCAGTTACAGGATAAGTATTTTTACCTGTTAGGAAGCCTTACTACTATCATTGAGTTTGCAATCCTTTCTTATCTTTTTTTCTGTATTATTGAATCGGGCAAATTTAAAAAGCTAATGTGGCTTATAACAGCAGTAGTTGGCACTTTCCTACTGTATTTTCTGATCACGTCTCCTCACAACGCTTTTGATTCCATTCCTTCGGGTGTTACCTCCCTTACACTGTTAATTTATAGCATTTATTATTTATTTGAGAGAATGAAGGATCCCACTTCCCTGTATTTATTCTCCTCGCCGGTTTTTTGGGTAGTTGTTGCCATCGTAATATATTCAGCAGGAACTTTTTTTCCTTTTATTTATGCCCGGAACAATATGGAAGAAGCGGAGTTTAAAAATATTTATGATTTGATACATGATACACTTTATATTGTAAAAAACGTTATTTTTTCATTCGCAATTATGATTAAACCAAAACCTGAAAAAAAATACGCCGGTTCCGCTATATCCAAAAAACACTGAATTTATAAACCCTGAAGAAAACAATGATACTATTACAAGTGCAGTCAACTACCCAACCTATACTCCTTTTTGGCACTATGGGTATGCTTGCGCTTGCCATAGGGCTTATTGTATTCATTATTTTTCATCAGCGAAGGGTTATCCGCTATCAGTTACAGCTACAGGAAATGGAAGAAGAACAACAAAAAATTTTATTGAACGCTTCCATACGCTGGCAGGAAGAAGAACGGCAACGTATAGCCGCTGATTTGCATGATGATGCCGGTCCATTACTTGCTACAGCCCGGCTATACTTAAACGAAAACCTTGTACACCAGGATCTCAATACCCAGCTTCAAAGCATTTATAATGCCAAGCAAATTATTGATGATACTATACAGTTAATCCGGAATATATCTCATAGTCTTATGCCTCCCACGCTAAAAAATTTTGGATTAGAATCTGCAGTAAATGATCTTTTTCAAAAAATCAGCGGGTCGGGCGTTGTAAATGCCAGCTCAAGATTTCACGATTACCGTCAAAGATTAAGACCAGAACAAGAATTACTGATATTCCGCGTTATACAGGAACTGGTAAATAATATTTTGAAACACAGTAGTTCCAGTTTTATCCATGTAACGCAAAATTATAACGAAGATAAATTCTTTATACGGTTACATCATGACGGCAGGGGGATTACGCAAGCCGATTTTGAAAGATTAAATAAAAGTGCGCTTGGGCTTGGACTAAAAAATATTCAAAGCCGCGCCAAAGTTCTACAGGCAAAAATTGAATTTGAAAGAGACCCTTCTGAAACATATTTTAAAGTAACATTAGAAGTACCTATTGAAGATTACGAAATGATGAGTAATTAAGGAATTTATAACCGAATAATCACTTTATGAGCATTATTAAAGTTGCAATTGCTGATGATCATAAAATATTCCGGAAAGGGGTAATTCTTTCTTTGCGCCCATATACTAATATAAAATTTGTATTGGAGGCCGAAAATGGAGAAGAGCTGCTTAATGGATTATCTGCGGCAGAACCGGATATCGTTTTAATGGATTTGCGTATGCCTGTGAAAGATGGAATTGAGGCAACAAAAATAATCAGCAAAGATTTTCCTAAAATTCATGTAATTGTTTTAACAATGTATGAAGATGAGCGCTTTGTATCTCATTTAATGGAAAATGGAGCAAACGGTTATTTACTCAAAAGTGCCGACCCTTCAGAGATCAAAAAGGCAATTGTAGAAGTTGTAACCAAAGGTTACTATCTTAACAATTTCGTGAATAAAGTATTATTGAAAAAATCTCATGCCCGCACAAAAACAATTCCTTCACTTAACAGTGAAATTGTTATAAGCGATAAAGAACGGGAGGTTTTACGTTTGTTATGTATGGAATTTACTGCTACCGAAATCGCCCAAAAAATGGAAATAAGCCCAAGAACTGTTGAGGCAATTAAGGATAGGCTTATGGCAAGGTTTAATGTAAAAAATACAGCGGGACTTGTGTTTTTTGCAGTTCGTAATAACTTAATTGATTGATTTACCCTCAGTTTTCAAATATTCTTCTATAATATTTTTTATATTGATTTGTTGCCAGCTATAATCTATACGGTTTGCAAACACAGGATTGATTTCATTCATAATTGTATAACACTGATGCATTAACGCTTCTATGGTTTTTACACCTTGTAATGATAGCCCTGCATCCAAAATAGAATTATCCTCGTTAGCAATAGCATCGTCTTTCATATCGTCCATATCATCGGTAAGAAGATAAAATGTCATTAAAGCATGCCAGGCATCAATCAATTTTTTCTTTATATCGTTCTCAAAATCAAAAAAACATAAAGTAAATAAATAGCTGTCTACCCTGTTCAGCGCTTTTAATGGCAGCCCGAAATCTATACCATTAACGTGGTTGATTCCTGCAAAATATTGTTTTAGTTCTTCAAGCAATTTGGGGTTTTTGCCATAGGCTGCAGCAATATCCACGCAATCCTTAATATGTGCTTCCCGGCTTGTTTTTTCAAACTCCTCCTTACCTATGCAATCCATAATAGCTTCTATAAAACGGGCGTGCTCTTCACTAAGCAATGCCTTCTTGGGCAATCCAAGCCGGTATTGCAAATCTACATAGGTGGGAATAAAAAGATAACCAGGCATTGGAGTTATATATAAATACCTGCCTTTCCAGTACAAATTGTTTTCCGGAACTTTTCTGTCAATAAAAAATTGACCAATCTCCATATCAATCCCGTAAAATAGTTTCAAATCATCTTTACTCGCAAACATATTACTCAGTTTCTAAAACAATATTGCTTCCTTTTTCAGTAATTTTTTTTAAGAGTTTGGTATCCGGAAAAGTTCTTCCCGCCTCCGTTGTGCTTTGGCATTTAATGAATCTATTAAAATTTTATACGCCTGAGGGCGAGATTTATAATAGTCATAACTATTTTTAAACTGCAACTCCGTTATACCATACAGCAAATATATCTTCTGGTACTCTTTATTTAATGCTGCTTTTTTGTCTTTAGAAGAATCTTTAGCAAGGTATATATTCACAAAATCTTCCGCCACATTCATATCAAACAAAACACTTCCCATTTTATCTGAAGAAATAATTTCAGTAACTGATTTTTGCTCACGGCAAGAAATAAAAATCAGTAAAAGCGATATAAAAAGTACATTCATTTTCATTTCAATTCCTGCTTATAACGTTCAGCATTAGTAATATCCAATCGTTGGAGCAACTCTGAAGCCCGGGTACGTTCCTGGGGTGGAGATTTTTTAAACACTTTAGATAACTCATCATTTTTTCCAAGAAAAAAGAACTGAATTCCGAACAGGTTTGGATTATCAGTATTCAAAGTATTCAGGTTATTGAGCCCGTTGAGTATTTGCTGCCTCGCCTGGTTTTCATCTTCATACATTTTATCCATACCAAGCCGGTAATACGTATAATAAGTGTCGTGCAGCAAGGTGTACTTGCTGTTATTAAAATTCTCTGCAAGCCAATACCTGTTACGTTGCCCGTCAAAAGCTTTCCAGCCTGTAATATTCCGCCCATCGGGAGCATTAGTAACAATACTTTGCGCTTTCTTAAAAAATTGATCGCCGCCACGTGCAGAAAAAGAATCATAATCAAGGCCGAGAATCATATAAACATAATACGCAAATACAGCAGTCAGGTTTGATGCCGCAGGATCTGTACCCATAACGTTATTCTCGCTGAACTCTACTTGTTGAAATTCTATATACTTAAAGGTTACCTCATTATCCTGGTAATTTAAGATAGGAGAAACATATGCACTATTATAAACAGGCCTGCCTGCCTGCACGGTTAATACAGCGCCATACACGTTTGTCTCAACATCTTTTGTAAGCGTTAAAAGAAAATTACAGGCAATTTTTTCCTGTTGCTGGTAACTATCATTTGTCCACTTTCGGTTATTCAAAAAATTGGTAAGTGCGGTTTGTAATGTTTGAAACGCTTTTTTATCAACCGTACTTTTAATTTGAGATGCTATAACGGTTACTTTTGCATTTAGCTCCTGGCCTATTACGAAGCCACCATTACAGCATACTATTACCAATAATATTATTTTACGCATGGTATTGTGTTATACAATCAACAATATCTTTTGCTACCAGGTCTTTGCTTTTTGCATCAAATTTCCTTTCTTCTCCGTTTTTAAAAAAAACGGTTATTTTATTAGTGTCTTTACCAAAGCCCGCCTCTTCATCCCGTAAAGAATTAAGCACGATTATATCAGCATTTTTTTGCTGCATTTTTTGCCTTGCGTTTACTTCCTCATTATTTGTTTCCAATGCAAAGCCTACCAAAATCTGATCTTTCCTTTTTTTTTCACCCAGGCTTTTCAATATGTCTTTTGTTTTTGTAAGTTGCAATAACCAGTTTTCATCTTTCTTTTTAATTTTTTCTTCAGCAACATTTACCGGGGTATAATCTGCTACAGCGGCCGACATTACGGCAATATTTGCTTCACTAAAAATTTTTGTGCAGGCAGCATACATTTCTGCAGCAGAATTTACCCGCAACACATTAAGTCCATTAAAATTAAATGGTAATGCAGTTGGGCCAAGCACAAGCGTAACAGATGCTCCTCTATTGAATAATTCATGGGCAATAGCAACGCCCATTTTTCCACTTGAGTGGTTTCCAATAAAACGAACAGGATCCAGATGTTCATACGTAGGGCCCGCTGTAACTAAGGCATGCTTTCCTTTTAAATCTCCTGAATTTTTTAAATAATTATTGATGTAGCATATTATTGTTTCAGGCTCCGCCATTCTTCCCTGCCCTGTTAAACCACTCGCCAGCTCCCCGTTCTCAACAGGCAATAAAATATTACCATAACCGGCTAATATTGCTATATTCTTTTTAGTGGCAGGATGCAGCCACATATCTTCATCCATTGCCGGGGCAATCATAACCGGGCAGGTAGCAGAAAGATATACTGAAAGAAGTAAATTATCGCAAAGCCCGTTCGCCATTTTTGACAGTGTATTACAACTGGCTGGCGCAATAAGCATAATATCAGCCCATCTGCCAAGCATTACATGATTTGCCCAGGAATCTTCTTTAAAAATATCAATCAGCACTTCATTTTTAGATAGTGTTGAAACAGTGAGTGGTGAAACAAAATCTTTTGCTGAAGGGGTCATTACTACTTTTACATCAGCCCCTTCTTTAATCAACCCTCTTATTAAAAGAATTGCTTTGTAAGCGGCAATGCTACCGGTAATGCCAAGTAAAATTTTTTTTCCTTTCAGCA
This sequence comes from Chitinophagaceae bacterium, assembly GCA_020847395.1. GTDB lineage: Bacteria > Bacteroidota > Bacteroidia > Chitinophagales > Chitinophagaceae > Agriterribacter. The sequence goes on from JADLCD010000107.1 coordinate 66,382, forward strand.
TTGGATTTCAATGATTTTTATTTTCGGAATATAACAGCCTAAAAATACAAAAGCGGCAATTGATAATTGCCGCAAAAATTATAAAGATTATATTAAAATGATCTTAGCTGAAAAGATCATTATCATTCTTCCTGAAAAAGATCTTATCGTCAAAAAATTCCTGTGTAGCCAAAAGCGCCGGGTTTGGCATTTTTTCATATGCTTTGGAAATTTCAATCTGCTCCTTGTTCTCATGAATTTCTTCCAGGCTATCAGTATGGCTTGCAAATTCTTCCAGTTTATTGTGGAGCTCTTCCTTTAGCGCTATATTTATCTGGTTTGCGCGTTTTCCAATTATAGAAATTGACTCGTATAAATTTCCGGTTTTTGCTTTAATGTCAACTACATTTTTGGTTTCCACCACATTAGCTGTTGTATTAGCACCCCATTGTTTTCTTAATCTACTCATTGGGAAATAGTTTTTAAATTATTTTGCGACAAAGTTAAATAACGTTCTGCTTCTTTCAATAGTTTACTTTCAGGAAATCTATCCTGAAAATCCTGCACTTCATCAATTACCTGTTGATAACGTTCAGTTTGTTTATCAATTATACTCAAAGTGGCGAACTTATAATATGATTTTACCACCCAAAGTTTAAATTCATCTGCATTTGGAGCATCAGGGTAACTATTAAGTAAAGTTGAAAAAGATACTGCTGCCGCCCGGAAATGACCGAGGTTATAATAAAGCTCCGCGCTCTTATAATCCTTGGTAATCAATTTATTATAACATTGCGAAATTATTTCCTGTGCCTCTTTATTTCGCCCGGAACCAGGATGCGTATTTATAAACGTTTGCATTTGACCCATAGCTTTTACTGTATTGGTTTGATCCAGCTCAGGCTTGGGTGATTGTTTGTAATAACAATAAGCATGCATATAATCAACTTCCTCAGCTTTTGCACTATTAGGGAAATATTCAAGAAAATTCTTGAACAGGTTTTCTGCAGACAGATAATCTTTCAGGTAATAGGCACAATAAGCGAAATTATAATGTATTGCCTCAAATTTATTCGACCCCTTAAAAACCGGAAATAAGTCTTCGTATAATTGTTGGGCAAGCCTGTATTTCTTTTTTACAAAATACTGGTCTGCCATCCGTAGCTTATACTCATAGTCCTTACTCTTCATCACTTTCGAAAACTTTGAGCATGATGAAAAAGCAACAGAAAAGCCGATAATTAATGCTAAAATCTTAAATACTCTCATAAAAAGGCGGGCAAAAATAGTTTTTTTAGAACAGATTAAAAGAAAATAAAAATAATCTTATCATATTTAGCAAGACGTTAAGGTATTTATAAAAAAAACAGACCCGTTTTATGGGTCTGTTCCATATTTAATTACTGGTAATCAGAAGATTAATTTCTTCTTCTCAGGTTTGGATGCGGTGCAGGTACTGTATTTGGACCTTCATCACCCTGTTCTGCTGATCTTAAGTCTACAGTATTACAATCGCCGCCGGTTTCACCATATTTAAAGATCAAACGATCTGAACTTATTCCCTGTTTTTCAACGAGGTAATTAATTACGGTATTTACACGATCCCAGCTTAGCTGTTGTGAAGATTTAGAAGGCTCACAGGTATAGCTTGTAACCACTATGCGGCAATTTGGATTTTGACGCAACCTGTCAGCCACATTAGCAAGAACTGCTTCAGCATCTTTGCTAACCTTAAATGCTTTTGTATTGAAAGAAATACTTGGTAAATCACCAATTCCGCAATTACTTGCACCACCTTTTTTCATCATAAATCCGTCAAAGCAGGATTCATCAGGGCATGGGCATTTACCTACACCATCAGCATCAACAGGCTGGCAGGTTGTTGGAGTAATCAGTTCTTTGTCTTTGTAATCAGGTACACCATCACCATCAGTATCCCTGCTCACACCATGGCTATCAACAGGTGCACTTGCTGGTGTATTAGGCTCCATATCAAACTGGTCAGGAACACCATCACCATCAGCATCATCCAATATTGGTTTTGGTATTTTCATGTGCTTTGGAGAGTTTAACTCACTGTAGGCATAATCAAGCGGGTTTATCCACCACAAAGGCTGTACTGACCTTGAACCGATATTTATGTTCAAACCAATACTTGCCATATTGTACATATCATAATCTGGTGTTAAAACACGCCCGCCACCCTGGATTGTCACATTCTGCCAACGTGCCCCATCCAGCATATCATCTTTTACAATAGTCAACCTGTCTTCTATTGCCAGGTTTAATCTGTCGCTTAATTTAAATGCAATACCGGCCCCTACTGTTCTTGAAAATCTTAAGGTATTGCCAAACAGTTTAGCCCTTGCATTCCCATCATTCTCACCTTCAACATTGTAGCTGCCTGCATCAAGAATATTTCTAACGTCTTTTATGGTTTGTTTACGTTCTTTATAAACATTATGTGTACCAACGGTGCTGAAATTATATTTCGCATTGCCCGCAGTTAAAACATTGGTCTTTGTATCGTATACGGTTGCACCTACGCCAAAAAGGGCATAAAAAAGCAACCCATTTTTTGATTTGTGAAAACGAATATTATTCAATGTTAAAACACCTTGCAAAGAGAGATCCTGAACTTTAGATTTGTAGTTATCATATACAACATCAGTGCCTGGCACATATCCTGCATTTAACCATTGATTTCCAAAGCCTGCCGTTCTTTGTTTCCAGTTAATACCACTGGCCATACCATATATATACTCAGCACGTAAAGAGAAAAGGTATCCCAGTGCCTTTCTCACATGTACTCCAAATCCAGGGGTAGGAAAATGAGAAGGTACATCGCCAATAATATTAAATGTACCTACCTTTAAACCAACTTCCCACTGGTTTCTTGGTTTTGCCGGAAAATTGTACTGGTTGTTGAGAAATTCGTTATGCTGAGCTAACCTGGATGAAGGAATCAGTGAAGAATCCCGCCAATCATAACTGCCAGATGTTGTTGGAGTTTCCTGGGCAAACAAGCAAGTGTTAAGCAGAGCAAAAAACCCAATCAATAAGAAAAACCTTTTAGCTGCCATAGTTTTGTAAATAATGTGTGATTAATCAGAGTTTCATGGGAAGAATACGCAAAAGTATCGAATGACTGTTAAATACCAAATTTTTTAAAAATTTAAATTACACTGCTAATTTGCAGCTATTTTGAAGCCACAAGCTATATATCACGGCGTTATACGCTATTATTTTATTCTTAATGAACTTAGCTAAAAAGTTAACAGAAGAGGAACTCAGGATTTTTGAAACAAAATTCAAATCATCAGTAAAGAGTAATGTTCCCCTGTTAGACAGGATAATGCAGTATATAGTAAAGAGAAAGGGCAAACAACTCCGGCCAATGTTTGTATTGCTATCGGCTAAACTTTGCGGTGGTGTAAACGATGCAACTTACAGGGCAGCATCGCTTGTTGAGCTATTGCACACTGCCAGCCTGGTTCACGATGATGTTGTTGATGAATCATACGAAAGAAGAGGTTTTTTTTCCACATATGCCCTCTGGAAGTCAAAAGTTTCTGTGTTGGTAGGCGATTATCTTTTAAGTAAAGGTCTTTTGCTATCTCTTGACGGGGGCGATTACAGGATATTACATATTCTTTCAGACGCCGTACGCAAAATGAGCGAAGGTGAATTACTCCAGATTGAAAAGGCCCGGGGATTAAACTTTAATGAAGATATTTATTTTGAGATTATCAAAACAAAAACTGCTTCCCTGTTGGCTTCAGCATGTTCAGCAGGCGCATATTCTGCTTCGCAAAACGACGAATTAGCTGAAAAATTCAGGCAGTTTGGAGAATATACCGGTATTGCCTTTCAAATTAAGGATGATCTGTTTGATTATGGCAGTGATGCCATCGGTAAACCTACCGGAAACGATATAAAAGAAAAAAAACTTACGCTCCCTTTAATATATACGCTTAATAAAGTGTCTCCTTCAAAACGCCGCGAGCTCATTTACATCATTAAGAACCAAAACAAGAATAAGGAAAAGGTAAATTATGTAATAGAGCAGGTTAAGCTGGAAGGGGGTATAAGTTATGGGCTTGAAAAGATGACAGCATACAAAAACAAAGCTATTCAACTATTGCAGGAATTTCCATCATCCGAAAGTCGGGATGCATTGGAAGAATTGGTAAATTACACAACTGACAGAAAACTATAATACCTGTAGAAAGGGATGGATAAACAATGGACAACACATAAAACGGATCAGCTAACAGCAAAACACCTGCACGACGTACTTAAAATTCATCCTGCCTTATGTGATATTTTAGCACAAAGGAACATTGCAAATTATGAAGAAGCTAAATCTTATTTCAGACCTCAGCTATCTTCTCTTCACAATCCTTTTTTAATGAAGGATATGAATAAAGCAGTAAACCGTTTGCTGGCTGCTTTTAAAAGTAACGAAAAAATACTTGTTTTTGGAGATTATGACGTAGATGGCACAACAGCAGTGGCTATAATGTACCAGTTCCTTCAAAAATTATATAAAGCAGATAATATTCAGTTTTATATACCACACCGTTACCGCGAAGGATATGGTGTTTCAAAACAGGGAATAGATTTTGCGAAACAGCAGGGTATAACACTGATTATTTCTCTTGATTGTGGCATTAAGCCTGCTGACCTAATCCGCTATGCAGCTTCGATTGATATAGATTTTATTGTGTGCGACCATCACATGCCCGATGCTGAATTGCCGCCGGCAGTAGCTATACTCAACCCTAAACAAAAAGATTGTTCTTATCCATACAAAGAATTATGCGGTTGTGGTGTAGGATTCAAACTGATAACAGCCCTTGCCTTGCACTTTCAATTACCGAACGAGGAATATTATTGCTATTTAGACCTGGTTACAACTGCAATTGCAGCCGATATTGTACCCATAACCGGCGAAAACAGGATACTCGCATTTCACGGAATTAAAAAAGTAAACGAAAATCCTTCAGTGGGTATAAAAGCGCTTATTGAGTTAAGTGGTTTTAAAAAGGCAATGATGCATATAACAAATCTTGTATTTGTAATTGCTCCAAGAGTAAATGCAGCAGGAAGAATGGATGATGCCAAAAAAGCGGTACAACTCTTTATTGAAAAAGATTATAAAAAGGCGCTTGTTTTTGCAGAAGAATTGCACAACGATAATGATAACAGAAAAGAAGCAGACAGCAGCATAACAGAACAGGCGCTTGAAATTATTCAAAGCAGCGATATTTTACTCAAAAGAAAGTCTACCGTGGTTTATCAACCACATTGGCATAAAGGCGTGGTAGGCATTGTAGCATCACGACTGATTGAAAAATATTACCGGCCTACTATTGTATTAACCCAAAGCGGTGAACTTGTTGCCGGTAGCGCAAGAAGTGTTCCCGGGTTTAATTTGTATGAAGCTATTCATGAATGCCGCGAACATCTTTTAGGGTATGGCGGGCACTTTGCTGCTGCTGGCATGACATTGCTGCCTGAAAATGTTGAAGCGTTTAGCTTAAAATTTGAAGCAGTAGTTAAC
>JADLCD010000108.1 GCA_020847395.1 Chitinophagaceae bacterium
CACCGACCGGTAGGGCGCTCTACAGGTGGGTGCCTCCACCCACCTGCGACAATTTGAAATACACCCTATGGGCAAAGAGATTGATTGCTGACGGCTGAAAGCTGACATCTCAAATTATCCTACCAATCCCGCAAATCAATACCTTTATAATAAACATTTACCTCATGGGTGTTTGGCGGCAAATTGCAGAGTATCTCTACATAAAAAAGAAAGACCCTGACAGGGAAGATACTTCCTGGATAAAATATATGCACGGCATAAACCGCATATCTATTTTATTATTCCTGTTTGCTATAATTGTTATGATTGTTCGCCTTGCAAAAAGCTGCTGATGGCTCTGGCGGCATTATCAGATGCATGCCCTCCCCTGCTTAAAATATCACGCAATTGCCGGTAATCTGTTTTTAGTTGCTCAATTCTTACGGGATTATACAGTATATCCCTGAGCTCCGTTATAATGTTTGCTGTGGTTAAATCATGCTGAATCAATTCCTTTACCACAGGCTTATCCATAATAAGATTTACAAGAGAAATATATTTAATTTTTATTACCCTTTTTGCAATAGCATAAGAGATGGGGCTTCCTTTATAACAAACCACTTCCGGCACGCTGAACAAAGCGGTTTCAAGTGTTGCGGTTCCTGAAGTAACCAACGCGGCTTTTGCATGCAATAACAAATCATATGTTTTACCGCTCACACTTTTTACATCAGGATATTGATTAAGTAATTCGTTATAAAAACTATCATCCTGCCCCGGGGCTTTGGCAACCACAAACTGGTAATTGGTAAAATGCCTGCTTACTTCCAGCATAACAGGCAGCTTCTTTAATATTTCCTGCTTACGGCTGCCGGGCAATAAAGCAATAATAGGTTTTTGAATAGAAGAAAGTATACTGTTTTCACTTGCATCTTTTTTCGAATATTCATCTATTACTTCTACTAAAGGGTGACCAACATAGGTTACATCATAATGCCATTTTTGGTAAAATGCTTTTTCAAAAGGCAGTATTACCAGCATTTCATCTACACATTCCTTAATTGTTTTAACACGGTTTTCTTTCCATGCCCAAACCTGCGGCGATATATAGTAAATAATTTTTAAACCCTGCGTTTTAGCCCACCGGGCAATACGGAGATTAAACCCGGGATAGTCGATAAGAATAAGTGCATCGGGTTTATAGTTAAGTATATCTTTTTTGCAGAAAGAAAGATTATTTAAAATAGTATGCAGGTTCATCACCACTTCAGCAAAGCCCATAAAAGCCAGGTCGCGGTAATGCTTTACAATTTCAGCACCGGCAGCCTGCATCATATCGCCACCCCAGGCCCTGAATTCAGCATTATGATCTGTTTTTTTTAAAGCTTTAATAAGATTAGATCCATGCAAGTCGCCGGAAGCCTCACCGGCTATAATGTAATATTTCACTAAGGGAATATTTGATTACCCAAAGTAATTAAAAATCAGTGAGGAGATGGCATATATTATTGTAATAACAAAAATGCCTTTGGCCGTTTTATCTTTCCTGGTATTAATATAAATAGTAAATAAAACCACATTAAGAAATAAGCATGTTATACTAATTGCCCTAACCAGGCTTTTATTGGTTTTAAAGGCACCCAGCATTTCATCAATAGTGTATAAAGGATAAAACTTAGCAAAATAATATAGTACCAGGCTTATTAATGGCAGCAGGAGCCCTAAAGCCATGCCCAAACGAAAATTGTCTTTTTTTAAAATCACTTATGAAAAATTTTTTCGAGTTTGGTTTTTAAAACGTAATTGGTCAAATCAAATTGTACAGGCACCACACTAACATAATTATTTGCCAACGCCCACACATCTGTATCTCTGCCCTTATCAAAATTTACGAAGGCGCCGGTAAGCCAGTAATATTTTTTGCCGCCGGGGTCTTTACGCTCATCAAAATCTTCTTCGTATTTGGCATAAGCCTGCCTGCAAACTTTTATTCCCTTAATCAAATCTTCTGTAACAGGCGGAAAATTTACATTCAGGCAAAGATGCTTATCTGATTTTTGTGAAAGAATTTTTTTAACAATAATATTTGCATACCTGCGTGCCGTGGAAAAATCAGCTTCCATGCTATAATCCAGCAAAGAAAAACCGATTGAAGGAATATTCTCTATCGACGCTTCTATTGCCGCACTCATAGTGCCTGAATAAATAACATTAATAGAATGATTAGCGCCGTGGTTAATACCACTAACGCATATATCGGGCTTGCCACCGAGAATTTTATCTACCGCGAGTTTAACACAATCTACCGGTGTGCCATTACAACTCCAGGCTTCTACCCCATCTATTAAAGATACCTGGTGCAACCTGAGTGGCGAGCCAATGGTTATGGCATGCCCCATTCCTGATTGTGGTTTATCAGGTGCAACAACCACAACCTTGCCTAAATCCTTTACCGCTTCTACCAGGTTGCGTATACCCGGCGCCATCACACCATCATCATTAGTAACTAAAATAACCGGTTCTTTTTTCTTACGCTTTATTACTGCCATGCAATAGAACAGTTGTTTTTGTAAAAGTGCTGATAATTTGCCTCCGGCCCAAATCAAAGTGGGCTATGAGCTGGGGGCTGGGAGGAATAAGAAAGGAGAAGGCAGAAGAGAGAAGGCAGGTAAACCTATAAGGTTTGCCGGGCGGCATTGCAGCGCTGCAAACCTTATAGGCTTCATTTACTGAAAACTGAAAGCTGACCGCTCATAGCTTAAGAGGAATAAGAAAGGGAGAAGCAGGAAGAGAGAAGGCAGGTAAACCTATAAGGTTTGCCGGGCGGCATTGCAGCGCTGCAAACCTTATAGGTTTCATTTGCTGAAAGCTGACCGCTCATAGCTTAAGAGGAATAAGAAAGGGAGAAGGCAGAAGAGAGAAGGCAGGTAAACCTATGAGGTTTGCCGGGCGGTATTGCAGCCCGGCAAACCTTATAGGTTTCATTTGCTGAAAGCTGACCGCTCATAGCTTAAGAGGAATAAGAAAGGGAGAAGGCAGAAGAGAGAAGGCAGGTAAACCTATGAGGTTTGCCGGGCGGCATTGCAGCGCTGCAAACCTTATAGGTTTCATTTGCTGAAAGCTGACCGCTCATAGCTTAAGAGGAATAAGAAAGGGAGAAGCAGGAAGAGAGAAGGCAGGTAAACCTATAAGGTTTGCCGGGCGGCATTGCAGCGTTGCAAGACAATAGGTTTCATTTGCCCATAGCCGAAAGCTAATAGCTGCTATTGAATACGGACTGTTGAGCGCATTAGCCAGATAAAAAAATTGCTAAAAAATTTTGTTATAACTAATTGAATTAGTAGTTTGCAGCTAAATTAATTAGTATGGCACAATCGCTCGCCGGTCAAAACCTCAAATATCTGCGCAAGCTGCGTGGATGGACGCAGGAAGAATTTGCTACTAAACTTGGTATTAAACGTTCCCTTGTGGGCGCTTATGAAGAAGAACGTGCAGACCCGCGGATTGATGTACTGGAAAAATTGTGTGATATGTTTAAGCTTACGCTTGATGATTTGATGCGGCGCGACCTTACAGAAGTAAAAGGCAATTATCTTGCAAAACGCAGGCAGCAAAAATTGATGGCGGAAAATAATATTATTCATTTTGTGCCGGTAAAAGCAGTGGCAGGTTACCTTGCAGGCTATGCTGATGCTGAATTCATTGATGAATTGAACACATTTACATTACCTATGTTAGCGGGTGGCAACTATCGCGCTTTTGAAATTGTTGGAGACAGCATGTTACCTACGCCGAGTGGTTCAATAATAGTTGGAGAAAAGGTAGAAAATCTTGACGATGCAAAAAGCAGCCAGGCATATATAGTAGTTTCAAGAAATGAGGGTATAGTATATAAAAGGCTGGAGAAAAATAACCGCAATAAAACAAAAATTACGCTGGTGAGCGATAATCCATCTTACCAGCCATACCAAATGAATAGCGAGGATATTCTTGAATTATGGATGGCCCAGATGGTAGTAAGCAAAGTTACCAGCCAGCAGCGATGGGATGTAAATCAACTGGCTTCACTGGTGAATAACTTACAGGAACAGGTTACTGTATTAAAAAAGAAATATAATTAAATAGGGACGGGTTGGTAATACCGGGCCTCATAGAATATTCTGTGAGGCCTTTTTTATTTACATATAAAAAAAGTTGCCCATAAACCTCAAACCATGCATTTCAAAACTTTTGCAACTTCCTTTTTCTGCAATGGCAGATCAAACCTGTTTTTTTGAATTCAGCATAAGTATATCTAACTTAAATTGCGCTCTACCATAAAACGATTGCCAACAATCCACTTCTATACATATGGGAAAATTTCAAATCAGGAAATCTTCAACCGTTCACGATGTTGTAGTGATCGGTTCTGGTGCCGGCGGAGGAATGGCCGGTTATGTACTTGCCAATGCCGGCATAAAAGTATTAATGCTTGAAGCCGGCCCGTTTTTTGACCCTGCAAAAGATTCACATCAATTTAAATGGCCCTGGGAGTCTCCGCGTCGTGGCGCTTCAACCGTTCGTGCTTTCGGCGATTTTGATGCTGCCTACGGTGGCTGGGAAATTGACGGTGAACCATATACCAGGAAAGACGGTACACAGTTCGACTGGTTCCGTTCCAGGATGCTTGGTGGCAAAACCAATCACTGGGGCAGAATTTCACTCCGCATGGGGCCTGATGATTTTAAATGCAAAGACGGGTTAACAGATGATTGGCCTTTTACTTATGATGAGATTAAACCATATTACGATAAAGTTGATCGCCTGATTGGCTTATATGGTACAGTAGAAAATATACCCAATGAGCCTGATGGCATTTTTATGAAACCGCCAAAGCCCAGGCTTCCGGAATTATTTATAAGAAAATCTGCCGCTAAAGCCGGCGTAAAAGTTATTACAGGACGCGGTTCTGTAATAACCGAACTGCTCGATGGCAACAAAGATCGTCAGCCTTGTTTTTATTGCGGGCAATGCGGTCGTAGCTGTAAAGTATACGGCGATTTCTCCGCTTCATCATGTCTTGTAATTCCGGCTATGAAATCAGGTAATCTAGAAGTAGTTACCAATGCAATGGTAAGAGAAATTATTACTGATAAAAACGGGCTTGCCACAGGTGTTTCTTATATAAACAGGGAAGATATGCAGGAGTACCAGGTAAGCTGTAAAACAGTTATACTCGGCGCCAGCGCCTGCGAATCTGCGCGCATATTACTCAATTCAAAATCAGCAGCACACCCTGCAGGGCTGGCTAACAGCAGCGGTGTTGTGGGTAAATACCTGCACGATTCTACAGGCTCCAGCCTCGGTGGTTTTATTCCGCAATTGCTGGATCGTAAACGGTTTAATGAAGACGGCACAGGCAGTATACATATCTATTCTCCCTGGTGGCTCGATAATAAAAAACTCGATTTTCCCCGCGGCTATCATATTGAATATGGCGGCGGCATGCGTATGCCATCTTACGGTTTTGGCGGTGGCATACACAGGTATAATGCTAAAGTGCCCGACCGCAATGGCAAAACTAAAAAAGCAGGCGGCTTCGGGGCTTCTTTAAAAGATGATTACAGTCGTTTTTATGGCGCTAATGTAAGTATGGCTGGTCGGGGTACAGCATTGGCTAAAAAAGAAAACTATTGCGAAATAGATCCGAACGTAGTTGATAAATACGGTATACCTGTTTTGCGCTTTAATTACAAATGGGCCGATGAAGAAATTAAGCAGGCTAAACACATGCAGGAAACCTTTCAGTCTTTGTTGCATGAAATGGGCGCAATCGTTACATCTTCACCACATGGGCCGGAAGATAATTATGGGCTTGAAGCGCCGGGACGTATTATACACGAGGTGGGCACGATAAGAATGGGTGATGATCCTAAAAAATCAGCCGTAAACCGTTGGTGCCAGGCACATGATTGTAAAAATTTGTTTGTGGTAGATGCGGCTCCGTTTGTGCAGCAGGGCGATAAAAACGCTACGTGGACAATACTCGCTCTTTCATGGCGCACCGCGGAGTATGTACTGGAACAAAGAAAGAAACAAAATGTTTAATCTTATCTAATCAATTTAATTATGAAAAGAAGAGATTCATTAAAAGCGATTGGATTTACTGCCGTTGCCACTGGCATATTTATAGATGCCTGTAAACAACCCGCTGATAAAAAAGTTGGAAATACTCCTGCCACTCCGGCATCAACCGGAGATGCAGAAGCAGGTCGTGAAAAATTTGAGATAGAGCGTAATAAAAGATTGTTGTCAGAAAAATTTTTTACAGAAAATGAAATGGCAACCCTCGCAATACTGGCAGATATTATTATTCCTAAAGATGATAAATCCGGCAGCGCTACCGATACTAAAGTGCCAGACTTTATAGAATTCATGGCGAAAGATATGCCTTCTTTACAAGTGCCCCTGCGTGGGGGGTTAAGATGGCTTGATGTACAGTGCCTGAACAGGTTTGGTAATAGTTTTGCAGATGCCACCGAAGCACAACGCCTCGAAATGGTAAATGATATTGCCTATCCTGAAGATGTAAAACCCGGTATGGAGCAGGGTGTTGCCTTCTTTAACCGTATGCGTGATTTAACTGCATCAGGATTTTTTACTACCGAGATGGGTATTAATGATCTTGGTTATGTTGGCAATGTTACAAATGTGTGGAAAGGCGTTCCTGAGGATATTGTGAAGCAATATGGTATGGATCAATACAATATTGTTTAAATAAAAAGAGCTGCCTGCGGGCAGCTTTTTTTTAATGAACTTTTGAACTGAAGTTTGAAATAAACATTCGCAAAATTTAATCAGCAGTTATGGTTGTATATTTGCGCATGGCTCGTATAATGGCTATTGATTACGGATTAAAACGCACAGGCATAGCTGTTACGGATCCTTTGCAGATTATTGCAAGCGGATTAACTACGGTTGAATCACCGAAGCTCATTAATTTCCTGGCTGGTTATTTTCAAAAAGAAGAAGTAGAAAAAATTATTATTGGAGAACCAAAAAATCTCGATGATACAGACACACACGCTACGCCCTTGGTAAAAAAAATAGTTGAGCGCATTAAAAAAACATTCCCTTCTATACCTGTTGAAATGGTTGATGAACGTTATACTTCAAGTATGGCAAAACAAGCAATGATTGAAATGGGAATGAAAAAGAAACAACGTCGTGATAAAGCCGCAGTTGATGAAATAGCCGCTACAATTATTTTACAGGAATATATGCAGAGAAGCTGATATAGCTATAAGCCACCGGTTTTGGGAGAATCGCCAAACCACAAACTTCAGTTTGGGATGCACCCCCTCTATCATAACTCTTCTTTGTTGTCATTATCTTTGCTGCATGTTAAAAGAGAAAATAAAAGCGCTCGCATCAAAGTATGCGCCTGAATTGAAAAATATAAGGCATCACATTCATGCAAACCCTGAATTGAGTTATAAGGAATTTGAAACTTCAAACCTTATACAGGAGCAGCTATCTACCTTAAATATTCCGTTCGAAATAAAAGCAACAACAGGTGTGGTTGGATTATTAAAAGGGAAAAACCCTGATAAAAGAATTATAGCATTACGTGCTGATATGGACGCACTGCCCATAACAGAAGAAAACGATGTGCCATATAAATCTAAAAAACCCGGTGTGATGCACGCTTGCGGGCACGATGTGCATACTACCTGTTTGTTAGGCGCGGCAAAAATTTTAAATGAAACGAGGAATGATTGGGAAGGAACAGTTAAACTTATTTTTCAACCCGGCGAAGAAAAAAATCCTGGTGGTGCAAGTTTAATGATTAAGGAAGGTGTGCTGGAAAACCCCAGGCCTTCTGCCATACTTGGTTTGCATGTGCATCCACAACTTGAAATAGGTAAGTTCCGTTTTCGTGGTGGTAAAATTATGGCGAGCGCTGATGAAATATATATCACCATAAAAAGCAAAGGCGGGCATGCTGCTGCTCCTCAACAAACAGCAGACACCATACTTATTGCTTCTCAATTGGTGGTGGCGTTGCAACAGATCATCAGCAGAAACCGCAACCCATTTTCTCCATCGGTATTATCTATCACTTCTTTCCAGGGTGGTTATACTACCAATGTAATTCCAAGTGAAGTAAAGCTGATGGGTACTTTCAGGGCAATGGATGAGCAGTGGCGTTTTGAGGCACATGCTTTAATCCGTAAGCTGGCTACCGGGTTGGTGCATAGTCTTGGGGCGGAGATTGATCTTCATATTGATGTTGGTTATCCTACAGTGTATAATGATGAAAAACTTAATACTGTAGCAGAAGTAAGTGCAATTGAATATGCAGGTGCTGAAAATATAGAAGAATCGGAATTGAGAATGGGCGCAGAAGACTTCGGCTATTACTCGCAGGTAATTCCAGGATGCTTTTACAGGCTTGGCGCAGGCAATGTGAGTAAGGGCATTACATCTGGTGTTCATACCCCAACATTTAATATTGATGAAGATGCCATAGAGCTTGGTGCCGGCATGATGGCATGGCTGGGAGCAACATTAAAATTTTAAACTAAAAATTGTTGATTAATTTAATCTTCCAGGATATCCGGCCTTCTTTCTTCGGTTCTTTTTATAGCCATGTCGTGCCGCCAGTCGGCAATTTTTTTGGGGTCACCACTTAATAATACATCGGGCACTTTCCAGCCTCTGTATTCCGAAGGACGGGTATATACGGGCGGCGATAATAAATTATCCTGAAAAGAATCAAACAAAGCTGAGGTTTCATCATTTAAAACACCCGGAAGCAAGCGACCGATTGCATCAACCAACACTGCAGCAGGAAGTTCACCTCCGCTTAATACATAGTCGCCTATAGAAATTTCTTTTGTTATAAAATATTCTCTCACCCTTTCATCAATGCCTTTGTAATGCCCGCAGATTAATAAAAGATTTGTTTTAAGTGAAAGCTGGTTGGCGGTTGATTGTGTTAGCCGTTCACCGTCTGGCGTTAAATAAATTATTTCATCGTACTTCTTATCGGAGGAAAGCTCTTCTATTGCCTTCACCAGTGGTTCACACATCATTACCATTCCTGCGCCGCCGCCATATTGATAGTCGTCTACCTGCCCATAAACGTTTACTGCCCATTTCCGAAGCTGATGAATTTCTATCTGCAATAATCCTTTTTCTCTTGCACGTTTCATCATCGAATGCGCAAAAGGGCTTTCCAGTAATTCAGGCAATACGGTCAGAATATCTATATGCATCGGGCAAAGATAAATAGTGAAACTCCAAACTCATATTGTATATTAAAAAGAAAAATGGCAGTGCATGAAATTATTTACCTGAATATTTGTTTTAACAGCTTTACATATAGTGTTTGATGCTCTGTAGGGGCGGCTGATTTGATATACCAATGTGCAGGATAATAAAATAAAGAGTATAATAAAATTTTAAAAACTTGTAAAAGGCCGACCGTGGGTTTAGATCAAATAACCATTGGGTACTGCGGTTTTTTTGATCGGTCAATCAACTACTTAGGTCGGCCTTTGTACAAGATTGTGAAACAATCACAGGGAAATATGGTTTAGGTTATTAAGGAACAAGGGTTGAATTAACCAATTTTACAATTACATATAACAGACGGTATAGTTTACAGAAAGGATGTATCGGTTTGAAAAAAATTTTGGAATTAATCATTCATAAAACCATCAATATCCCGGCGTTCCTTTTTGGTGGGTCGTCCTACTTTGCTTAAACGTTTGCCCGTATGGAAACTCGCAGCCTGGTATTGCAGGCGTTCAACCTCTTCAGCAGGAGTAATATCTATATAATATTTTATAGCTTCGCTGTATTGTACGCGGGTATGCAGCAACGCTGTTACTTTAATTCTCCAGCGCTTGTTTTCTGTTTTTATTTCATATTCATCTCCTATATGAACATTCCTGGATGCTTTAGCCTGTTCTTCATTGTATTTCACTTTGCCTTTTTCACAGGCATCTGAAGCAATACTCCTTGTTTTAAACAACCGTATTGACCATAAATATTTATCCAGCCGCAATTTTTCTTTTACTTCATTCATATACTGCAATTTCAATATTTTTTATCACTATTGTCCGAGTAAAATCAATAAGCTATTAAAATTCAGTTAACCGGACAACAATGACTTTAAATCAAATATTTTGAACCTGTGAGAGATTGCTTCTCCCGCCGCAACATTCATCCAATTCAAATCTTGATGCTGGCGGGATGGCAAATACGGCGAGAGGTTGAGGAATTGTATACATTGCCATAGTGCTGGTTGTAAAAAATAAACACTCTTGCGTCACTGCGAACCCGCCCTCTTGCTGCTTTGAATTAAAAGTATCTCGCGGCGGGTGAAGCAGTCTCGTTCATAATTCAAGGGAGGAGGTTGCCTCTCCCGAGCTTCGGTTGGGATCGCAAGGAGGTCTGTTGATTTTAACATCAGCAAAAAGGAAATTCCTGAAAGAATATACGCCCGGCACCTCAAAATATTAATTAGGTTCAAAATGCTATATTTTATCCGGGTTTCTCTGTTATATTTACCCTTTAAACATTAGCTTATTATGATTTGTGCCAAAAACTTATTGAGACAATTGCTCTCATTCATTTTCGTAATTCTTTCCATTACATGCTTTGCCCAGTATAAATCAAAGGAACTAACATGGACTGCCGACGGAACGGGTTTTTATACAAGTGAAGCAAGTACTATCCGCCGTATTAATCCCAAAACAAAACAGCAGGATGTGCTGGCAGGCGCAGCGCAATTAACACCTGCGGGAAATAATACGCCCTTAGCCGTTTCAGATTTTTCTTTAAGCGCGGATAATAATATCATTCTCATTTTTACCAATACAGCAAAAGTTTGGCGCTATAATACAAGAGGAGATTACTGGATATTAAACCGGCAAACAAACCAGCTCAGGCAAATAGGAAAAGATAAACCTGCACAAACGCTAATGTATGCCAAGCTGTCTCCGGATGGTAAAAAAGTGGGCTATGTAAGTGATCGTAATATTTATGTAGAAGATATTGCAACAGGCAATACCACCGCGCTTACCAAAGATGGTAACAGGCAATTGATAAACGGCACTTTTGATTGGGTATATGAAGAAGAATTTGGTTGCAGGGATGGTTTTAGATGGAGCGGCGACAGCAAACAGATTGCTTACTGGCAGGTAGATGCAAGACAAACCCGCGATTACCTGATGTTGAATACCACCGATTCTATTTACTCTTTTGTAATACCGGTTGAATATCCCAAAGTAGGTGAACCGCCTTCGCTTGTTAAAATAGGAATAGTAAGTGCCGAAGGCGGAGAAACAAAGTGGATGGATATTCCCGGCGATGCCCGCCAGCATTATTTACCAAGAATGGAATGGCTAAAGGATAACAGCGCGGTAATTGTGCAGCAACTGAATCGCAAACAAAATGAAAGTAAAATTTTTATATGCAACCCTTCAAGTGCTGTTGCAACAAACATATACACTGAAAATGATAAGGCATGGATAGATATAAAATCTCGCTGGAATGATGATGACCCTACAGGTTGGGATTGGATTGAGAATGGTAAATCATTTTTATGGGTGAGCGAGAAAGACGGATGGCGTCATATTTACCGTGTTACATCAGATGGTAAGAAAGAAACATTACTTACCAAAGGTGATTATGATATTGAAACCATCAGCGCTGTGGATGAAAAGAATAATTATATTTATTTTATTGCTTCGCCACAAAGCGCTATTCAACGTTACCTGTACCGCACCAAACTGGATGGCAAAGGAAAACTGGAATTGGTTAGTCCTGAAAATTTAAAGGGCACGCACAGCTACGAAATATCACCAGGCGCACAACTTGCCATGCATTATTTCACCAATCGTAATACGCCCTATGCATATGAATGGATTAGCCTGCCAGATCACAAACCATTAAACAGCCAGGAGAGTATTGCTGCTACCATGAAACCTGTAGACAGAAAGGATATAGAGTTTTTCACCATCACTACCGAAGATAATGTAACGATGGATGGATGGATTGCCAAACCGGAAAATTTTGATCCAACAAAAAAATACCCGGTGCTATTATATGTATATGGCGAACCTGCAAGTGCCACTGTAAGCGATAATTTTTATGCCGGCAGAAACCGAATGTTCCAGGGAGATATGGGCAGGCAGGGATATTTTTATGTTTCTTTTAATAACCGTGGTACACCTGTTTTAAAAGGAGCTGCCTGGAGAAAAAGTATTTACAGGAATATAGGTGTAATAAACATCAGGGACCAGGCGATGGCAATGAAAAAATTATTGCAGGATCGTCCTTATCTCGACACAGCAAGAGTTGCATCATGGGGTTGGAGTGGTGGCGGTTCATCAACCCTGAATTTGCTGTTTCAATATCCTGATATATTTAAAACAGGGATTGCTATTGCCGCTGTTGGCAACCAGCTTACTTATGATAATATTTACCAGGAGCGCTACATGGGGCTGCCCCAGGAGAATAAAGAAGATTTTATTAAAGGCTCACCCATAACACATGCCAAAAACCTGCGTGGAAATTTATTATATATACATGGTACAGGTGATGATAATGTACATTATCAAAACGCTGAAATGCTGCTGAACGAATTGATTAAATACAACAGGCAATTCCAGTTTATGGCTTACCCCAATCGTACGCATAGTATAAATGAGGGTGAGGGAACAAGTAAGCATTTACAAACATTGTATACTAATTATTTGCTGAAGTATTGCCCGCCGGGGGCGAGGTAGAATAATAATCTATTAGGAGGTAATTAAGCATTACCTCCTTTTTTTATTTACATACGCCCTGGATGTAGATTTTGATTTTTTAGTTTTCACCGGCGCATCAGTTACAAGCACACTCTTCAAAAAATCAGAAGCATAAGGCGATGCTTTTATTTTATTAAAGAATTTTTCCCTTGCTGCTTTGTCCTGGAGAAATGCGCCGCCATCTGCATTTTCAAATTCAATTACCTCAGCATAATCCATTAAGGTTTCATCCTGGTATACTACCTGCATAATCTCAAGCGAAATCATTTCATTTAAAGTTGCATCCTGTTGTGCGGATGCCGTTGCTTTACCTTTTTCTTTACTTCTTATCCATGTGCCGATAAATGGTATTATTCCAAAGAATAGTACTCTTGCTTCGCGGGAAATTTCGAGATCATTTAAATCAATATAGTTCAATGCATCAAAAGCCCTGATAATACCATTACCATAATATTTTTTATAATAAGGATACTCCTTATTAGCGGTGGCATACATTGCCCTTCGTACTGCTTCTACTTTTTTCCAGGCATTTTTACCGGTAAACCCGCTTAGCTCATCCCTGTGATATAATAGCCATAATGCGGCGGTAGCAGCTACCTGTGGTGTGGCTGATGATGTGCCTCCCCCGGCTTTTGAAAATGCATACGGTTTATCGTACGATGCCCAGGGCACATTGGGTGTATATGCGGCAATCGCTTTATTCATTGCGCTTTCCGGTCCCCAGCTACCCTGCATAAATTCGCCGCCTTCGGAGCGGGCTTTCAGAACATCCCGTGGCGCGTCTACATCATAAGGCATATGATCATAACAGGCACCCGTAGCCGCAATTACACGGTCGAAGCGCGCCGGGTATAATACAGCTTTGGGAGAAAGTTTCCCCAGTCCCTTTACAAAATTATTTCCTGCTGCCGTTACTACAACAACACCTTTTTCATACGCCATATTAACGGCTTTTGCCACCTCACGCGTGGGATAACCCGCCATCGACATTGTTACTACTTCACATCCATTCTCAACGGCATATTCAATACCTTTTGCCACATCATTTGCATTAAACGCGTTGAATACAGTATCGCAAATGCGTATCGGTATTACCTCTGCAAAAGGTATAGCGCCAACATCACCACTATACCCTGCATAAGCATCTGCCGCAGAAATCGTATTGCCGGCCAGTAACGCTAATGTTGCGGTGCCATGACCATCCTGTTCTGCTATTGTGCCGGTATTCAGTTGGTCAATTCCTTTATTAATACCAAACTCATCTTTCCAGAAGCTAACGCCCATATCCTTCAATAAATTTCTTGGAATACCGGGATGCCCAGGTAAATAACCGGTGTCAACATGCCCAATGCGGATTGTTTCACCGCTTCTTTTCGCCCTTTTTAATTTTTGCTCCACTTCATCGCTTGCCTTTCTTAGTTGTGAATGCTCATCATCCAAATGCCAGATAAATTCATTGGGAGATGCCTGCGGTCTTGGCCAGTTAGCAAGATAGTTATTGGTACTGTCTCTGCTTATTTTTATTTCCGGCTCTTTTATAAAAACAGATTTGATATCCGGTTCTACAAATACAACGGGCGCTTTTGTTTTTTTTCTGTTGAAGTATGTTTCATAGGCTTTATCCCAGGGGTGTTCTGCAGATTTTATGGTTACCTGCTCTATTTGCGGCGCTTGTATTTTAGCAGAAGATTTTGTTTTTCCTCGGCTTCCTGCTATTGATTTTTTACCGGTATCAATCAGGAGTGTTTCTGCTTTGGGCGCCTTTTTTAGTTTTTTTTTACCTGTTGCAGAAGGCGTAAAACTGATTTTTACTTTGTCTTTTCCATCAATACTGAAAGGTGGGCAGGAGTTAAATGCAGCCAGTGGTTTACCATATATGAACAAGTTGGGTTTTTGTACTTTAGGTATTACTGAAAGAATTTTTTTGTAGAGGCTTTTATAATTTTCCAACTCATCAAAAAGTCCGGCTTTAATTATTTTTTTCAAGGTGGCGCTGAAAATACCATTCTCGCCCAGTTCCCTGGCAGATTCATTATCCTGGCAGGCTGCAAATAGCATGACTGTAGCATTAATATCTTTCTTAAAAACAGGAGGGCGATCCTTGATAGGCTGTAATACTTTTTCCTGCGCAGCATTTATTTTAGGCTGAATCTCCTTAGGCACAAGCCTTGAACGATACCCCAGCCTGGTGTAGGTGTTTTCTATTTCCTGCTCGGCGCGCATCTGTTCATTAAGCGCTTTATTACTGCCCGGCACAAAACGGGATACTGTTCCGGAATGACAACTATCAGAAAACATAACAATACGTACACCAGCTTTAAAATCTTTGAACGCTTCAAACAATTCATCATCTATTAACTGGCGATCATATAAGCACCATGTTTCATCCTGCAAATCATCCTCATCGCCGTTTTCGTCTGTCACTGTACCGCCATGTCCTGAATAGGAAATTAAAAAAAGGTCGCCTTCTTTTAAATCGATGGCAGCTTTTTTCAGTTCAGCCAATACATTATGGCTTGTGGCTTTTTCAGTAAGTAATGTTGTAATGTTATCAAATTTTGCCTGCGTTGCAATTGCTTTGTAAATGGCAGCATCGTTTTCACATCCAAACAATTGCCCATCCCAATTATCATATTTTTTGGGGTCAACGCCATTCAGCGCAATATGCAGGGAATATCCTTTTTGTTTCATACAAAAGAATTAATAAATTTTAAAATGCAGGTTGCAAGATGTTGGATGAATGCTTAAGGGGCAACTAAAGAAGTTGACTTAGGGCGTAGATATATGTTGCAGGATAATGATGTAGAAGGTAGAAAGAATTATGGAGAGATTATAGCAATAGTAAAAATAAATTTTGTTAATGCGCCGCCAGGCTGTAGAAGTCGTCCGGTCGGGGTCGTTGCTCTTTTTATTTACTATATTTGCTATCCACTTTAAATCAAAATATATGCGTCCATCTCCATCTGATTATCCACCTTATTTTGAAACATATGTATCATTGGTAGAAACCGGCGACATACAGGTAATGCTGAAAAATTCTCTGAAAACAATGGATTTCTTTTTACAATCCGTTTCTTTTGAAAAAGCAGCGTATGCATATGCTGCCGGTAAATGGACAGTGAAAGAAGTGTTGCAGCATTGTATAGATTCGGAGAAGGTTTTTGCATATCGTGCCATGTGCATTGCACGCGGAGAACAGCAGCCTTTGCCTGGTTTCGATCAGGATGAATATGCCGCAAATGTTGATATAAGTAAAAGATCTCTTGAAAGTTTGAAAGAGGAAATGTTGCTGGCAAGAAAATCTACGGTAATGCTGTTTGAATATATGAGCGATGAGTACCTGAGCAAAAAAGGCATTGCAGGCAATAACCCCATTACAGTGCTGGCCTTAGGATATATTCTTTTAGGTCATTGGCGGCATCATGAAAAATTATTCAGGGAGAAATACGGAATAGAGCCATGAGACGAAGTATTCCGGTTGTTCTCTTCATGGGTGTAATCATGCTTATGGAAGCCTGCAGAACTATTCCCGCAAAAACAGTATCTGCCAATACTATGCAAAAAGTATTTGAAGAAGTTAAAACGCCTTATACATATGGCATGGTATTATCCGCGCCGGATAGTACAAAAATGGCGGACAGTCCCACCATATTCCGCATGAATGGCAAGTGGTATATGAGTTATATTATTTTTGATGGAAGAGGATATGAAACCTGGCTGGCGGAAAGTGATGACCTGCTGCACTGGGCAACAAAAGGCAGGTTAATGTCTTTTACCGAAAACACCTGGGATGCAAGTCAAAAGGCCGGTTACCCTTCACTGATAAATATTAACTGGAACGGAACGCTTGCACCAATGAAATATGAAGACAAATACTGGATGAGTTATTTAGGTGGTGCAGACAAAGGATATGAAGCCGGCAGGTTAGGCATAGGCATGTCAACCACAGCAGATATCAGCAAAGCAGAGGAAGTGCAGCGATTTCCGGAACCTGTATTATCAGCCATTGATAATGATGTGCGCTGGTATGATAATAAAACCATTTATAAGAGTTCAGTTATTCATGACGAAGACAAAAAAACAGGTTATTCTTTTGTGATGTATTATAATGCAGCAGGAGATAGTACGCACGAAGGGCACCAGTTTGAGAGTATTGCTATGGCGGTTTCAAACGACATGAAACAATGGAAACGGCTTGGAGATAAACCTTTGATTACAAAAGGCAGGGGCATTTGCGGTGATGCGCAGATTGTAAAAATGGGCAACCTGTATGTAATGTTTTATTTTGGGTATAACTGGAAAGATGCCAATCACACAGCATTTGAACGTTTTGCCTGCTCATACGATTTAGCAAACTGGACAACCTGGGAGGGAGAAAACCTGGTACAACCTACTGTTGGTTTTGATAAACAATATGCGCATAAACCCTGGGTAATAAAATGGAATGGCGTAGTATATCATTTTTATAACGCAGTTGGCGATAAGGGAAGAGTAATTGCGTTGGCAACGTCAAAAGAAATGAAGTAGAGGGGGGAGGAAGAAGGAAGAAGGTATAAGTTCATTAAATCATAATAATAGTTTTTGTAAAACCTGAGGCCTGCACCCTGAAACCTGAAGAAATTTACAATACCTTAAACCCTTCAGCTTTGATCCTCCACCTTATCTTAAAATAAAAAGACACAAATGGGATTTTTTAATAAAATATTTACAAGCAATAAATCTAAAAGCCCTGAAGATAAATTTATTGTTACTATAACAGCAGACTATATTCGGGTTGAGCATCCTGAAAGAAAAACAGAACAGGTACTCTGGAATAACATTGTTGAAATAAAACTAATCAATACCAACCAGGGTCCATGGCTTCCTGATGTTTGGCTGGGACTATTTGGAAAAGAAGATGGCTGTTTAATTCCGATGGGGGCAAAGGGTTACAATGAAGTATATGATATTGTAACAAAGTATGACAATTTCAATTTTGAAAATGTAATAAAGTCTATGGGCTGTACTGATAATAAGGAATTTTTGCTATGGGTGAAGGAGTAGGAGTAAGAGGTTGAAATGATTACAAGTTACAGGCACAGGTACTGAAATTAAAAATCTGTTGCATATTGGCAAACCTGAAACCTGAAACCAGAAACCTGAAACCAGAAACCTGAAACCTGAAACTTGAAACCAGAAACCAGAAACCTGAAACCAGAAGAAACTTACAACACCCTATACCCTTCACCTTCCACCTTCTATCTCCCATCTACCTCAGCTTTTTGCACATCGTATAATGAGGAATGGTTACTTCAAAAAATTCATTGCCTATTACTTTATATCCAAATTTTTCATAAAAGCCTTTAGCAGATGAGCGGGCATGCATCATTAAGGTTTCGTAACCTTTATCGCGGGCTACATTTTCAGCAAACGTCATTAAAGAAGCTCCGATGCCTTTTTTTTGCAGGTTGCTGCTTACTGCCATCTGCCTTAGCCGGCAGGTATTACCTTCAGAACGTGTAATAAGGCAGCAGCCTATCAGTTTATCTTCTTCAAAAGCGCCGATTAATACATCATCTTTTTCACGATCTAACTCTTCCGGGTCAAAATAAAGTCCCAGGGGTTTGCGCAAAATTTCATCCCGCAAATGAATCATTTGCTGATATTCCGCTGAATCATGATCAATTATTTTTAACGGCATGCTCGCTTTTTAATGAGGGTAAACTTAAAAATACAAAAAAAAGCCTTATAAAAACAAGCGCAGACTAAGAGGGACAACAACTGTTTCACAGGGCTTTATATTATAAATATTCAGCAGGTTTGTAAAGGTCAAAATCTATCTTTTTAACACATTTTCAAATAGATATTGTTTTTATCCCAAAAACTATATTTTTGCACCCAGTATTAACCAAATTTTACAACCATGTCTGACATTGCAACAAGAGTTAAAAAGATTATTGTTGACAAATTAGGTGTTGATGAAGCAGAGGTAACTCCAGAGGCATCTTTCACCAATGATCTCGGCGCTGATTCATTAGACACCGTAGAACTGATCATGGAATTCGAAAAAGAATTCAATATCTCCATTCCCGATGAGCAAGCTGAAACCATCACAACTGTTGGACAGTCTATCGCTTATCTTGAGGAGCATGCAAAGTAATTTCTTCCTTTTAGCTGATCGCGGGCAAACTTGCTTATGGATTTAAAACGAGTTGTTGTAACAGGCATTGGTGCCTTAACCCCATTGGGAAATTCTGTGCCGGAATACTGGCAGGGGCTTATTAATGGTGTGTCTGGGGCTGATGCTATTACGCTTTTCGATGCATCTAAATTCAAAACAAGGTTTGCCTGCGAATTAAAGCAATTTGAGCCCACCAATTTTTTAGATAAAAAAGAAGCAAGAAAAGTAGACCGTTTTACGCAAACCGCCCTGGCTTGCAGTGATGAAGCGGTTAAAAGTGCCGGCATAACTAAGGATAATATAAATCCTGACCGTGTTGGTGTTATTTTTTCAAGCGGTATCGGCGGTTTAATAACCTTTCAACAGGAGGTAACTGAGTTTGCTCTTGGTGATGGCACACCGCGTTTCAATCCCTTTTTTATTCCTAAAATGATTCTTGATATTGCCGCCGGACAAATTTCAATGCGTCATGGGTTTCGTGGTCCTAACTATGCGGTGGTATCTGCATGCGCTTCATCTACCCATGCTATAATGGATGCTTTTAACCTGATAAGATTAGGTAAGGCAGATGCTATTATTGCGGGGGGAAGTGAAAGTGTAATACGCGAAGCCGGTGTTGGCGGTTTTAATGCTATGAAAGCTTTAAGTGAAAGAAATGATGACCCTAAAACAGCCTCCCGTCCCTTTGATAAAGACCGTGATGGTTTTGTGATAGGTGAAGGTGCAGGAATATTGGTTCTTGAAAATCTTGACCATGCCATAAGCAGGGGTGCAAATATTATTTGTGAGATAGCCGGTGCAGGTGCTTCTGCAGACGCGCATCATATTACGGCTCCGCATCCGGAAGGGCTTGGCGCTAAAAATGTAATGACGGTTACATTGGCAGATGCCGGCATGAAACCTGAGGATATCGACTATATCAACGTGCATGGTACTTCTACGCCGCTGGGTGATATTTCGGAAGTAAAAGCCATACAAAGTGTTTTTGGTGAACATGCCTATAACCTCAATATCAGTTCCACCAAATCTATGACGGGGCACCTGCTTGGCGCTGCCGGCGTTATTGAAGCCATTGCCTGCGTAATGGCGGTTAAGGATGATATTGTTCCGCCAACCATCAACCATTTTACTGACGATCCCGACCTTGACCCCAAACTGAACTTCACGTTCTGGAAAGCGCAAAAACGCAAGGTAAGAGCCGCGTTAAGCAATACCTTCGGCTTCGGTGGCCATAATGCTTCTATCATCGTTAAGAAATATTCTGCCTGATTTTATCGTTAACCGTAAATGAAGCAACAACTTTCTTAAAGAGTTGTTTTACATTTGCTATACATTATTAATAAAACTATAGAATTGGCCTTAGTCAGGTATTTCATTCAATATCTCGGGATTGATAAAACCAATCGCTCGTTTTACAAACAATTGTGCAATGTGCTTGGATTTGCACCAGGTACTATTTCCCTCTATAAAACCGCGCTCAGTCACCGCTCTGTTAAAGAAGGTACTGATGAAAATAATGAAAGGCTTGAATACCTCGGCGATGCCATATTAAGCGGTATCGTGGCAGACTATCTTTTCAAACGTTACCCGTATAAAGGTGAAGGCTTTCTTACAGAAATGCGGAGCAAGATGGTGAACCGCCAGACGCTGAATGAAATAGCGGTGAAAATGGGTTTAAAGAAAATTACCATCTACAATAAAAATGACGGCTCCCTTAAAGTAAGCCAGATATTTGGTAATACGCTTGAAGCGCTTGTTGGGGCAATATATGTTGATAAAGGCTTTAACCAAACCAAGCAGTGGGTGCTTAAACAGATAATTATACCCCACATGTTTGTAGAAAACCTAGAAACACTTGAAATAAACCACAAAAACAAATTATACGGCTGGGCTAACAAAAACGGCAAAAACCTGGAGTTTGAAACTCTCGACGAAAGATTTGAAAACGGAAGAAGATTATTTACCGTTGGCGCCGTGGTAGATGGTGAATTAATTGCAGAAGGAAAAGCCTACAATAAAAAAGATGCCAGCCAGGTAGCTTCACAAATTGCTGTTGTGAAATTAGGATTGGGGAAAGGTGAAGAGTAGGGTTATTTTGTAGTATACTATAGAAGTATTTAATATAAAACCTTACTCAAAGAAAATCGTTTAGAAAAACCTTAATTCCTCACCGGCTTTCCTCCTTTCAATACACTCTGTATACGCTCTAATGTTTTCTTTTCACCGCAAAGGCTGAGGAAAGCTTCCCTTTCAAGGTCTAACAAATATTGTTCGCTTACTAAAGTAGGTTCACTGAGGTCGCCGCCGCACATTACATACGCGAGCTTTTTTGCTACTACTCCATCATATGCTGTGGCATAATTGGCAACCTGCATTCCGTTAATGCCTGCATACAATGCACCTAGTATCGATCTTCCTCTTACCAATATATCCGTACGTTGAACCGGCATAGTATAGCCGTTATCATACATTTCTATTACACTGGTTTTGGCAGCAGCAATCCTTCTGTCGGGATTAATAATCACTTCATCATGACCTTTTCTTAAAATGCCCAAATCAAATGCTTCAAAAGCGCTGGTAGATACTTTGGCGGTGGCAATGGTTAAAAAGCGGTTCTTTAACGGAATAGTATCAGGTTCATCTTCCTGCAGTTCATCAGCAGCACGCAATACAAACTCTTTTGTGCCGCCACCGCCGGGTATTAATCCCACACCAAGCTCAACCAAACCAATATATGTTTCAGCAGCGGCCATTACTTTATCGCTATGCAAACTCAGTTCACATGCACCACCCAAACTCAATGCATGTGGTGCAACCACCACCGGTATGCTGGAATATCTTGCACGCATCATCGTATTCTGAAATGCACGTACAGCCATATCCAGTTCATCAAATTCCTGCTCTACGGCACACATAAATATCATACCCACGTTAGCGCCTGCTGAAAAATTCTGCGAATCATTCGCTATTACAAGACCTTTATATTTTTCTTCCGCTAATGCAATGCCTTTATTAATGCCTTCCAGTACTTCTCCTCCTATTGTTCCCATCTTGGTATTCCATTCCAGCCCCAATACATCATCACCTAAATGATACACATTGGCAGCGCTGCTTTTCCAAACGGTTTGGCCTACAAAATTCTTCATTACTATAAAAGCGCTTTCTGCTCCCTCTGCCACCGTAGATAAATAATTGCTCACCGTTGGAGAGTAACATAATTTTTTTCCGTTCTCAATTTTATAGAAAGAAGTATTGCCTTTTGCCAGCATATCATCAACCCATGCTGCTACAGTAAAGCCTGCATCTTTCATTGCCTTCACTGTTTTTTCAACGCCCAATACATCCCATGTTTCAAAAGCGCCTATCTCCCATCCGAATCCTGCTTTCATTGCATCATCTATCGGGTATATTTCATTAGAAACTTCGGGTATTCTGTGCGAGATATAAGAGAACAAACTGTAGTGAAACTGGCGATAAAACTCACCAGCTTTATCCTGCCCGCCAACCAGCATTTTTATGCGCGTATTTAAATCGTCAATTGGTTTTGCAGCTTCAACACTCGCAAACTTTGGCTTTTTGCGTGCTTCGTATTCCATCGTTTGCAGGTTGAGCACTAATATCTCTGATGCACCACCCGCGCCTTTTATTTTCTTAAAAAATCCCTGCCCGGTTTTATCTCCCAACCATTTGTTGGCAACAATTTTTTCGAGCCATCCCGGAATAGTAAAGATTGCTTTGGCTTCATCACCAGGGCAATTATCATGCACCCCAACAGCAACTTTTACAAGTGTGTCAATACCCACTACATCGGCAGTGCGGAAGGTAGCAGATTTTGGTCTGCCAAATATCGGGCCTGTCAACACTTCTATATCATCAATACTAAAACCAATCTTGTCCATTATTTTAAAAATAGAAAAGATGCTGAATACTCCGATTCTGTTCGCTATAAATGCAGGCGTATCTTTACAGAGCACGGTTGTTTTTCCAAGAAACAAATCACCATAGTGCATCAAAAAATCCACTACTTCTTTATCAGTATACGGCGTTGGAATAATTTCAAGTAATTTCAAATAACGCGGAGGATTGAAGAAATGCGTTCCGCAAAAATGCTTTTTAAAATCTTCACTTCTTCCCTCAGCCATCATGTGTATAGGAATGCCCGAAGTATTTGAAGTAATCAGCGTTCCCGGCTTACGGTATTTATCAACTTCTGAAAGAACAGATTGCTTAATATCCAGTCTTTCAACCACCACTTCTATCACCCAGTCATAGCCGGCAATATCCTTCATATTATCGGTGAAGTTGCCCGTCTTTATTTTCTTTACCGTCTCTTTGGTATATATAGGCGAAGGATTTGATTTTATCGCGGCAGCAAGCGCATCATTCACAATACGGTTTTTTACTGCCGTAGTTTCCAACGTTAGCCCTTTGGCTTTTTCGGCATCGTTCAATTCTTTTGGTGCAATATCAAGCAACAACACAGGTACACCAATTCCGGCAAAATGGCATGCAATCCTTGAGCCCATCACTCCTGAACCTAACACGGCTACTTTTTTAATAACACGTTTCATGTGTATGATGATTTGGGTTTACCAAAAATAGTTAGTTAAACAACTAATTTATTCCGAAGGTAGGATAAAATTGTTGTAGAATGAAACGCGATAATACTTTAAAAACTAATGTTAATTTCGGGCATGTCTCGCAATGATGCAACGGAAATATTCCTGGCAGGAGTTGAAGCTGTAATGCCGGTTCATTTTATCCCCTCATATATTAAGGTTGATGATGAATGCCTGTACATCGGTTCATCAAAAATTCCTTTTGTTGCATTAAACAATATATATGTTGCGGCTGCAGGTAAAGCCGCTGCTGCTATGGCATTGGAAACAGAAAAAATTGCGGGTAAATATATTACCGAAGGGCTTGTTGTTACAAAATATGAACATGCGCTTCCGTTAAAAAAATGTAAGACAATTGAAGCTGGTCATCCAGTGCCTGATAATAATAGCATCAGGGGAGGAAATGAATTATTATCACTTTTTAAAAAGGCCGGAAAAAATGATTTGATTATAATGCTGGTGAGCGGCGGCGCATCTGCATTGGTTGCAGACTGCCCTCCGGGAATTGATTTGAAAGATATTCAGCAAACAGTTCAACTGCTGCTACATTGCGGCGCTTCCATTGATGAAATAAATACGATAAGAAAACATTTGTCTTTACTGAAAGGCGGGCAATTGGTACAATATACCGAAGCCACTGTTATATCGCTTATACTGAGTGATGTGCCCGGCGATGACCTGTCTGTAATTGCAAGCGGACTAACGGTTGCGGATAACAGCAGTTTTGAAGATGCCTGGACAATTATAAGCAGATATGCATTGATAAATGAACTACCGGCCAGTGTGCGCCAATGGCTGCAACGTGGTGTTGAAAAACTAATTCAAGACACGCCAAAACCCGGAAGCGATATTTTTAAGAAAGTGCACAACATTATTGTAGCGAATAATAATATCGCCTTGCAGGCTTCAGCGCAAAAAGCAAAACAATTGGGTTATGTGGTGCAAATATTTTCAACACAGTTGTCCGGTGAAGCGGCTGAAAAAGCGATAGCGTTTGCAGAGGCGTTGCATACATTAGGAAACAGGGAAAAAACATGCTTGCTGTGGGGGGGTGAAACTACCGTAACTATAAAAGGTAAAGGCAAAGGTGGAAGAAACCAGGAATTTGCACTGGCTGCTTTATGTGCAGGTAAAAAGCAACATCATCTTAGCTTAAAAAATATTACCATACTTTCCGGAGGAACAGATGGCACAGACGGGCCGACTGATGCTGCCGGCGCTGTTATTGATGAATATAGTCTTTCACAAACCACCCTTAACCCTTGTGATTATCTTGCCAATAACGATGCTTACCATTTTTTTAAACAGGCAGGAGGGCTTTTATTTACAGGTCCAACGCAAACCAATGTGATGGATATTGTCATAGGATTAATAAATCCGGTATAAGCAGTATAAATTAGTAATATCCTTGGCCATATATTAATTTTGCGCAATCAATTTTTTATGATTACAGAGCACCAGGAACTGTTGGCCGGTTGGGGCAATTACCCCGCAACAAAAGCATTAGTGACTAATCCCCGTTCTGAAAAAGAATGGAAGGAAATAGTAAGCAATGGAAATATTATACCCCGTGGGTTGGGAAGAAGTTATGGCGACCAGGCCATCAACGATAATAAGCATGTTGCCATCAGCACGCGCATGAATCATTTTCTTGGCTGGGATGAGGCTTCAGGTATATTGGAATGTGAAGCAGGCGCAAGCCTTGAAGAAATCATTACCGCCTTCGCGCCGCGCGGATGGCTACCCATGATTTGCCCGGGTACAAAATTTGTAACCATTGGTGGCGCTATCGCAAATGATATTCATGGTAAAGCACATCATGCGGATGGTTCATTTATCAACTGTGTAATATCTTTTACAATTTTACTGGCAGATGGAAATATAGTTACCGCATCAAGAGACGAAAATGCGGATTTGTTTATCGCCAACTTTGGCGGCCTTGGTTTACTCGGTGCTATACTAACGGCAAAGATCAGGCTAAGAAAGATTGAGACAACATATTTCAGGCAAAAATCCATCAAGGTTAAAAACCTTGAAGAAATGCTTGAAGCTGTAGATAAATATAAAGACTATAATTACTCAGTTGCCTGGATTGACGCTATGGCTACAGGCAATCAATTGGGCAGGGGCGTTTTAACCGTTGGTGAGTCTGCAAAATTGAGCGAACTCACCCCTGAACTTCAAAAAGACCCTTTAAAGATTCACAAGATTTCTAAACTGAGTGTTCCTTTCTTTTTACCGGCATTTGTGCTGAATAATTTTACTGTACGTATACTCAATGCATTAATTTCCTTTGTACAAAATTCACCAAAGGAGTTTGTTCATTATGAGAAATTTTTCTTCCCCCTTGATATGATTAATAACTGGAACAGGGGTTACGGCAAAAGAGGTTTTATTCAATACCAGTTTGTAATACCGGAAAAAGGAGGCGCTGAAACGCTGAAAAAAATTCTGGAGATGATTGCCCATAGCGGTTGCACACCGTTTCTGAATGTATTTAAAAAAATGGGAGATGGTCAGGGTATATTGTCATTTCCTTTTAACGGTTATACGCTTGCGATAGATTTTCCGGTAACAAAAGGATTAAAGCCTTTCACCCAAAAACTTGATGAAGTAGTGTTAAATGCCGGTGGCAGATTATACCTCGGTAAAGATTCAATGCTGGATAAGGATATATTTCAAAAGATGTATCCGCAATACAAAGAGTGGATTGCCATTAAAACAAAGTACGACCCGAAGAATATTTTCACTTCGGATATTTCGAGGAGATTGGGGCTGGAAGCGTTAATTTGAAAATTTGTTAATTTGAAAATTTGAAAATGTAGAAACCCACGCTGGGAATTATTCAATTGTTGAAATGGAAGATATAAAGCCTGGTTATATTCTGCTGTACCGTCTTTCTCTGCAAGGAGAAGGATAAGAGGATGAGGCTTGTTGAAATGGAAGATATAAAGTTTGAATATATTCTTTTGCAACGCCCCTTCCTACTTCACCACAATTGTCTTCCTGCTTACACTAAACCCACTGAAGCATCCTACCACATCATCACCTGTTATAGTATTATCCAATACTACAGGAGTAGAAAAAGGACCGGCATTATCTTTTGCTTTATTAAAACTGTTCCAGAAATTATATACACTGCGCTCAACACTTACGAGGTAATAATCTACTTTTTCCTGAATAGCAAAATCAGCGGAAACAACAACGCTGAGGTATTGCCCATTGATAAGGTCGTCTGTCGCATTTATAAACCTGCTTGAACGCAATCCACCCCAACCAAAATTATTTCTGTTATCATCACTGCGCGAATAAACCAGTTGGGCATTACCAAGACTATCCGGATCTTTATAATGCAATGTAACCATAGCACGCTCTTCATTTTTGTCCGCATCAATAAAATGATTCTCACTCGATAAATCATCTAAGCTCACCGGAACCGGAAGATAGGTAACCGCAGTATAGTTATTCCCATCCACCTCAATTTTCAAGGAATAATATTTTCCGGGTTTGCCTAATAACGCGTTGGAACTATCAGTTGCCAACCGTTCATCAAAATAAATACCGTTTGAAATGCTGCGGGAGCTGATATTTATAGTGGAGATATTTCTTTCGCGCAATACTACAGCATTATCATCATCCCATGCTATGCTGTTATCGGGCTGTACTATTCCTTCGGTTACTGTAACTTTTGCTCCTGAAACAGGCAAATTTTTCAATGTAGTGGAATAATAATCCTGGCTCCTGCTCAGTACAACATAATTATATTCCCGCATGGCATTATTGATATATCCTTCCACCACCAGCATTGGTTTGTTGGGTTTTAATTCAATATCAAAATCACGTTCGCAGGATGTGAAATAAAACTGCGACACCATAATCATCACTATATAAAATATCTTCCTCATCATTTTAAAACTTAAAATTCCAGGTAACAGAAGGCACAACAGGAAACAGAAAAACTTTTTTTCCTTTAATGGTTTTCTCTTCCTCATCTACTGTCATATAAATAAAATATGGGTTATACCGGTTATACACATTATACACGCTGAAATTCCAACTGCTCCTGAACTGCTTTGTACTATTTGGTTTTGGTGTATAGATAAATGATATATCCATCCGGTGATAAGCCGGCATCCTGTAATCATTTATTTTATCATATTGATTGATGTTGGTAAACATCACTTCATTTTTTTCCGCATTTCGCCCGATATTATACGCAAACCTTCCTGTTGGCATTGTTACGGCATTACCGGTTCCGTATACAAACACAGCAGACGTTTCCCATTTTTTTCCTAAAGGATAATTTGCCACTATACTCAAATCATGTGTTCTGTCGTAGCGATAAGGAAAAGTTTTTCCTTCATTCATGTCAGGAAATTTTCGCTCTGCCCTGCTGAGTGTATAACCAATCCAGCCTGTAAGTTTACCTGTTTTCTTCTGCAGAAAAAATTCAATGCCATAGGCCTTGCCGGCGCCGAAAATCATTTCATTTTCTATATTCTGATTCAGCAATAGCCGGGCTCCGGGTTTAAACTCCAGTTGATTGCTCATCGTTTTATAATATGCTTCCACGCTCAGTTCATAACTGCCGTTTTTCAACTCTTTAAAATAGCCCGCCGCTACCTGCTGTGCGTTACCGGGTTTAATGAGTTTACTTGCCGGCGTCCACAAATCACTGGGGAAAGTTGCTGCACTGGTGGTAGCAAGATGAAGGTATTGTATAGTGCGTGCATAAGACAATCTCAAACTCGCATCATTACCTAGCTTGTATAATGCGCTTATGCGTGGCTCGGGATAGTGATACTTCGCAATGCTTTCGCCTTTTTCATACTGCTGTGTTTCGCCTGTTGGCACGCCTGATGCGGTATATATTTTTTGCTCAGTTGGTCCAACCTGGTTAAAATAACTGTAACGTATACCCGCAATTATATTTAAAGAAGAAGTGATATTGATATCTGTACTCAGATAGGCAGCAGCCTCCCTTGCATGCCGGTCGCTTATCTGCGATTTAAATTCCTGCATACCGGAATTGGATGCGCCTGCGCCTGGTTTGAAATTATGCCAGATATACTGTAATCCCCATTTCCATTTTAACCATGTATTAGATGAATAAGTCCAATCGTTTTTAACCTGGTAATCACTCAATCCTGAACTGAAAATAAACCCGGAAGCGCCAAAATTTATCCGGCTGTCTATGTTGAAATTATTATAGATAAGCGAAAGTTCCTGTTTCAGATTAGCATTGAGTTGCTGTTTCCAGCTCAGCCCTGTAATAGCATTTCCCCACACAACATCAAACATTCTTTCTTTACCTATATCTTCTTTATTTACATAGGTAAACTTATCGCTGCCTTTATAAAAAGTAAAGTTGATATTATTGTTGCTGTTGATGTAAAAATTAGCTTTTGCATTTATATCATAAAAATAATAGCCGTTATTGCCGATACTGTCTTTTACAAAAGTTTTAGCCAGCTGATCAACATATGTTCGCCTTGCACTGATAATAAACGATGATTTGCCTTTTACCAATGGGCCTTCGAGCGAAAGCCTTGATGAAAGTAATCCTATACCTCCGCTTGCTTTCACTGAATCTTTATTGCCATCCCTTGAATTAACAGTAATTACGCTGCTTAATCTACCGCCATACTCTGCGGGTATTCCGCCTTTTATTACTTCTACGCTTTTAACAGCTTCACCATTAAACACGCTAAAAAAACCAAGCAGGTGATTAGGATTATATACGGTAATGCCATCCAGCAAAACAAGATTCTGATCCGGTCCTCCTCCCCTTACATAAATACCTGCGCTTGCATCTCCTCCGCTTTTTATGCCGGGCAATAATGTTATTGTTTTTAATGGATCTATCTCACCTAAAATAACAGGTATTTTTTTTAATTGTGTTATGCCTATTACCTGCGTGCTCATTTGATTGCGATGAACAGTACGGTTTGCTGTAACCATCACACCCTGCAATACTTTATCTTTTGCATTGAGCTTTACTGAAAGTATTGTATCAGCCATAAGGTTTACTGCAAACTCAATGGAATGATAACCGACTGCGCTTATTTTTATTTTATATTTTCCCTGTTCAAGCAGGCTGATAAATACGCTTGATGAATCAACTACAATAAGTTTTTTATTAATGCTAAGCGTTGTATTTGGTTGAAGAATATTTGCAGAATCAGTTACGTGAACGGTAAGCCAGTATTGCTGAGCGGATACAGTTTGCCCGGTAAGCAATGCACATACAATAAGTATTGTTCTCATAAGCCGGGACATAGTTCAGGGATAATTTTTGGGAGAATTCTAAAGTAAGTAATATTCCCAAGAAAAAACCCGTTGAGGCAGGAAATCCGTTAAAAATTTGAGATAAGTTAACCCGGAAAACACAATAACGATCAAAGAAAGGAGTGGCAAAAAATTTACAGGTTTAAGGCTGATTAAAATAACATTATTTAGTATGTAAAGAAAACACCCGGAGCGAATCATTATTGACAGCAACAAGCAGGCGCTTTGTTTTATCAGGCATTGTAATCAACGCCATATCTTTAACATCACCATCTACTATAAAACCGCTTTTTACCGGCAGAATCGCAGTAAATGTATTTGAACCATTACCCTGCAAAAAACATCCGTAAGAAGCGTCATATCGTCCATGCATTACCTCTGCCTGGTATTCATTACCGGCAAGTAAAATATCGGTATGTCCATCGTTATTCACATCATCACAGATAATTGCATTTACCGGGGCAAACTGCGCCTGCACCGGTAATGGATGCTTTTCAAATGTACCATTGCCTTTGTTTTCAAAATAGCAGGTTCTGGTCTCATCACAAAACAAAGGAAGCATACCATCTTTTGTTTTGCCTTTAAAAATTTCTTCAAACCCTGCATGAGCATAATTTTCATGCAAAAGAAATTGTTTCTTTATAGCCGGTACCTGGTCTGAAAGCTGGCTTCTGCTGATAGCAGGGCGGGAATATTTTTTACCATCCTTTGCTTTAATATAATAAAAAAGCACCGGATCTATACTACCGTTTCCATCAATATCGGAGGCATATAATTCCATGGGTTCGTTTGTGCTTACCCGGTAGTTGCAATTTAACCCGAGATTTCCTGCTACCAGGTCAACATCACCATCTTTATCCATATCTGCCGCGGCAATACTCCGCCACATACCGTTCATTTGTGTAAGACCTGTTGCCGCAGTGGTTTCTACCAGTTTCCCGTTATCATTTCTGAAAAAGCACAACGGCATCCATTCGCCTGCAATGATGAGATCAGGTTTTTTATCATTATCAAAATCAACGCTGACCGCAGCGGTTACCATGCCAATATTTTTCAGGGCAGGGCAAACCGTATCTGTTACCTCTGTAAATATCCCATTGTTATTTTGCAGCAGGTAGCTATCGGGCGGCATCGGGTATTTTTGAGAAACCCTCCCTCCTATAAATACATCCAGGTCGCCATCTCCATCGTAATCAAAAGTTACCACCGCCCCGGCTATAGTTCTTACTGAACCGGGAATAGCACGGCGCTGCAACTGAAAATTTCCTTTACCATCATTAAGATACAAGCGTGGCTTATAATATTCCGAATGCGGATCATATTGCACATCACCACTGGTTACTAAAAGGTCTGCATCGCCATCGTTATCTGCATCAAACAAAATACAATCCATGTCTTCTTCAAACTTGATACTATCAGTAAGATTTTGAGAAATGAAAACTTGTGCAGGCCGTTGTGTAAATATCTGCCCTGAAAAATTAAACGCCCCTCCCACAAAAAAATCAGTTTTACCATCATTATTAATATCACCTGTAGCAATGTATGGACCTAACTGGGAATACTTTTGTGGTAACAGGCGTTGCATGCCAAAATCGTTAAATACATTTTCATGATGCAGGTATGATATGCCGGACGAAGCAGTGACATCTGAAAATAATAAAGCAGGAGCAACTGCGGAAGATGCCATGTCCGCAGCATTATGCCAATCAAGCACAAGCACTGTATCAGCGTTTATATTATGCAATAATTGTTTTTTACCATCGGGCCAGGTTACAGCTACACTATCAGCGCTGTTGTTTTTTCCAAGTCCAAAAATTAACCTGTTATCAACTGAAGAAAAATATCCTCTTACAGGATTCTGTTCCTGCATTTGTACCGCATCTTTATTATATACACATATTTTGGCGCCCAACCCGTGTTTGTTTAAAGTATCTCCCTTAAGTATAATGCTTAAAAAATGAGGCGTTGTATCTGCAACTGATTGCCGTGCATTGTTGATATATACAAAAGCCGGTTTATCAATATTATTAATTACAAGATCAAGATCACCATCATTATCAAGGTCTGCATATGCTGCACCATTAGACATGGAGCGTTCATTTATTCCGGCAGCTTCAGATTCGTTGTTGAAGCGAAGATCGTGTGTGTTAATAAATAAATAGTTAGGCAGGTTAACATGTTCAAGAGAAGAAAGCTTTTTCCTGATGGCTTTTTGTTGTTCTTCTTTTGTCATATTGTTGCTGCTGAATACCGACTGACTGAATTCGAGGAAATCCGCGTTAATAAAATCCCTGCCAATACCGTTGGTAATGTGCATATCTTTCCAGCCATCATTATCAAAATCTGCAAGTAATACGCTCCAGCTCCAGTCCGTAGCTTCTATACCTGCCAGCTCACCTATTTCACTAAAAAATGGAATACTGGTATCTCCTGATTGCCTGTTACCATTATTAAGCTGTAACATATTTCTCATAAACTGGGGCTCATATCCCATAGAACGCTCAGCCATATAGCGCTCATAATTCATAAAAGAAAAAGAGATTTTCTTTCTTTCATTATATTCAGGAAGCATATCAAGCGAAACAATATCAGGCAGTCCGTCATTATTGATATCTGCGGCATCTGATCCCATACTGGAATAGCTTTGATGCTTCAGTGCTTTGTTAATGCAGTTTGTAAAAGTTCCATTGCGGTTATTCAACCATAATTCATCATTGGTAATAAAATCATTGGCAACATAAATATCCGGCCAGCCGTCGTTATTAAAATCACTAACCGAAACGCCCAATCCATAGCCGTCTTCTTTTATTCCGGCTTCCATTGATACATCTGTAAATATGGGATGACCCAATTTTGCCGGATCTCCATCATTCCTGTAAAGCCTGTCGTTAGCAGGTGATCTTCCACTCCTGTCGCGGGGAAAAATACTGTTACCGTTTTTAGTGCTGAGCAAATAGTTGGTGAGATACATATCAAGGTCTCCGTCTTTGTCATAATCCAAAAAAACCGCCTGGGTAGAATACCCAGTATCGGCGAGCCCATATGCACTTGCCTCTTCTTTAAAACTCAGGTTATGCTGGTTTATGAACAGGAGATTTTTAGATCTTGTGCGAAGGTCTTTTCCAAAAACAGATACATATATATCATCGAAGCCATCATTATTGATATCAATGATACTTACTCCGGTGCACCACTCATTTGTTGTAAGCGCTGCCTTTTCGGTTATATCTTCAAATGTGTTATTCCCTTTGTTGATATAAAGCCTTGAACTTACCTGGTTTCCGCTAAAAAAAATATCCTGTAATCCATCATTATTAAAATCTCCTATCCCCACTCCTCCTCCCATATATCCAAACTCGTTAATGAATGAATAAGAAGAATCATTATCATGAATATCATTGCTGAAAGTAATACCCGATTCTCCGGCACTGAGTTTGGTAAATAGCGTATTATTATTCTTATTGCCACAGGCAATATATCCTGATGCTATAAACAAAAAGAAGATGCGGTAATGACGGATAATTTTCACAATAATAAAATTTACGGCATATCATCAACAGGCATTTTCAGAAGCTGGGTCTGTTTTAAAAAAAATAGAGGCTAAGTATAGCCTCTATTTTGCAGGTACCCCTGTCAATCTACCTCAACATTGGGTTTGTAGATGTTTCTGAAGCAGGTATCGGAAACATATCTACCTGGCCGGATTTTGGATCGGTCATAATAGATGGAAAATATCCTTTAGCTCTCCAGCGGAGAATATCAATACTGTTTAATTCTTCTGCACCCAGCTCAACACTACGCTCATGCATAACCGCTTTTAAAGCCGCTTCTTTTGACGCTAAGGTTACCACAGGCATATTTACACCGGGGCGGCTGCGTACTTCATTAATATAAGCCGCTGCCTGCGCAGGTGTGCCTGCTTCTGCCTCACACTCGGCCAGCATTAATAATACTTCAGCATAACGTATAACCCTTTGGTTTATGCCTCCCGGGTGAAAGCCTGAATTCACCCAATCATAAATATTATACTTGCGGAAAAACCTTTTCCTGGTTACGCCTTTCCTGGTTGATGTGGCAATATTCATATCAGCAGCTACCAGTGTTTTTGCACCAAGCGGAGATTGAGTAAGTATCTGGTCTCCTTCTTCAAAAATGGTAAACTTATAACGGGGGTCATTGTCTTCAAATTCATTAAGAAACCTGTCAGAAGGTATTACGTTGCCCCATGTAATACCATACTCCTGGTTGCGAACAGTGCTTAAAGGGCTTGTAGAACCTTCTCCGTTATATCCCCAGTTAAAATTGTTATCACCTTTGTCTACAAATACTACTTCAAAAATAGATTCTGCATTAAATTCATGTCCCGTTATAATAGTAACGCCATTATCATCCTTAACATCACCATCAAAGTTCCATTGGTAATCAGACACAAGGGAATATTTACCATATACCTGCAATAACGCAGTTTTTGCAGCACCATAATCTCCTTTCTGCATCTGCACCCGGCCCAGCAATGCATTAGCAGCGCCACGGGTTGCCCTGCCATTATCTGACGCCCCATAACTTTCGGGCAACTTCTGCACAGCTTCTGTAAGATCTGAAATAATTAACGTGTAAATATCAGCAGCAGGAGTTTTGCCTTTAAAATCTGTTGCTGAAACAATAGGGTCAGTATATACAGGCACATCTCCCCATTGAGAAACCAGTTCAAAATAAGCCCATGCACGAAGAAATCTTGCTTCGCCAACAAGCCTGTCTCTTAATTCCGTATTGTCTGTAATATCTGGCGCCTTTGACAAAACCATATTTGCACGATTGATCATGTGGTAACAGCCTGCCCAAATATTTGTTATAACTGAATTGGAGGGCGCAGGAGACGGTTCTTTCAGTAATTCTG
This sequence comes from Chitinophagaceae bacterium, assembly GCA_020847395.1. Taxonomy (GTDB): domain Bacteria; phylum Bacteroidota; class Bacteroidia; order Chitinophagales; family Chitinophagaceae; genus Agriterribacter. The sequence continues at coordinate 34,747 of JADLCD010000108.1, forward strand.
CTCTCGGAGCTTCAAGCTGAGCGCCACCTGAAGCGCATTCCCCGCTTCTCATATCGTGCGTAAAAAACCACTCGCGGCCAACAAGTTCGCCTCCTCTTAAAATAGAGTAAATAGCATTAACGCCGTTTTGCAATTCAGTTGCCGTTTTAAAATAGCTGGCAGTGGTAGGATTATTTTCATCCAACACATCAAGCTTATTGTTACATGCCATTATACAGGAACCTGCCAGCACAACCGCAATGGTATATTTTTTAAGACTTATTTTCATAATATTATGTTTAGAATAACTGATCAAATTTTTGCTGTTAAAAACCTACCTGTAAGCCTACCTGAAAAGCCTTTGGCTGGGGATATACAGCAAAGTCGATACCGTTGGTTAATGATGAATCGGGTGTTCTGTTACCCACTTCAGGATCATAACCGCTGTATTTGGTAAAAGTCAATATATTCTGAGCCGATACATATATCCTGAAATTTTTGATCGTTCCTTTTGTAACAGATCCTAAGGTATTTGCAGGAATATTATAACCCAACATGATATTTTTTAAACGCAGGTATGAACCATCTTCAATAAAGCGGGTTGAGGGTCTTGCATTCTGATTAGGATCGGAACTGATAGCTCTCGGGATATTAGTATCAGTATTGGTAGGAGTCCATGCGTCAAGCACCTGTGTACCTGCATTAAAGAAACGAACCATACCTTCAGTAATTACCCTGGTAGCATTGAAAATTTTATTACCCTGTACCCCCTGGAAAAATGCTGAGAAATCAAAGTTTTTGAAGTTAGCGCCCAGGTTAAACCCGTAAGTGAGCTTAGGAATAAAGCTGCCTAAAAACTGGCGGTCCTTAACATCTATTACTCCGTTCTTATCTGTGTCTTCAAACTTAAGATCACCGGGAGCTGTGCTCGCAGTTTGTGTAGGGCTGTTATCTACTTCCTGCTGGCTCTGGAAAATACCTGATACCTTCCATCCGTAAAATGACTGGATAGCCTGGCCTGCAGCAGTATTAGTAATATTGTAGCTACCAAAATCAGCATTACCACCGGCTTCAATATTGGTTACACCTTCAGCAAGGCGTGTTACCTGGTTTGTTACAACGCTTATATTGGCACTGGCAAACCAGGTAAATGCCCCCTGGCGATCATTAAAACCAACCTGCGTTTCAAAGCCACTGTTCTTCATTGAACCTACGTTTTGAGAAACAGTGCTGGTAATAAAACCCATTGATGGAGGGAGTGGCACACTCAGGATAAGATTGTCTGTTTTACGATTATAATATTCAAGTGATAAGGTGAATTTGTTTTGCAACAAGCCCAGGTCTAAGCCGATATTCATTTGCTTTGTTGTTTCCCATTCCAGGTCCTGGTTACCCAAACGCTGAATTGATGAAGCCGGACCACCGGTAATATTATTATTGAAAGGATATTGCGCACTATTGGCACTTACTGATACCAGCCAGGGCGTAGCCCCTAATACATTCCCATTAAAACCAGTAATGCCATACCCTGCTCTTACTTTGAGCTCAGATATGATAGATTGGTCTAACATAAAGTTTTCCTGGTCAATCCTCCAGCCAACTGAAGCTGATGGAAAGGTTGCCCGTTTCTTTCCAGGCGCCCAAACTGATAGCCCATCACGGCGTATAGCTGCACTCAGTATATATTTTCCTTTATAATCATAGTTCAAACGACCTAAATATGAAATCAGGTTAAAATCATATATTAAGGTTTGTACAGAAACATTTTTAGCGTTATACAACATTTTAAGTTCATTTGATTCCTGCTGACCGCTTGCATTTTCCTGCTTTATTTTCTGGGTTTGCATTTCATACACCGCAATAGCATTCACGTGGTGATCACCAAATTCCTTATCAAATGTAAGCTGCTGGGTATACAACTGCACTGTTGATAAACTGCGGTTATTCGTGATAGTAGCCACGGTTGCACTTGAACCGGCTATAGCACCATTGTCGTTGAATATTGGTGCAAAACGATAATCAATTGTATTAGCATAGTCAACGCCAAAAGTGGATCTGAATTTCAGCCATTTTGTGAAATTAACATCGAGGTAAGCAGTACCAAAAACCTTCGCTGTTTTCCTGCTTCCCGGGTTTTTCAGCTCAGCATCTTCAATCGGGTTGGTAGGGTCTCCTCCATCAAGTGTGCTGTTTACGCCCCTGTATCCCCCGTTAGAAGTAGGGTCATATACGGGCATATGCGGCATCATCCTTATAACATTTACAAGGTTGGTTCTTGAACCCGTTTCGTTATTATCATAAGCCTGGTTACCATAACCTACATATAATGTTTGTCCGAAAGTGAATACTTTGCTGATATTATGATCAGAATTGATCCTGAAATTATAACGCCTGAAGCCAACGCTCGGGGCAGTACCTTTCTGATCGAAAAAGCCTGCTGATGCATAGAATCTTGAAATATCATTTCCACCGCTTAATCCTATATTATGGCCGGTCATAGCGCCTTTGCGGAAATAAGCATCCTGCCAGTTGGTATTTGTTTCACCATATGTTTGTTTGGCTCCATCATAAACAGGCGTGCTTGCCCAGGGTTCCAGCAGCCTGTCTACCTGGGTACCACGATAGGCAACGGCATATTTTTTAAATCCTTCCGTATCCAGCAGATCAAGACGCTGGGTTACGGTTTGTGTTCCGTAAGAGGCATCATAATTTACCCGGAGTTGGCCATCTTTCCTGCCCTTTTTGGTTGTGATCATAATAACGCCATTGGTAGCTCTTGAACCGTAAATAGCAGCAGATGACGCATCTTTTAAAACGTCAACGGATTCAATATCTTTTGTATCAATAGATTCAAGATTACCTGTAGGAAGTCCATCAACTACATATAAAGGATCTGATGCGTAGCTTATAGAACTGATGCCCCTGATGCGTACAATTGGTGCGGCACCGGGGCTGCCATTGTTGGTTACAGTTACACCTGACACCCTTCCCTGCAAGGCCTGTGATATGCTTACTGCCGGCAGTTCATTTAATGTTTTACCGTTTACACTTGCAACGGCGCCGGTTACCAGGGTTCTTTTTTGTGTACCATAGCCCACCACCACTACTTCATCCAATGCCCGGTTTGTGAGGCTCAATATAACCTGCATCGGCGCTTTATCATCAATAGCAACTTCTTTGGTTTCCATTCCAACAAAAGAAAATATAAGCGTCTTTGCATTATCTTCTACTTCAAGTGAAAAAGTTCCGGCCGAATTAGTGGTAGTTGCTTTAGTTGTACCCTTTACCTGCACAGAAACGCCTGCAAGTGGTTCGCCTCTTTCATTCATAACATTTCCTCTTATTGTTTTCACCAATAAGGGAGCTTTATCTGCACTTACATCAGGTAACCGGTTCTTTTCAGAAATGATAAAAATGCCTGATGATTCATCAAAACGATACTTAAGTTTTGTAAATGCCATTACCTCATTCATAATTTCTGATAAAGGCTTTTTCTTTGCATTTACAGTAACAATTCTTCCCTCAGGAATAATGTCATTACAATAGGCAAAACGGTAGTCTGTCTCTTTCTCAATAACCTTAAAAAAAGTAGTGAGTTTTACGCCGTTAAGTGTAAGACTTAACTTAACATCCTGCGAAAAACCTCCTGCTTTTACGGATAGGGCACCGATAATCAGAAAAAAGGAAGTTAGTTTCATAACTTTAAGCAGCTTGGTTAGAGCCGGAGGCGTATACTCTCCCTCCAAAGCATAATTTTTTTTCATACCTTTAACTTGCATTTGATTTAAAAATAGAAACATCCTTCTCAGGGTGTTTCAGACTTTTAATACGGGGGTAATGTTACCGCATTAATCCCTGTATTTTTATTTTGACAGGGTGACTACCACTGTATCACCGGCTGTTATATTAAAATTGAACGCTTTGGATTCCTGCATAAATGCAAGCACTGTTTTCAGGTCTTCTTTTTCATACACGCCTGTAAAGCGGTAATTCCTGACCGGCTCATCCAAAAATTCAATACGTACTCCATACCATCTTTCAAGCAATGCAGCTATATTGCTAAAGGAATCATCTTCGAATATTAATTTATTTTCCTTCCAGGCAATCTCCTTTATATCGCCATGATCGGTGGCTTTAATATTTTTAGGCATACTTTGCTGCACATTAATCTCCTTCTTTTTAAGTTTGCCTGAATTATTATTACCAACTTCAGCAAACTCTTGCTGCCAGGCTATTTTTTGATTGGGGTGAAGTAATAATACCTGGTTGTCATGTTCTTTTAATGTAACCTCTATTAGCCCTCTTATTAAAGATGTTTCTGTAAGCTTTTCATTTTCATAGGCTTTTACGTCAAACGCCGTACCCAGCGCTTTAACATCCATGGCAGGGGTATGCACAATAAAGGGTGTATTTGTATCATGCTTTACGTCAAAAAAAGCTTCTCCTTTTAAATATACATCCCGGGAAGTAATACCAAAATGTTCATCAATGGTTATTGCACTACCGGCATTAAGATTAACAACAGAGCCATCCGGAAGCTGAATATTTTTTCTTTCGCCAAGACTTGTTGCAAAAGTTTTTACACTATTATTTGAAGATGTAAAATACCGGATTGAAAAAAATACAAGTAGCAAAAAAACTGCGGCTATTCCCGCTAACTTCAACCATAAAGGAGTTTTCTTTCCAGGCTCTTTTTCTGCCCAATCTCCCATTTTTATTACAGGAGCAATATCTTTCTGATTCAGTTTGTTTCTTAATCGTTCAGCCTGTTCTTCCCTGTCAGCATCTGCCAATATAGTAAATAACAGGGTAAATCTTTCCCTTGCAAGTTCAACTACTTCCCTTTGTGAGGGGTTCTGAATGATGTAGTTTTCCCAAAATGCAGTGTCCTGCGGAGATGAATTTTTACAATAGTTGATAAAAGATTCATCAGCAAGCAAATCTGCTATTTCCATTTTAGCCTTTTGCATATTAATTTATATACCGAACGCTATAAGCAGAGTAGCGACTTCTGCGTTTTTACCCCTTTTTCAAAAAAAATTATTGATTAATCATTCGAGATACGAAATAAGCAGGCCAAGCATCATAGAAAGGAAGGCAGTGCTGTTATTTTGGCTGTTGCTTGCTATATCAAGCCTTAGTTTTTTTAAAGCTTCATGAATTTTATTGTATACCGTACGATGCGATAACCCGGTTTGCTGAACTATTTCTTCGTAACTAAGTCCTTCATAAAATTTAAGGATTATCAGCTCTTTTTGCCTTGCAGGCAACTCACATAAATAACTCATTAATAATCTATACAAATGATTTTGCTGATCTTTGTCTATCAGGTGTTCTTCCGGAGTGGGAGAGTAGTCTTCTGAATACTCGCTGTGAACAATTTGTAAAGTTGATATACGAGCGTTTTTTTTCCAGTCAAGCGACAACTTTCGTAAAAAAGACATAACGAGATATGATCTCACATTTTTTGCCACATTAATGGTTTGTCTTTTTTCCCAGAGATATAGAAACAATTGCTGAATAGTGTCTTTTACCAGCTGGGCATCTTTGATCTCCCGGATACCTAAAAAAAAGAGTGTATGATAATACTTGTTATAAAGAGACAGAAACATTTCCTGATCACCCTGCAGCATACCCTCCCATAGTGTTTCATCTGAATTCATAAGCAAGTTCGTTAGTAATGAAATGGAAACAATGATTGTGAAGTTAACACTTTATTTAAATTCCTATATTAATATTAAGCTATCTATAAAACACCTGATAAGCTTATAGAAAATCAAAGAAAAATTAGTCAGCCCTTAGTCTGCAACATCATTAAAACTAATTCTTTTTTCGGGATAAGCTTCGGCATACCTGTAAATTATATCGCGAATAAAATCGTTATCAATATACGGGGTAAGTATCTTTTTTATTGAGCCGAGTTTCTTTGCTTTCATCTCCTTAGGAATATAACCCATGCCGTAAAATCTTCCTCTTTCAATCAGCAGGCAGCTATGTTGGTCAGGTTCCACACCATCTCCTATTACAGCAAACGTTGGTAACTCATCGTGCAATGTTTGCAAAGCAACTTCAACGCGTTTGTTATAAATTTCAGGCGCATCATACACCTCCTGCGCTTCACCCATTTCTTTTGTTTTATCAACAAAACAAAGTTTGGGCGAGAGTTGATGGCGTTCAATCATATTCCATAGTAAACGATAACCCTCCCACATTAATCCAAATGTATGTACAGGTCTTAAATGTTTTCGTTTCCTTTCAATCGCAAGCCTGGCATATCCTTTCTGATCTTCAAAAACATATAGCCCGTATTGAAAATCAATTTGCTTTCTGCTGGTATTGTATATCGGCCACAATTTTTTTATTTCTGTTTCTTCCAATACCGCTGCCATCAGTTCTGTGCCGCAAAGCTGGTAGCTGATATGATGCACATTCCTAATGAACTCCTGTTTTTGCCTGCCCGTGCCATTGTGTGTAAAATGACTGCTTACCCTGCTTTTTAAACTCTTCGCTTTTCCTACATAAATCACTTTTCCTTTCTGATCTCTGAAATAATATACACCCGGTTTGCGTGGTAGCTGCTCAATCTGTTCTTTAGGGAGGTATAATGGCAGGTATTGTTCTTTAGAAGATTTTTTTAAAAACTGGTATACATAATTCTGCCGGTCGTTCTTCAATAACCGTTCAAATAATAAAACAGTTGCCATTGCATCGCCTGCTGCCCTGTGGCGGTTGGTAATTGGTATTTCAAGTGAGCGGCAAATATTTCCAAGACTGTATGATAACAAGCCCGTAAAAATCTTTCGTGTTAGTCTTACTGTACACAGTTTTTTTATATTCAAATTATATCCGCAGGATTGCAATGCGCTGTGTAAAAAAGAAAAATCAAAATTCACGTTGTGGGCAACAAATACCTTATCGTTCAGCAGCTCAAAAATTTGGGCAGCCACTTCTTCAAATATTGGCGCACCGGCTACCATTTCATTGGTAATGCCCGTCATGGATTGAATAAAAAGCGGAATAGGCTGCTGCGGGTTAATAAGCGTTTCAAAACTATCTATAATCTTTTCCCCGTCATGCACATATACAGCCACTTCTGTTATACTGCTGGCCGAAGCATAACCACCGGTAGTTTCAATATCAACAATAGCGTAAATCACCCCAATATTTATATTATCTAAAGATAAAATCCTTTGTTCACAATCAAAAAATCAAATAAAATATATTGATTATCAATGTTTAATAAAGAAAATACTCATTTTTATCACATTATTACCATTAATACACAATAAACAGGTCAAAATTTGCAGGAAATTATTTAGCTTTGGTTTATACTTAGATTTAGCTGACGATTGTGCTTCTTCCGAATGGATTTTCTCAACCGAAAAGTTAAAATCATTTTATAAAACCATCCTTTGAAAGCTTTGTAGTAATCCGGTCCTGATTTTTCACTTTAAAAATCAAGCGTATGAAGCTTTTTACATCATTACATGTAGGTGAGAGTGCAAGAATCGCTACAATTGTTATTCTCGCTTATACAGCGATTGTTGTTATCACTTACCTCTCCTGGTAAAAAATTATTTATTATTTGGACGGAGACACTTTTTCGCTATATGCGGGAAAGTGTTTTTTTGTTTTATACGTACTTTTGCACCCCGAATAAACATTTATGGAGCTTAGCAAAAATTATATTCCGGCATCTGCAGAAGATAAATGGAATCAACATTGGAAAGAAAGGCAATACTTTAAAAGCACACCCGATAACAGGAAACCTTTTACTGTTGTAATACCACCGCCAAATGTAACAGGGGTATTGCATATGGGGCATACGCTTAATGAAACCGTGCAGGATATACTGGTACGCAGAGCCCGTATGAGTGGCTACAATGCCTGCTGGGTGCCTGGCAGCGATCATGCTTCTATAGCTACAGAAGCAAAGGTTGTTGGCATGCTTAAAGAAAAAGGCATTGATAAAAACAATCTTACAAGAGAAGAATTTTTAAAATACGCTTTTGAGTGGAAAGAAAAATATGGTGGTATTATTTATCACCAGATTGAAAAATTGGGATGCAGCGTTGACTGGGATCGCGTTACGTTTACAATGGATACTGATTATTATAAAGCAGTAATGAAAGTATTTGTTGACCTGCACGACAAAGGATTAATTTATCGCGGAGCAAGAATGATTAACTGGGATCCTGCTGCAAAAACTGCCTTGAGCGATGAAGAAGTTGAGTACAAAGACATCCAGGGTAAGCTTTATCATATACGCTACGATTTAAAAGATGCAGCGGGTAACGCCATAACAAACCCGCAAACAGGCGAAAAGGGAATTGTAATAGCAACCCAACGTCCTGAAACTATTATGGGAGATACTGCTATCTGCGTTCATCCTAACGATGAACGCTATGCGCATTTAAAAAATG
>JADLCD010000109.1 GCA_020847395.1 Chitinophagaceae bacterium
AGATAAAAAGGTATTCATCTCTTTAATATGAAATTAAAATTTATCATTATCCTCCATCTGCTGTGCATGTCCGGTATTGCAAAAGGGCAGGAGCAGATGATTCCTTCCGGTTTTACAATAAGCACAAAACAAATAGGGGCTGGCTGCATATTTGTAATGATGTGTTTGTTGCTTGCTGCTGTTGCAATGCTAAAGAAAAAGGTATCTCTTTTGCAAAAAAATTACCGGCGGCAAAAGCAAAAAGATAATCCGGAAGTTTTCACGGCACATATAAATAAGCTTACGGGTCAGCAAATTGAAACCATTCTTCAATGTAAAGCCTGCAAAAAAGCAGGCAGGCAAAGTTCGCTGATGTTTTTCCTGCTTTCTGCTTTTATTTTAGGTTCAGCAAATAACTTACCCGCTCAATCTTCGGTGAATGAAGGCAGGAATGCCCTCTTGTCGCAGGGAGGCATTATTATTACTATTATCCTCGTTTTAATTCCCATATTGGCTGCTTTTTTACTCTTTATTGTCAGGTTGGGTAATCTTATTCATCAGCAAAAAAACAGGCTTGGCAGGCAGGAAGCTGCTAAGCTTGCAAAATACCTTGAGTCGCTTACCGATGAAGAGGTAAGTGAAACACTGAAAAAGAGAAAAGCAGCCCTGGAATACGCGCTCACTAATAAAGAACTGTCGGGTAGTGAGCCTGCTGAAGACATAAAAGGATTGCTGAATATTAACCGGGAGCCTGGCTTGCCTGTTGTTGCCATAAAAAAGAAAGCGCTGCCCCGCCCCAATATTGATCCGGCGTTATCACGATTGGTTTTATGGTATCTTGGATGCGCTACATTCTGGTTGTTGTTTGGAACTACTGTAGGTGAATATATAGGGATCAAATTTGTAGCCCCAGATATTGACCAGACCAGTTGGTTAAGCTTTGGGCGGTTACGTCCCGTGCATACCAATTCGGTTTTTTGGGGTTGGGCCTCGCTCGGCATGCTTGGGCTTGGTTATTATATAGTTCCACGTGTCAGCAATGTCAGGCTATACAGTATCAGGCTGGCATGGTACGCACTTTATTGCATCAATGCATCGGTTATTATCGGGTCGCTATGCCTGATGGCGGGCATAAACAATGGTGGTGGCGAATACCGGGAATATATTTGGCCGGTTATGCTTCTTTTTGGTATTGCCCTGGCTTTGTCCCTGGTAAATTATATCAAAACCATTGCATCCCGCACTACCAGGGAGATATACATCTCCAATTGGTATATGGTTTCTGCAATTATATTCACTATTATTATTTCTCTTGCGGCGTATATACCTTACTGGCAAAACGGGTTGGGAGAAACTATTATCCAGGGTTATTACATGCACCAGGGTGTGGGCATGTGGTTTATGTTGTTCACACTGGGTATAGTTTACTACTTTTTACCCCAGCAATTAAACAAGCCTATTTATTCCTATAGTTTAGGCGTGCTTGCTTTCTGGACGCAAATATTGTTTTACACCCTGATCGGCACACATCATTTCGTATTCAGCGCTATACCCTGGTGGTTGCAGACGATAGCCATAGTGGGTAGCGCCGGTATGGCCATACCTGTTATTGCAGGCACAACCAATTTTTTAATGACGTTCAATGGCGCCTGGTATAAAGTGAAGGATAGTTATACGCTTCCTTTTTTCCTGGTAGGTACTGTCTTTTATTTTACAGGATCCATGCAGGGTACTGCCGAAGCTTTCCGCTATACCAATTTACTCTGGCATTTTACTGATTTCACGGTAGCGCATTCTCATCTTACCATGTACGGCATTATCTGTTTTTTTCTTTGGGCATGTATATATGCCGTAGTGCCCAGGCTTACCGGAAAGGAAGCGCCGCAAATTACCATAGGTGCGCATTTCTGGCTTGCATTGATAGGGATGTTGTTTTACACCATTCCGCTGATGTATGGCGGCACCCTGAAAGGCTTATTGTGGATGAGCGGTAAGCCATTTATAGAAAGTGTAACAATGATGGCGCCTTACTGGTTGTGGCGTGCAATCGGTGGCAGCCTTATGTGGCTGTCGCATTTGTTCTTTGCGTACAACATGTATAAAATGATGGCACGAAAGCAGGAAATAGATATCAGGGAAACAGCTATAGACCAGTTGAAGCAAAATGTTACAACTGAGCATACAACATTGTATAATCATCTTTGAAATATGAGCAATGGAATTGTTTAATGATCATAAAAAACTTTTTGGAGCAGCCACAATCATGTTTTTAGGACTAACCATGGTTGTGGCAATTATGCCGGCAATACACAATCAAAACAACAATAAACCGCTTCCCGGTACAGTTGAGCCCGGGGAAGATGTAATAAAAGGCAAAGCGGTATTCATTGCCAGTGGTTGTGTTGCCTGCCACACACAGCAGGTGCGTAATATAGATATGGATAAAGTGTGGGGCAGCAGGCCCGGCATTGCAGCGGATTATGCAAATATTACCCGAACCGATTTTTGGCGGAATACGGCAACGCTGATGGGTACCGAACGCACCGGGCCTGATCTCGCAAATATCGGGAACCGCCAGCCTTCTAAAGACTGGCATCTTGTTCACCTGTATAATCCAAGGATTGTGGTAAAAGAATCAATAATGCCTGCATATCCCTGGTTATTTATGGTAAAAAAAGAGCCGTCCAAAAATGATGTCGTGGTTAATGTGCCCGCATCTTATGTAGCGGGTAAGGAAGGTAAAGTAGTGGCTAAAAAAGAGGCATTGTATTTAACCGCTTATCTGCAATATCTCAGGCAGGCTGAGTTGCCCGATGGAAAAAAAGCCCCGGAATTTTTGTATAAACAGGCAGAAAATCAGCAGGCAAATAAAAGCAGTAATGCTGCAGCAGCAAACGGTCAGGCATTGTTTACAGCTAATTGCCAGGCATGCCACCAGGCAAACGGCGAGGGCCTCCCCGGCGCATTTCCGCCATTAAAAGGAAGCGATATTGTGATAGGCGATAAGCTCCAGTTGTATGTAGATATTATTATGAACGGCTATGATGCAAAGCAGGAATATGGTGTAATGCCACCCGTAGGCAGCAATATGGGCTTTACTGAGCATGAAGTGGCAGCCATCATAAATTATGAGCGCAGCAGTTGGGGAAATGAAGGGAAGGAGATCACGCCTGAAGAAGTGAAAAGAATTATGGAAGCCATACAACTTAAAATATCCAAATAATGAAAAAGATAATATGCTTTATTTTTTTATTGCCTGTTTTGATCAATAAGGCCATTGCCTGTGAGGTTTGTGAACGGAACCAGCCAGCAGTATTGAAAGGCATAACACATGGTTCAGCGGCTGAAACACGCTGGGATTACCTTATTGTATGTTCAGCGATTGTTATTGTACTGCTCTCCGCTTTTTATTGTATAAAATGGGTTATACGCCCGGGCGAAAAATCTGACAGGCATATTAAACGGGTTATTTTAAACAGCGAATATCATGAAGGATAACAGTACCATATTTATTTTTATTGATGATGATAGCAGGCCTGTAGCAGAGGTGTTATCGCCGGTGAGCTTTGAGTTGGATACCCGTAAATTAACAGATGGTGAGCATATACTTAAAATTGTAAGTAAAGATCCGTCAGGAAAGGAAGGCATACGTAAAATTCCATTTGTTGTACGTAACGGCCCGGCTATTGCGGTTGAGGGCATCAGCGAAAATGCAGTGGTTGATGGGGTGCTGCCTTTAATGATCAATGCCTATGGAAAGGGTGACCAGAAATCTTTCCTGATTGAAGGAAGCGAAACGCCGCAAAGTATCCCATCCTGGGTTTGGATACTTATTATCGGGTTCACCGGTTGGGCAATGTATTATTTATACAGGTACTTTTCTTTATAGCAACTGCTTGCTTACCTTACCATGTAAATTACAACAATTGTAAAGCTCCTCAATTGCGCTAATTAGCAATTTGAGATGCTGATGAAATAAAACAACATATACAAAACCGGTTTGGCAGTATAACAAGTGCTTATATTGAACCCGTGAGAGATTGCTTCACCCGCCAAAATATTCACTCAATTCAAATGATCATGCTGCGGGCTCGCAAAGACGGCGGGAGGTTGAGTGAATGTATACTTTGCCTCAGTGCTGGTTGTAAACTTAAAACACTTTTACCGTCACTGCTTGTGCCATGAAGTTCTTTTAAAGATGGAGGCAGATCCTCCGATGACGCTGTACAGGCGGGGTCATCAAACCACTCTATGCTGCTGCGACCGTAAGGTGGCGGTGGTGAACGATAGA
>JADLCD010000110.1 GCA_020847395.1 Chitinophagaceae bacterium
AGATGTGTGTTGCGGCGGGAGAAGCAATCTCCTCTTTCAAAAACTTATAAGAGATTGTTTCTTTCACCCCTTAAGGATGATGCTTTTACGGCAAGCTACTATGTCATCTTTATATTTTGCCTGACAACAGGTTTGGTACTCGAAATGACGGTAAAAGTGTTTTGGTTTTATAACCAACACTAAAGCAAGTATACATTAACAAAACATTTATAAATTATCAACTGCGTTTAGTTCATGGCTTTTCATATCCCGCGTAAAAACAGGCGCCTAACGTGGATACTGGCATAGAAATATAGCAGGCTGCCCGAGGGAGTTTTCAAAATTTATTTATGGATAAGTAGTTTGATATAAGCGCTTGTTATACAGCCAAACCGGTTGTATTAATACCGCTCTGCATTGCTCTGGTATCTTCTAAGGCGTTTAGCCGCTCTTTGCAGTTTCGATGCAATCCTGTTTTTTTCTTCGGGTGAAAGATAGCCATCGCTATTGTATTTGTCATAAGCCTCTTTAATAATATCCTGTTCCTGCAATAGTTTATAATATTCCTTTTCGGTAATTCTCTTTTTTTTATAAATAGATTCAATATTAGCACGCTGTTCCTTTATTTGTTTAGGAAAGTTTTGCGCCTGTACGCCAGAAATAATACCTCCTGTAAGCAACAGTATAAAAATGCATTGTTTTATCATATTAGCTGTTTTAGTTAAATCAGGCAAAACAAATATAGTGCTAAAGAGCAGAGGCATTTATACCTGAATTGACTGTTTTTTTTGTACCGGTTTCCCGGTAATACTTCATGGATTGGATAGGCATAATGCCAGCATGAATTCATTTAATCATTATGCTTTTGGCGCTGTGTGCGAGTGGATGTTTCAGAACATGGCAGGCATACAACCCGCAGAAGCGGGCTTCAGCAATTTTATTATTAAACCGGAGATAGCATTATCAGGCGTTGGTTTTGTTAATGCTTCCTATCACGCTATACATGGAGAAATAAAATCATCATGGAAGAAAGAACATGGTAAACTAATACTTCGTGTATGCATACCCGTTAATACTAAAGCTGAAGTTGTACTACCTGCTTCATCAGTAAAAAATATTCTTGTTGATGGTAAGCCGATGAATGAGTTTACGCATGAAAGCATTGAACAAAAAAATAATGCTATAAGTGTAAAGCTTGGGTCAGGTAATTATAACATCATGATAAACGAATAAAAAATAATTACAAAAGCAGCATGGAACAGGATGGTTAAATTGAATGTCAATTTTACATTTGTTTAACAAGATCAAAATAAAACTACTTTATTTATTAACGATTAAAACTGCCTGATATGAGAAAAAAAAATTCATCTTCCTGAGTTTGCTTAAGTATTAATTTCACTTTACGTATTAAAAGTCTTTGTAAGACAATTGGCTCTTCCCTTGATTATTCACTCTTTTCCGTTACTCTTACCCAACACCTTTCGCTACTTCTGTTAAGTATTGCGTAAAGTAATTCCATTATTTTTTTGGAAATAATATTTCCTGATAGGATTCTATTTTCTTAACACTAACAAAATTTGCTATGTTGAAAAGGTCAATTATTGCTTATTCAAAATGTATCTCAACTATTATAGTTGGGATGTTTGTGATGATATGCGCTGCACACGCGCAGGATCGCACAATCACCGGCGTGGTTACAGACGAAGCTTCGTCTGCAGGAATTCCGGGAGTAACGGTGAATGTAAAAGGAACGAGAATTTCCACACAAACAGATGCTGATGGAAAGTTTTCACTCAATGTAAAAAACGGGAAGACGCTTGTGTTTAGCAACGTTGGTTATCTTGATAAAGAAGTACCAATTGGAGCGAATTCTGCTGTGAGCGTAACTCTGGCTGTAGACGCCAAGGGGTTAGGAGAAGTGGTTGTTGTAGGATATGGAAGCCAGTCAAAAAGAAATGTTACAGGCGCAGTTCAGAATATTGATGCCAAGGAAATTAAAGATATTCCGGTATCGCAAATGACACAGAAGTTGCAGGGAAAATTAGCAGGTGTGCAGATAAATCAAACAACCGGTAAGCCCGGGCAGGGTATGTCTGTAAGGGTTCGTGGCCAACTTTCAGTATCTGCCGGTAGCGATCCTTTATATGTTGTTGATGGTTTTCCGATCACGGGAAATATTTCTAATCTGAACCCTGATGAAATTGATGATATTTCTGTATTGAAAGATGCGGCCTCTACGTCTTTGTATGGTTCCAGGGCAGCAAACGGTGTAGTGCTTATTAGCACCAAAAAAGGTATTAAAGGAAAAACCACAGTTGGATTAAGTGTGTATGGCGGTATACAGGAAGTGCCGAAGAAAGGAAGGATAAAAATGATGAATGCAGAAGAGTTTGCACAATTTAAGAAGGAGTATTATGAAGATGCCAATCAGGCTGTTCCTGTAGAGTTTCAGAATCCTTCGGAATACAGGGATAAAAACAATGACTGGTACGATGCTTTGCTCAGGAAAGCGCCGATACAGAGCTATACGCTTTCCATTAATTCAAATACCGATAAGCTGAGCACTTCAATTGTAGCCGGGGTATTTAATCAGCAGGGGGTTGTTTTAAATAATGAATACAAAAGATTCTCCTTCAGGATGAATACGGAGTATTCATTAACGGATAATTTAAAAATAGGCTTTAATATAGCGCCTTCTTACGTATTTGATAACACACCAAGAACAGATGGAGACAGGAATACCGGTATTTTATTCAACGCATTGCATACGTGGCCGGTTATGCCTATCCGTGATGCCAACGGAGAGCTGACATTATACAATAACTTCCCGGGCAGTACAGGTAACATCTTTAACTATCCTAACTGGGTAAGGGCTGCAGATGAACTGGTGAATGAAACAAAGTATAATTATCTTATCGGCAATGCATATGTGCAATGGAAGCCAATTGCAGGGTTGACCTTAAAATCTACATTTAATGTAGAAAATTTTAATGCTAAATTTTTCTTCTTTAATCCTTCTACTGCAACCTATCTTATAAATGTACCGGTGCCAACTACAGCAGTATCTATCAGGCAGAACTTTGAAGGGCGCTCTTTATTGAATGAGAATCTTGCTACATATAGCAAAAGTTTTGGTGAACATAACTTTGAATTGCTCGCAGGGTTTACCAATCAAAAATTTTATGCAGAACAAACACGTATACAGGCCGATACTTATACTGATGACAGACTTCCAACAATACAGGGAGCACTCAATGTTAACAGGGGAGGCTCTATCAATAACCCGAATACAGGTAATCAATATAATGAATGGACTCTTGTGTCATACTTATCCAGGTTGACATATAACTTTAAGGGAAAATATCTATTAACTGCCGCTATACGTAGCGACGGTTCATCACGTTTCGGAAGCGCCAACAAGTGGGGAACATTCCCTTCTGCTTCATTGGGCTGGATTATTTCTGACGAAAACTTCTTTAGCGGCATCAAGTCTGTAAACTTCGCTAAACTTCGTGCAAGCTATGGTGTTATTGGTAACAATAATATTGGTAATTATACACAGTATGCGCTGGTGAACAATACTATTAATGCTGTATTTGGATCAACGGTTGGTACAGGTGCAGCGGTTATATCTCTCGCCAATCCTGCACTTACCTGGGAAACAACCAAGCAGTTTGACATGGGATTAGACCTTGGCTTTCTTAACAACAGGATACAGTTTACTTATGATTATTATTTAAAAAACACCACTAATCTTTTGTATAGTGTGCAGATTGCACAGGAATCAGGATTTACCAATTATAATGATAATATAGGACAGATAAGATTCTGGGGACATGAATTTGCTATTAATACCATAAACATAGATGCAAATAAATTCCGCTGGACTACTAATGCCAATATTTCCTTCAACAGGAATAAGGTTATTGCCCTGGCACAAGGACTTGACAGAGTATATGGTACCTTCCATATTACACAGGTTGGTAAACCATTCGGTCAATTTTATGGTTTGATTGCAGATGGCGTATATATGAATCAGCAGGATCTTGATAATTCTCCCCAGGTGCCGGGGCGTTCAAATGTGGGAACCATTAAGCTGTTAGATCTGAATAAAGATGGAAAAATTACATATGGAGGTGATAATGATGACCGTACCATTATAGGTAGTCCATTCCCCAAATTTATATATGGCATTACCAATACCATTCAGTATGGAAAATTTGATTTTACTATAGTTGGGTCCGGTTCATACGGTAATAAATTACTGATCCGCCATTTATACAGCACTGCCAATCTTGATGGCGTTTTTAATATGGTAGAAGAAGCAAAATACCGTTTCAGATCACCTGAAAATCCGGGTAAAGGATTTTTCGGAACAACTGTAGGCGGCGGTAACTATACCGGTGTTGAAAGAGACTGGATGAACAGCCGCTTTATTGATGGGGCTTCATTCTTTACTATTAAGAATATAACACTCGGGTATAATGTAGGCATAAAAAGCAAGGCAATTAAATCAGCAAGAATATATGCTTCAGTTCAGCAGGCGTATGTATTCACCAATTACTGGGGAGGTCCGAATCCTGAAACAAGCGCACAGGGCGACGGTAACGGCGATGGCGGTAACCTGAGCCAGGGTGTTGATCTTTCCAACTATCCTGTTCCGCGCACATACACATTAGGACTTAACATTAATTTCTAAGGTTGTTGAGGTAAATGGTATTCTTAATTTAAAATTAAACCAAGAGCAATGAAATCGCAGATAGCAATCATTATATTTTCGGCAATCATGTTTACCGGTTGTAAAAAGTTTCTGGATCTGAAGCCGGAAACTGCATTGACTTCGGAAACATTTTTTAAAAACGAATCAGATTTTAAACAGGCAGTAAATGCCGCCTATGTTCCTTTGAGGTCTATTTTTAACGACAGGTCGTGGGTATTGGGCGAAATGCATTCAGACAATACATACTATCCACGCAATATTTTATTTGGTGCGGTGGATGCTACAGAGAATGTAGCGGATTTTGCGATGCCGAATGCGGCCAGTTCCGTTTCAGGCATCACGCTTACTACCAACGGTCATGTACTGAATCAATACAGGTTAGATTACCAGATCATCGCCCGTGCCAACCAGATATTGGCCAAAATTGATGATGTAGATTTTGATGCTACTTCAAAAGCTAACCTTAGAGGTCAGGCGCTTTTTTTAAGAGCATTTGCTTATTTTGAGCTGGCACGTTATTTTGGAACAGCACCCATGCATCTTACCGTAGTAGCTAACAGGTTAGAAGCAGTAGCAGAGCTGGCCAGTAAAGAACAATTATATGCACAGGTAGAAACTGATGCAAAAGAAGCGGTTACTTTATTGTTGCCAAAGTCTGCACAGGAAGCTGGCAGGGTAACATCAGGCAGCGCAAGAATGTTATTGGGAGACCTGTATTTGTGGCAAAAAAAATGGCCGGAAGCAGAAGCCGTTTTGAAAGAAATTGTAACCAGCGGTGAATATAGCCTGATGCCTACTTATGATAAAGCTTTTAGCGGAACTTCTGATAATAAGAATAATGCTGAATCAGTTTTTGAAGTACAATATATGGAAGGCGCATCTGGGTATAATGGTAGTATTATATATAATTTTCTTCCACGCCCAATGACTAAAGCAGAACTAAGCCCTATCTCTGGTGTTCCTGTAGACAAAGCACAGGATCTGTCAGGAGAAGGCAATAATATCCCAACTCCTGATATTATTGCTGCATACGAAGCTAATGATCAAAGAAAGGATGCATCTATTGCTTATGTTACGCTAAGCCAAAGCCTTAGGGATAATAAAGTGTATCCTTATATCAAAAAATTTGCCAAGCCACATTCGGTGCATGGAAATACCGGTAACAACTGGCCGGTATACAGGTATGCCGAAGTACTGCTGGCGCTTGCCGAAGCAATTAATGAGCAGGGCAGGCCGGGTGATGCAGATGATTACCTGAACATGGTGCGTAACCGTGCAGGACTGGCTAATACTACTGCAACTTCGCAGGCAGATATGCGGGAAGCGATATTTAAAGAAAGGCGAGTAGAGCTGGCATTTGAAAATAAAAGATGGTTTGATATAGTAAGAACCGACCGGATACAGGAAATAATTGTGCCGTATGGCGCTAAAATCATCGCTAACCCGAAAGATTATTATTTCCCTGATGGAGCAGTACCTCCGAATAATGCGTTTACAGTGTTAGATCCATATTATGGTCTTCCTGCTGATGAAGCTGCATTATCACCTTACTTCTAGCAATAACTATTTTTGTTTGGGGCTATTAATTATAAACCTGGTTACGAATCTTCAGATTTGTGCCAGGTTTTCTTGTTTCTTTAATTCTCCTCTCTTACTTTCTCCAAAAATGCTTCAACTTTTCTCCTGATTTTCCAGGCAGCCTGTGTATGGTTATTTACCAGCACAGAAAATAACAGCAGCTTCCCGCTTTTCCCATACAAATAGCCGCTTAGTGCAACAACAGCAGAGAGTGTACCTGTTTTTGCGAAAATGAATGTGCTGTCATTTTTATAATAGTTCAGTAATGTGCCGGTACCACCGGTTGGCAATATTTTTTTGAGCCGCTCCAGTCCAAATTCATGCTTCAATTTATTAAGCAGCCACACATAATCTTCAGGCGTAAATAAGTTATAGCGGCTTAACCCGCTGCCGTCTGCCCATACCGGCGCTTGCGGAAATTCCTTTAAATCATTGTGCAAAAGGTCGGCAATTAATTTCTTTTCATCTATTATGCCATATCGTTCGCCGGATACCATCATTAATGTTTGCTCTGCAAAAAAATTATCGCTTCTGTGCATCATTAATTTAAACAATGAATCAACCGGTTGTGAATGGATAATGCTGGTAGCATTTACCGGGCCGGAAGTAGTATCTATCGTTTTCAGCAAACTGTCTTTTAGCAGTTCCAGTCCGCTGGTTAGTCCATAAGTTATAAAAGGTACTTCAATTGTTATGTTGGGCTCTTTGCCCTGTGTTATAAAAAATGCATTAGTGTTTTGTGAGCGCTTAGCCGAAAACGTTAGTGCACCGGTATCAGAACTAAAATTCACTTTCCAGCTAATATCAGGTTCGGAGTATATAAATGCTTCCTGCCGCGCCAGTGCCGAAATGCTTCCTGAATCTCTAACCTGGTTCCATCTTATTACATTGCCGTAAACTGGAAAGGGGCTTCGTTCTGCCATATAACCGCTGCTATAATCATCCCACATCCAACCTTCTCCGTATGCATCGGTTTTCCAGTTGGTAGTGCTGATGGCTATTGGCCTGGTTTGTTTCTTTAAAAAATCAAATACCGGTTGCTTAGGAAAATCAGGATGCAGAAAGCTGGGATCGCCGGTTGGTGAAAGTATGATTGAATCAGCACGCGCTTCATATCTTATACCAGGCAAACTATCTCCTAGGTATTTCAGGCCTGCATATAATGTAATGATTTTCGTATTGCTGGCTGGTACGAAAAATTTATTACTGTTATGCTTATATATCGGCTTATTGGTTGATGCATCAATAACTGCAACGCCGATATGTGCATCCATCAGCACAGAATCGGAAATAAGATTTTTTTGTGCAAAGCGCTGAATGTTTTTGGAAGCGGAGCAGGAAACAAAAAACCGCAAAAAGGCAGGCAGTAAAAAAAAGATAATAAGATGTTTAACAGATAATCGCATCAATTAATAATTAATGCCGAAGATAATAATAAATAGTGCTTAACTTCTTTCCTGTGCCCTTAACCAGCGTTCCGGAATTTCATTGCTGCTGGCCTGTATATAATCCTGGTATGAGCAGGCTATATAAGATTTGTCAGGCAATTGCATCCACCACCTGCCTGTTTTTTTGCTTTGCAAAAAAACAGTATCAATCTCTGCAAAAGCAGTATTGTATTCAACAAAATTATCACGCTGTGCCAGTAAGGCTTCATGCTTGCCCTGCCATGTGCCATCTATAAAATACCATAGCATTTGCGCAATTTGTTTTGCGGTGAGTTGCTGAATATCATTTTCAACAGTATAACCGTAAATACCAAAAGTATTCAATGCCGGGCTCATGCCTGCAAAGCGGCTGAGCTGGCATGCATCTTCACCATCAAGCCCGTTTGGCGAAAGATAATTGGAAGGCGCTGCTGAACGTTGTATAGCGCTGATATCAAAACTCAGTAACTGGCTGTTGCGTAAAACAGGCTCCATTTCCTCAATATGGTCTCTCACCATGCCAAGGCGGTAACAATCAAAGCGCAGTTTGTCCAGCGTTTCCAGCATACCCGGGTTTACCAGGTAACTCTGAAACGCAATATGATTATAATGACGAATAAAATTTGGCTCTTCTGTGAGCACTTCCATCAGGAAGTTTTTACTTTTCAGCGGACTGTCCATGTGCAGGTCAATCATGGCATCAACAACCGTGGTTTCTACAATACGATTAAGCCATTTATATGCATCGTACTGTGCCAAAGTAAGGTCATGACTGCCGCCTAATATCACCACTTTTTTTCCGATGCCTAACAACTCGGATATTACAGTACGGAGCGCTGCGTATGTATCTGATAAAGATGCGCCGCATTTTATATTACCTGCATCGGCAATTTTTACTTCCTTATGCCAGTAATATAAATTGTAAAACTGTCCACGTACCACATCGGGTGCAAGGGAGTATATGCCGGACCCATCTCCGCGCTGCTCTCCGCAACCTACCAAAACAATATCGGCATCGCTTAAATCGGGAATTGTTTCTTCGTAGGCTTCAATAATGCTGCCGATTTGTCCTTCTGCATAACCTTCATCGTGAGATAGATAATGCCGGTTAACCGGGTCAAGAAAATCAGTGATGTGCAGCACGTCACTCATAGAAATGAATTTTTACAAACCTAAATTATATTAGCCAAAAACGAGGTATGAAACTACTAACATGTTGTGAAAAACGACAATCCCAGGGGTTTTTATGTGATGATGGTAAATTGTAGAGACAAGGCATGTAACGTGAAGACAAGGCATGTAACGTAGAGACAAGGCATGCCTTGTCTCTACCCCCATCCCCACAATTGCGCCATATTTTTACGGTATTTATCACCCGGTAAACACCTGCGTGCAGGCAGGTTGTTAAATATAAATTTTGTATGATGAAAACCCTTTGTTTACTTATCTTGCAGCCTCAAATTTGTATTATGACAGATAAGAAAGCCACGGGCACTTTGTTCAATAAACAAAACTATATGTGGATGGCAATAGGCGCTGCGGTAATGGTTATAGCACTGTTGCTTATGGCCGGAGGAAAAAGTGATGATCCCAAGGTTTTTGATTATAACCAGGTATACAGTAAAACACGTATTACCGTGGCGCCAATACTATTAATGCTTGGTTTGATGATTGAAGTTTACGCTATAATGCGAAAACCCAAAGCATCTGAAAAATAAAAATGCTAAAAAATAGTTATGTGAATGCGATGGTGCCCCCATCGCATTTTTTTAAAAGATACTTTCCGGCTTAAATGATATAACACATGAGTATAATACAGGCAATTATTATCGCTATTATTGAAGGGCTTACAGAATTTCTTCCTGTTTCCTCAACCGGGCACATGATTGTAGCAAGCTCTTTAATGGGAATTTCGGAGAGTGATTTTACCAAGATATTTGAGATAGCCATTCAATTAGGCGCAATACTTTCTGTAATAATATTATACTGGAAAAAGTTTTTTGATTTCAGCAAATGGCAGTTTTATGTAAAGCTGTTTATTGCGGTTATACCGGCACTGGTATTGGGCAAATTATTGTCTGATAAAATTGATGAGCTGCTTGAAAGCCCGACAACCGTTGCCATAACCATGTTGCTGGGTGGTATCGTGTTGATCTATATTGATAAATTCTTCAAAAACCCAACCATAACAAACGATAAGGATATCAGCTATGGAAAAGCATTTATGATCGGGTTGTGGCAATGTATTGCCATGATACCGGGTGTAAGCCGCAGTGCCGCCAGTATTATTGGCGGTATGCAGCAAAAACTTACCCGTACGCTTGCTGCGGAATTTTCTTTCTTTCTTGCTGTTCCTACCATGTTTGCGGCAACGGCATATAAGCTGTTTCTGAAAAAATACCCAACCACGCAGGGAGAGGTGAAGGGATATGATATCGTATTCAGCAATGCCGCCAATACCCAGGCTTTTATTATAGGCAATGTAGTGGCATTTATTGTGGCGGTGCTTGCTATCAAATTTTTTATCGGTTACCTGCAAAAACACGGGTTTAAACTTTTTGGTATTTACCGTATTATTGCAGGAGCAATTTTGCTTATCCTCATTTATGCAGGATACCTGAAATAGTTTCAATCCCTTTTCATGCAAACAGCATCAAAAAAAGTAGTAAACGGTTGGGCAATGTACGACTGGGCCAACAGTGTATACAATCTCGTTATAACTACAACTATCTTCCCGGCGTATTATGTTGGCATTACACAGGCTGGTAATAGCAAGGGGGAACATTACGTGAATTTTTTTGGAAGAGAATTTACAAATACTACTTTGCTGGACTACGCTTTAGCGACAGTCTTTTTAATCGTTGCTATATCTTCTCCTATTTTATCTTCAATAGCTGATTACAGGAGAAATAAAAAAGTTTATCTCAGTGCATTTTCTATAATAGGCTCTTTGTCCTGCGCTGCTTTATTTTTCTTTAAACCCGGAATGATTGAGTACGGCGTAATTATTTATTCAATTGCTGCACTTGGTTATTGGGGAAGCCTGGTATTTTACAATTCCTATCTGCCGGATATAGCTGCACCTGAAGACCAGGACAGGATTAGTGCCAAAGGATATACATTAGGTTATATAGGAAGTGTGCTGCTACAGATTATTTGTTTTGTAATAATTGTAAAGCCCGGGTTGTTTGGGCTTGAATCAGAAGATAAAACGCTGCCCGTTCGTGTTTCATTTTTGCTTACAGGTTTATGGTGGATAGGCTTTGCGCAAATTACTTTGCGTGTTTTACCATTGCCAAGTAAAAAAGAAAGGCAGGAAAAAAAGAATGTACTGACGAATGGCTTTAAAGAATTAGGCATTGTTTTCAGGCAGTTAAAACAGATACCTGTGCTACGGAGATTTTTGCTTTCCTTCTTTTTATATAGTATGGGTGTGCAAACCATTATGCTTGTGGCGGCAGGGTTTAGTAAAAAAGAAATTTTTCCTGCTTCGGAAGATGAACCTAAATTATTATTCACACTCATCCTGATACAATTGGTGGCTATAGCCGGCGCCATTATAATGAGCAGGTTATCAAAGCGCATTGGTAATATACAGGTGCTGATTGTTACAGTTTGTATCTGGATTGCCGTTTGTATTTGGGCATATTATGTACAAACACAAATACAGTTTTATATACTCGCTTCCTGTGTCGGGTTGATAATGGGCGGCATACAATCCATGAGCAGGAGCACGTATTCTAAATTTTTGCCTGAAACAAAAGACACTACATCCTTCTTCAGCTTTTATGATGTTACGGAAAAGATTGCGTTGGTTATCGGGTTGTTTTCCTTCGGTTTCCTGGAAGAAATTACCGGCAGTATCAGAAATTCTGTTTTGGTATTGATTGTGTTTTTTGTTGCTGCGCTTATTGCGTTATTTTATACAAGGCGGGCGGTTAAAGCCTATCCCTCCTCCCTTTCTCAGGGAAAGGGAGCGGTACTGTAGGCCATTAATAAGCTGTATGTCTTCCTCATCAACTATTGTAATGCTACTGGTCGAAATTTAACAACCTTATTATTTAACAGCATTTCGCAGAGCCGGCCTTTGTGCTTAGGACTCCTTCCCTTCGGGGAGGCAGGGAGGGGCTGCTGTCAGTATCATTTCATTCCTTTTTTCTCTATGTATATTTATGAAACTGACGGCACTGTCAGTTAACAGTTATGATTGTACATCAAAACCATATGAACAGGGCACTCCTGGCTGCAGCATTGCTTTGTTTCAATTTCTTTCATTGTACCAACGTTCAAAAAGAAAGCATTATGCATTTTACAGAATCGCAACTTACATATGATAAGCACGGGCATTTCCTTAATTCAACACAGGTTTTTTCGCCAGACGATAAATGGATAGTATATGATACCAGGAACGATGATGGCGGCATTGGCGTAACAGGAAGTATAGAAATGGTGAATGTGCAAACAGGAGAGATCAGTCAACTATATAAAACACAAAACCAAACCAGGTATGGGCCGGGCGTTGGCGCGGCTACATTCAGTCCAAAGGCAGATACAGTATTGTTCATTCATGGCATTCGCAATGCAGATGAAAAAAATCCTTATGGTTTTGCAAGAAGAACGGCTGTAGCTATTGATATCAACAAACCTTTTGAACCTATTTTTATGGATGCCCGTAATATTAATGCACCCTTTACTCCCGGTGCATTAAGAGGCGGAACGCATGCATATACCTGGAGTGGTGACGGGCAATGGATTTGCTTTACTTATAACGACTATATTATTGAACAGCTTGGCAAAACGGATACTACGGTAAAAGACCTGCGCACGATAGCAGTAATGGCTCCGGGAAAAGTGAATGTACAGGCTGATTCAACTATGGAAAATAACAGCGGTGAAAAATTTGCTGTGGTGGTTGCAGCAGTAAAAGAAAATCCTGCTGCCGGCAGCGATGAAATAGATAAAGCATTTGATGAAGGCTGGATTGGAAAAAAAGGCTACAAAAAAAGTGATGGCACATGGCAAAACCGGGCCGTAGCATTCCAGGGTAATGTAAAGAACAACCAACAGCAAAGTATAGCCGAAGTTTTTGTAGCAGATATTCCTGATGATATTACTATAGCCACTCCCGGAAAGCCACTGGAGGGAACGGCAACAACCAGGCCCAATATACCACAGGGTGTTACGCAAAGAAGAATAACATATACAGAAAAAGGAATTGTAGGGCCAAGGCATTGGCTTAAATCATCTGCCGATGGGTCGCAAATATTTTTTCTTACCAAAGATAAAAAAGGTATTGTGCAGATTTTCGCTGTGTCGCCCAACGGCGGAGATATACAACAAATTTCCTTCAATGAATTTTCAGTAGAAGGGTCGATCAATGTAAGTTCTGATGATAAGTATATTGCCTATATAGCGGATAATAGTGTATTTATTACCGATATTAAAACACATGAATCATTCCGGCTGAATGCGGCAGATAAAAATGCTGCGCCTTCCGGTGCTGCAATATGGTCGAACGATGGAAAAATTTTAGCGTTCAATCGTAAGGTGAAAGACGGGAATGAAAGTTATTACCAGGTGTTTGTGTTGAAGAGGTAAGGAAATAGTCACCACATAGGCGCATATAGTCGGTAAAATACTTTTGTGATACTTATTGCATTGATTTTAAGCGTTGGATTTCCTCTTGTATTTCCTGAATGACAGCTTTGTTTTGTATTTCCTTTTTATTTTTAACTTTACCGGAGAAGATGATAAAAACCTGCCCACCATAATCCTTTTCAAAACTATCAAAATTAGCCTGCATTCTTTCAGACGGTTTATAGTTGCCAAAATTTGAATTTGCAGTAATTGGCTTTATTTGAATGCCGAAGGCTTTTGTGCCAACTTTTCCAATATAATCAATGTCTCCGGCGTGGTCTAAATCGGCATCAGATTCTTCAAATATGATATCTGGGAATATTTTTGATAAACTATCTGTGATAATTGATTTTTCAGTAACAAATCCATCATAAGTTCTTGGGATAGTAACCTCATAGATATAATCAACACAATCCTGTAAAGTGATTTTATTAAAAGCCTCAATCCATTCAGGAATCACAACTTCTGTAATCTTTTCATATAAACGTTCTCCTAATTCTTCTAATATTTCTTTGGTAATTTTAACAGCATGCTTCTGGGATTTAGTATAAGCCTTCTCAAAATAAAAGCTTTTCCATTCGTCAAAAGTTTTTGGCTGGCACTGTCGAATTAACTCCATTACCGGCCCGACTTTATTTGGTCTTGTAAGCTGGTAAGCATTACTTGTATAGTTCAGCACCTTTTCTTTTTTACCAAAAGGCTTGGCATATTTATACACAGGTTGCTCATTTTCTTCTAATTCTCCCAATTCTTCAACCATTGGTTATGATTTAAGCAGATTCAAAAATTTTTCTTTGTATTTGAACTCAAATGCTTCGTCAACCTGAGCCAGTCTGTTCTTTAATAAATGAGCGTTTAGAAAGGTCTTATTTTCCAAATATAAATAACAAAGTAAGTTGTTGTTTTCGTCGTGCATTTGTTTGTCAAATTTCAGAAATACTTTTTTCCCTTTTGTTTTGTTGTGTAAAAATTCAGTCGCTTTCCCATTAATTTTTATATCTTCTTTTATACCAATCAATCTTACTATTACGTCATTATTTAATCGTATTATTTCTGAAGTTATTATTTCTTTCACGGTAAAATATTCTTCTCTTTTGGAAGAACTGTTTTTATCTATTTTAGAACCAAATTGTAATTTCTTTATATCAATCTTTTTATCAAGTTTATGGGGGTCTTTAAATATATATGGAAGCTGACTGATTTGCTTGTCAAAGTTTGTTTGAAAAGTCTCTCTTTTTATAAATTTATATTTTGTTCCTTCTATATCAGGTTGTATAGCGCCTATTTTTTCTTTTATTACCGGAATAAATTCAGTATTAATTTCAAAGCTTGCTGAATTTCGTCCTAAGTTTTTTGCTGCGAGAGCTGTAGTCCCACTTCCTCCAAATGGATCTAATACGTTTTCACCATAAAATGAAAACATCTTTATTAATCGCCTCGGTAGTTCTTCCGGAAACATCGCAATATGACCATTGTTTTGTCGTGCACCAGCAAAGTTCCAATGACCAGCAAAAAAAGTATTCCATTCTTCTGCAGTCATTTTAGATAACTCTTTTTGTTCTTTTGTAGGTTTAGGGGCTTCTCCCAGCTTTTTAAAAATTAAAATAAATTCATAATCAATTTTTAAAATGCCGTTTCTGGGATATGGATAAGACCCCATTTGTATGCCGCCGCCAGTAGTGTTGGAAGTTGTGACTTTTTGCCAGATAATAGCACCCATGTAATCAAACCCTATATTCTCACAGAATTTGATAATCTCTTCACGTCTAGGTATTACTTTATATCTGCCATAATAAACTGAGCGGGCAAATTGATCTCCAATATTTATACAGAGCCTGCATCCGTTATGCAAAACACGGTAACATTCTTTCCAAACAAGGTTTAGGTTGTTGATATAATTTTCATAGCTATCATGAAATCCAATTTGATTATCTGATCCATAATCTTTCAATTGCCAATAAGGTGGGGAAGTGATGGCCAAATGCATAGAACTATCTTTCAATTCATGCATCTCTCTACTATCACCATTTATAACTTTATGAAAAGTACTCACTTATTATATTTATTATAACAAATGTACAATTATGCAATTAACTTAATTCTAATGTTAAAAATTTGTAGAATACTGTATGAGAAAATGAATTGTTTGATATTGTTTTTTATTTCAAATTCCTGCAAACACACAACTGCCCCGCAATATAACCTGCAGGGCAGCATTTGTTTCAACTTCAACCTTTCTATTGAAACGATTTTTAACCTTTATTTTCTATCTACCGGTAGTAAGAAAAAGAAAGGGTGTATGTAAATCTTCTGAAGTTTTTTTTCCTGCCAGCTCTTCACGTTCACTTTCATTTTCAGAAGTTGTTATTTTTCTTTCCGCAGGTTTGGATTGTTTTGGCGGATTAGGTGATGCAGGTGCAGCAGGTTTAACTGTATCAATTTCTATCTTCTCATTATCTCCATTCTTTTTATAACGGTAAGTACCTTTTCCATCTTCCAGTTCGCCTTCCGCTTCTATTTCCACTCCATTATCATCTGCTTTCAATTTAAATTTGCCATTCTTTACTTTCTTATTATCATCTTTACTTTCATACTTTTTATCAGTTCTTTCCAGTCCATCATTAGTCATAATGTATTGCACATTATTGTCCCAGGAATAAGAATTATCCCACTTGTCTTTCCAGTCAATATTCCAGCCTTTTCTGCGATTAAAATTTATATCAAACCAATCATAGCGGTCTATACTTCCATCAATCATAATTTTTTTACCAACAGGCACTTCAACAATCACCATTACCTGCTGATTGCGGAACTTGTTAGTGCTGGATACCGGAAATCCCTTTGGAAAATAAAACGCGCTATCCTTTTGGGTTATTGGAAAATTGATGCTGCCCGCATTGTTTTCCGCACTCGCCGGGGTATTGCCAAGTGATAATTTTATCAGCCTTATATGATAAGCGCTGTCTTCACTTTTAACAACCTTCAGTCTTACAGTGTTCAGTAACATGCTATCCTCATTCAACGAAAGAAAAGGAAAATCACCATCAAACCAATCAGAGCTATAATACCTAACTTTTCCATCCATCACTTTTATAAACATATTACCATTTGCAGGTTGGGTAATTGCTACGTCTTCATTTACACTTGTTTTTATCCTGAAATTTCTTCCAACCATTCCTATTAAAACAAACAAACTAATCAACCCTAAAATCCACAAACTGCCGAATGTATAACCGAGGTATGGATTTCTTGATTTTACCCGCATAATTCTTCTTACAATCCAAACTACCAGCGCAATAATGGGAACGCCTATGAATAATGTGAGTACGCTCCATGCAAAGAAATTTTGCCAGAAACCTTCGAGTAAGAAATTTTTAAGAGGGAATACTGCCACACCACTATATAATATTGCTATTAATGCAATCAGCAATGCAAAAGCAATACAACCTGCAATACACAAAAAGAAAGCTTTGAATAATATACCTATGGCGTTGCCAATGCCTGTACCTGTTTTTCTTGCAGCAGGGCCCACTTCAGCAGCAAATGCCTGTGTACGTTGCCCGATGGTTTCCTTCATTTCAGCGCCAACTATTTTCGCTTTTTCCCTAAACTCTGTACCTAACTTTTCACCACGGTTTTTCACGCTCTGTAATTCTTCCTGCACGGTATTTTTAATACTTTCCAGGTCAATTTTTTCGCCACGCATTTCCAGTTTTTCACTCGCCGTTACTGCCTTGGGCAACACAATCCAAAGAATAATATAGGTTACGAAGAAGGTACCACCTAAACCGCTGAAGGCAACCCAGGGGCCTCTCCAATGCCACCAGAAACCACTAAATATATTAGGGAGCATACCAAACAAAAACGGCAACAGGAAAATTAAACGGGGTATCCAGGTATCTATATTAAAATATGCGCTTAAACCACCGGCCACACCACCTATCAATTTATTTTCCGGATCGCGGTAAAGCCTTTTGCGCACATTAGCTTGCAAAGGCCTTACCGGTAAAATAATCCATAAAATAATGTACAACACTATGCCAAATCCAAAGCCGCCAAAAGCAATTAAAGCAAATATGATACGCACTACCGCAGGGTCAATTTTCATATAATGCGCTATGCCTGCACAAACACCACCCAATACTTTGTCATTAGCCGCTCTTGACAACCTGCGCGGTTCTTCATATGCCTGCTGGGTATTAGTTGACTGACTGCTTTCGGTTTTTGCATAATCTGTAGCGCTGCCTGCATATGTTGCATCCTGCTCTTCAAAATCTTCTGGTCTGCCCATACTTACCATCACCGCATTTACGTCTTCATCAGTAATACAAACCGCTCCTTTCTTTAATTTTTCATCAAACAACTCGGCAATACGGTTTTCAATATCATTGATGATCTCATCCCTTCCTTCTTCATGGGCAAAATAACGGCGCAGACTTTCAATATACTGCTTCAACGCTTCGTAAGCCGTTTCCTCTATGGGTATTACCCTGCCTTGAAAATTTATATTTATTACCTTTTTCATGATCTGTTCAATTTTTATTGGTTGAAGTTGCCGGAGTTGATGTTTACTTCATTTTGTGTAAGAGCCTGCACCGCGCCTGCCAACTCGTTCCATGTTGCTTCCAGCTCGGCATAAAATGCTGCACCCTTATCCGTTAGCGAGAAATACTTACGGGGTGGTCCTCCGGTACTTTCCACCCATCTGTAAGTGAGTAAGTCGGCGTTTTTTAACCTGGTTAGCAGGGGATACAATGTTCCTTCCAGAATATTAAGGTTGGCTTTTTTCATTTCATCTATTATATCACTCGGGTAGACCTCCCCACGCTTTATAATAGATAAAATACAGAACTCAAGCACTCCTTTTCTCATCTGACTCTGCGTGTTCTCGATATTCATAATCTTAGGAGATTTTTCCCTCATCCTTCCGGCCGTGAACGATGGGGGCTGTTAACAATTTTGTTCCATCCTTTCAATCCTGCTTTTAAATCGCCTGCTTATACATTCCATTCTTAAAATTTAACCCGGCTGTTTTTGGATTGATTACTAATCTGACACAAATCTAAATACTTTTTTAATACTATGCAATACATAGTACCATTTTTATTTCAGTAGTCGGCAGTAAATAATTATAGGTTTTAAATGAAATGCAGTACAGTACTGCATTTGACGTGATTCTACGATTGAAAATATTTTTTTACTATAGGATGAATGGATGCAGGAATTGATAAATGGTAACAGCTAAAAGCATGAATGAACCTGCGGCCAAGCAATTAACCAGGAAATTTTTCGTTTGTTATTACCAAATGTTAAAATAAAATAAGTCACTTTAATTCAATTACTTAGCTTTGCGGCGCAAAATTATCTGGTATACCTCTAACCATTTTATATGAAGAAAATAGCAATTTCAGCATGTTTCCTGTTTACCCTTGTTTTTTTTATATCCGGCAGCATACATGCGCAGGATAAAAAAAAGGCTAAAGGAGAATTATACATTTCATGGGGCTATAATACAGAATGGTACACCAGGAGTAATGTGCATATTAATCAACCCTCGCTTAATAATGATTATACTTTTAATAATATTAAAGGGCACGACAGGAAGGGTTGGAACAGTCATCTTTTTCAAAAAGAACTTTCCATTCCGCAATACAATTACAGGCTTGGTTATTTTTTTAACCCTGAAAAAGGTTGGGGGGTGGAAATTAATTTTGACCACACTAAATTCATTTTTGGTGATGAGCAGGATGTATCGCTCACAGGCAAATTAAATGGGCGGCAGGTAGATACTACCATTCGTTTTTCTGAAAGGAATGGCTTCTTTTATTACCTTAATAATGGAGCAAATTTTTTATTGTTTAATGTGGTGAAACGCTACAGGGTATTTAAAACGCATAATGAAAATTTCAAGCTCGATTTTCTTGGTAAGGCTGGTATAGGCCCTGTAATTCCACATGTGGAGAATAGTTTTTTTAGCAACAAAAACAAACCCCATTTTCAATTAGGCGGTTGGAATGTTGGATTAGAAGCTACCTTAAAAGCAACCTTTTTTAAATACGGATTTATTGAATATGCCAACAAGTTAGATTATGCCCGCTACTCCCACCTGAAAATTTATGAGGGTACTGCCAAACATGCCTTTGGTACTTATGAAATGATTTTAAATATTGGAGCAAATGTGCCAATAGGGAGGTATAAGGAGTGAGGCAATAAGAAGGCAAATTAAGAAGTGCTGATCCTGCTTAATATTGGTCATCTTCCTTAGCCCAAGGTAGTTTAATTAACAGTATCCAATATCAATCCACTTATCTGCACTATACGCCCGAATGTCTATTTTGCATTGCTTATCATATCTTGCACTCACAACGTTTTATCAAATATATTATGCGTATTATATCTTACAATCTCAATGGCATTCGTGCCGCTATTAATAAAGGATTTATTGACTGGTTAAAAACAGATCCTGCCGACATTATCTGCATCCAGGAAACCAAGGCACAGAAAGAGAATGTTGATCATACGGTTTTTAATAATCTTGGATATCACGATTATTGGTATAGTGCCCAAAAGAAAGGCTATAGCGGCGTAGCGGTATTCACTAAAATAAAACCCGACAATGTTGTGTATGGCACAGGCCACAAAGTAAGTGATGATGAAGGAAGAGTGATTCAACTGGATTTTGGGGATACGAGATTGATTAATGCGTATTTTCCCTCCGGCACAAGCGGAGACGAAAGGCAAACATTCAAATACGAATGGCTCGATGAATTTTTTATTTATCTCGAAAAATTAAGACAGCAATATCCCAATCTTATTTTGTGCGGTGATTATAATATTGCCCATAAAGAAATAGATATTCATGATCCGAAAGGCAATAAAAATTCTTCGGGTTTTTTGCCTGATGAAAGAGCATGGATGGACAAATATATTGACAGCAGGTGGATTGATACGTTTCGGGTATTTCATGCAGAACCGCATCGTTATAGCTGGTGGAGTCAGCGTTTTCCCAGTGTAAGATTAAATAACAAAGGTTGGAGAATTGATTATATAAGCGTTACAGAACCTTTACGCAGCAGGCTGGTTGATGCTGAAATATATCCTGACGTTAAGCATAGTGATCATTGCCCTGTATATTTGGAGATAAAGTAGATTTATACAAAAAAGGAGGTTAGATGTTTTTCGGAGCTTTTGAAACTATGATAAGAAGATTTTAATTGCTGAAAAACACAGCAAACCAGCCAATAAAATTAATGCGTTGTTGTTATTTCTTTAATGCTTCCAATACGTCATGCTGCCTGCGCCGGGAAATTTCTACCTGCTGCCCGTTTTTTAATACAATTATATTATCATTTCTTATTTCTTTAACATACTCCCTGTTTACCAGGTGCGATTTATGTGTTCGTATAAATCCATGATCAGCCAGCATTTCTTCAAATTCCTTGATCGTTTTTGAAACCATCATATTTGTTCCGTCAACCAAATGAAACTGGGTGTAATTATTAATGCCGGTGCAATGTATAATTTCGGTGGGAGACGCGATTCTTAATCCCGATGAAGAAGGTAAAGCGAGTTTTAGTTGCTTTTGCTCTTTGTTGTTGAGGTTATTGATGAAATTCAGGTATAATTCTTTTACCTGTTTCTTTTCTTCTCCCTGTTGTATATGGCGGTCAACGGCCTGTATCAGTTCCTCTTTATCAACCGGCTTAAGTAAATAATCCAGGGCGCTGAAACGGATAGCCTGTATGGCATATTTGCTATAGGCAGTTGTAAAAATTACACTAAAATAATGTTTGGGAATTTTGCTCAGCAACTCAAACCCGTTCATGAATGGCATCTGTATATCAAGAAAAATAATGTCGGGATAAAAAGAGTAAATAAGCTGTAAGCCTTCGGCAGCGCTTGTAGCTTTTTTTATTGAAGTAATAGAACTGATATTTTGTAACAGGAGATATTCCAGCATATCACATGCCATAGCTTCATCATCAATAATCAATGCTTTTAATTCAGGTTTCATACAATACAGGAAATTGAATGATCGTAATTGTGCCGCTGATGGAAAAATTATCTGAACGAATATCTTCTATTGAAAAAAATGTTGGTTTTCCAAATTGCTGTTCCAGCATTTTCAGGCGGTCTTTTACCAATTGTAAACCTTTTGATTTTTGCGCAATACCATTCAATCTTTTTTCCTTCATTGCTTTTGCAGCTTCTATGCCAATACCATTATCTTTTATTGTACACTGCAATATGTCATTATTGATTCTTTTTAAATAAATGATCAGCCTTCGCTCTCCCTGTTTATGCAATAACCCATGCCATACTGCATTTTCTACCAATGGGTGAAGCAATAATGCCGGTACACTCATGTCGTCTTCATCGATACTGTTATCCAGATGTATGTTATAGGAAAAGGTATCTCCAAACCGCATGGCTTCTATCTGCAGATAAAGGTTAAGCATTTTGATCTCATCTTTTAAGGCTACAAAATTATTTTCAGATTCATCAAGAATGATCCTGAGCAGTTTTGAAAATTTGGTGAGATATTCAATTCCCTTTTCGTTTTGCCTGCTGGCAACAAGATGAGCAATGGAATTTAAACTGTTGAAAACAAAATGTGGGTTCATCTGAGATTTCAGCGCTTTTGTTTCCAGTTCAGCAATTTGCTTTTTAATCGCGTTTTTTTCATCTTCTTTTTTCCTGATCGATGCTATTCTGCGTGAGGCAATATACCATATCAGTACCGCTGCAGATAGCGTACAAACGCTGATAAACCACCAGGTAAACCAAAAAGGTTGATTAATAGTAAAAGCTATTGTTATTACAGGGCTGGCATTATCACTGTCAAGCATGGCTTTTACCTGTAGTATGTATTTGCCAGGCGCCAGCCGCTGAAAGTGAATGTTTTTTTCATTACCGCCATTTGTCCAGCCGGTATCATTTCCTGATAACCTGTAAAAATATTTTACAGCTTGTGGATTATTGAAATGGATGCCTGAAAAATTAAATGAAAGATTGTTTTTATTATAAGGAAATGCGATCGGGGCCTGCGCATTATAGCCAAAATAAATGCTGTCGCCGGACTGTATACTGTTGAGTACAAGCGTAGGAGCATTTACCGGGCTATCAAAATCCGCGGGGTTAAACCATGCCAGTGCAGAAGAAGTTACTATCCAGATTGTGTGATCATTTTGGCTAAACAAGGTGGTGTTGTGATAGTTTTTATCAATAAACCCATGCCTGCTATTATAATTCGTTATAAAATAAGAAGCGTTTTTTTGTCGTATCATTGATATGCCTGAATAGCTTATCGCCCATATATTGTTGTATTTATCGCATAACAATCCTGTATAAATATTTGTGTTTAATCCTTCCTGTATACCCAGTTTTCTTTTGACCTTCATATTGCCCTGCTCATCAAAAAAACAATGCCATACACCTTCGCCTTTTGTTGCAAGCCATATTTCATCATTATGGTCTTTTTGTATGGAAGTGATGTTAGATCTGAATGTAGTATTATCAGGCCAATACGGTTGAAGAGAATCATTGCTGAAAGTAAATAGTCCCTGTGCACCTGCAAACCAATATTTATTGCGGCTTCCTTTAACAGCACCTAAAAAAGTAAACCAGTTATCGCCCGGCAAACGGCTATAATAATTTTTACAGGTAACAGCATAGTTGAACTTATCTATATTAATTTTTGTAAGCACACCATCTCCGCCGCTCCACATATTTCCATCATCATCTTCCAGCAGAAAACTGTACCCTTCCAATGGTTGGCCTTCAATGGTTTTTATATGTTGTATGCCGGTGTTTTTTGCGATAACAATACCGTCAACACCGCTAACATACCACATCCATCCCCTGGAGTCTGTTGCAATTGCTTTTATTTCCGAATGTATGTTTGGTAACTTTTCGCGTAGTTGAATCACACTTCCTTTTAGTTGATATATTTTTCCCTTATCGCCGCCAAACAAAATATCGTTATTTTTTGTTTTGCAAATGCTGAAAAATTCAGTGCCTTCGGGCGCCTGTACATTATCATAAATGTGAAATAATTTTTTTTGCTGAAATATGAGCGTGTGATGCATACCTATCCACAGATTATCTTCCCTGTCAACCATGAGGCGCGATAGCCATTTATTTTCACCACCAGGTATGGTACTTATGAGTTGAAGTGAATTGCTTGCCGTATCTACCCGGTATATGCCATTGCTGTTCAGATAATATAAATTATTATTTCTGCTGAAAATATTGGCGGAAATGGGAGCTTTGGCGGAGAATGAC
Organism: Chitinophagaceae bacterium; assembly: GCA_020847395.1. Classification (GTDB taxonomy): domain Bacteria; phylum Bacteroidota; class Bacteroidia; order Chitinophagales; family Chitinophagaceae; genus Agriterribacter. Next base: position 23,626 of record JADLCD010000110.1, read on the forward strand.
GATATCGTGTTTTTATAATAATCATGCAAACCGGTAAGTATACTTGAAAAATAAAGCCTGTTATTTGAGTGGGGTATTATAGAAGTGATTTTGTCCACGGGTGAATTCATTTGCCACAAGCGCGATATACTTTTCTGATCAAAGCAATACAATGTGCTGCTTGTGCTGAAATACAATTTTCCATTATTTGCAGCGGCAATTTTTTTTACAGATTCTCTGTTGTTGGCAAAAGTTTTCCAGCCTGGTAAAATGTATGCTTCCATATTTATGTTGCCAGACTGCACGATGTGCGATATAACAGCAGGTGTAATGTACGCGGGCCCATGCGAGGTTGCCAGCCAATAACCCTTGCTGCTGTCAATACACATATCATATACAGCAATATCTTTTTCATGAATAGTTATTTGCTGCAATTTGCCATTGTTATAAAAGCATAATCCCGCATCACTCATAATCCATACAATATGCAGTACGGTATCACACATTAAAGTAAATGTTTTACCCAATTGCCTGTTGCCGCACGTAAGAAAATTGGTGAAAGTAAGTCCATCATACCGGCTAAGCCCAAAGGAAGTTCCTATCCATACAAAACCATACTCATCCTGCACAAGTGTTAGTATTTCAGACGATGGCAAACCATCTTTAGCACCAATAATGGTAGTAATGTATTTTTCTTTACTGGTTGATAAATGTACAGTATCCCTTTGCCATAAATATTGCTGCGCTTGCCCGCTGCTGCAAAGCAGGCATATAATAAGCGCCGCTATCCATGTGTTTGCAGGCATAATGATGGTTTACGAACATGTATTTTATTACTGTTGCTTTGAAATCGCCACTAAAGCAACTTTATGTTTACCAAATTAGTACAAATCCGTAAAAGTCTTGAGTAAGCGTAAAGTTCAATCTGTTTTTTCAGCACTACGTTGGTGGTATAGCAGGCATCCGTAAAAAGCAGGCAGATAAAATAGACACGCCGGTATGATTGCTTTGATGCTTCCAATGCATTCCGTCTTCGCCGGGCAATTTCCACTTGTTGCTCATTTTATTTCAATTCAATGAGCATGCTTATAAAATTATATGCTCCCCTGTTTACTGCAAGCCGGTAAGTACCGGGCGGGATATCTTCTGTGGGATTGAGCGGATCGCCCTGTAACTGAAGGAGAACTACTTTTACTTCTCCGGAGTAGTCTTGGGCAAGTGTAAATGGAAAAGCCCTTTGTGTTACAGTGTTTCTAAATATCCCGTCTGTACCTGGAAGTACGTTCTTCGTCCTTACAAATAACTTCAATATATCAAACTTGTCATTGTATTCATACGAGTCAAAAACTATCTCAGTATGTGGAAAAACCCGTAATGAACATGGTAAGCTTGCTGTTGCTCCTCCTTTATCTTTCACTTCTATTTTTGCGCTGACAGCATAATCAGGTGGCGTGTCTTCAGATCCTCCTATAGCTTGCGTTGAAGGATAGAATCCAACCATTTTGGTGTAATAGCTGCTGTCTGTCCGCGCAATATTTACTTTGCCTGTTGCACCTGAATAACTAAAGTAGCAGCTATTGTCATCAGGGTCGCTGTAGAATCCTGTTCCTTCCAAAAGAATTGAATCACCAGGATAAAATATTCTTTGGTTAGTTGTATAACTCTTGGCATCTATCAGCGAGATTCCTCTCCTGAAAAACATCTTGTCGGGATGTGTGAATGAATTTCCAAGGGCATTTACTGTTACCGTATTACCTGAATTCCAATCCTGCAATTGCAAAGAGCCCGAAGTATCCCGGATCACCTTTATTTCTGTTGCCGTAGCAGATACGATAATTCCCGTATAAGCATTATCAAAAAGTATTTTATTACCTGATGCATTCGGATCAAATCCTGTGCCTGCAATAGTGATGGTTTCCGTTGGGGTAGGTACTTTAGGAGTCCATCCTGTAATGATAAGATTACTGATAGGCGGCAACGGATTATTTTTCTTGCCACAACTGATTATGATGACCATGCATATCATTAGTATAACAGCAATATTTTTTAGCATAATCTGTTTTTTTAATAATTTATTATTGGGGTATTGTAAATATGTCAGCTGATTTTGAATATGTAAAAGAGCCCGCTTCACCCCCTGCAGTAATTATCTTATTTCCGTTTGACGCCGCCGCTAATGAGTGCCTTGCTTCGGGCAAATTCAACACAGTCCATGTTCCGGATGATATATCATATACATCAATGGTTTTTGATAAAGTGCCGCCGTTGAGGATACCTCCTGCAAACAGGATCTTATTGCCCAGCGCAGTTGCTGTAAGCTTGGTTCTTGCAATACTGAGCTTAGCGGTTGTCCAGGCGCCTGTATTAATATCATATATATCTACTGCATCTGAATAGCCTGAAGGACCATCACCGCCTGCGAACAATATTTTATTACCTGCGCCCGCAGCAGCCATATAAACCCTGGCTGAACTTAATGTAGCTGTGGCCCAGTTACCGGATTGTATATCATATATATCAACCTTGTCAGAGCTTCCGGAAATATCATTTCCGCCACCTGCAAATACAATTTTATTACCAGCCGCTGCACCTGCAAGCCTGTCTCTTCCTTCACTGAGTTCCGTTGTGCTCCATGTTTTGGTGCTGATATCATAAATATCCGCCACTTTTGATTGCAGGTTTTGAGATCGTCCTCCTGCAAAAATGATTTTACTGCCTGAACCAGCAGCGGCTAAATCAAATCTTCCCTGGCTTAATTCTCCGGAACTCCACGAATCTGCAGATGCATCATATATATCAGCGGTTTTGAAATATTGGTTGCCGGAACCAACACCCCCTGCAAAAATTATTATATTACCTGTTGATGCTGCGGCCAATTGTGCTCTTTGTTTGGTTAATGAAGCTGTTGTCCAGCTTTGTGTTGTTGCATCATACATATCAACGGTAGCAGATAAGCCGGAAGTGCCTGAACCTCCGGCGAAAAGTATTTTATTGTTGGCTGCCGCCGCTGCTAATGAAGAGCGCGCTTCAGATAACTGATCTGTTTTAAGATATGTGATAGCTTCTGCGGGAGTTGGATCAGGGTCAGCGTTGTCTTTTTTGCAGGCAGATGTGCCAGCTATCAGGATGAATATCGTAATACTAATAGCATAATATTTTTTCATTGTGTTTGTTTTATTCGCATGTGTACTCATATGTTGTTAATAGATCAGGATAACGCTCAGGGGCGATAGACTGTAGATATCCTTTCATATCACTGTTGTCATCAAATCTTTTGATTATCCAACTTGCCCCTGCATTGCCGGTAGCGGTATTAAACGTGCTGAGCTTGTATTCCTGCACAGACCTGGCATATCCGAAAAGCAATTTTTCAACCTGTGAAGGTTCCCCTTTAAATGCGAAGTCGTTGCCAGAAGTTGAGTATGTGTATTCGACTGAAGAAGAGAGTGTATTATCTTCTTTAAAAGTTTCTTCTTTTATAAGAAGTCCTGTGCTGTTATAACTATAGATAAAGTATCCGTCAGGTTGGTGTTGAATATTATAATATTGCTTTTTTTTGAGTTTATAGCTTGTGTTGTATAAGTAAATTTCAGATGCCAGCTTTGTAAAATCAGATGGAGCGAAATTGTTATCGGCTCTGCATTGACCGTTTGTACAGATAAAAATTTCAACGCTGTCTAAAAATAAATTGTTTGATTGGTTGATATGGTATTTATAATACCCGTTTATGTAATCATTGTTGCCATCCCAAATATGATACTCCTGGAAGATATATTTATTACCTGATTCCTCTTTATTATAATACCTGTAATACTCCTGTTCTTTGCCCGCTGCGCTGAAATAGCGATCTGTTTCTATAGCATATTGTTTATCCTTGTTAAGCAGTATGTGCCTGATGGTTGTACCATTTGAATTTTTAACTGATGAAAGGTGGCATTTTTGTGATGGCAGCGGGATTAACAGATCATCTTCATCTCTGTTATGAGGTGAAGAATCATTTTTTTTACAGGAAAAAATAAATGAAGCGATTGCTAATAGTACAAATAACCCTGTTTTCATTTTTATGTATTTCAACACTACATAAATAATGAAGATTATTGCCAGGGTATAGAAGAAATGAGAAAACGGTAGTAAATAATGAGAGAGCGGGATAAGGTGCAGGGCATAAGGTTTATAACGGTAGAGACAAGGCATGCCTTGTCTCTACATTGGCAACTGTGTAAGGCGTAGTATGTCTGCCTTATACCCTACACCCAACACCTTCTACCTTATACTTTCCCTACCAATTGCTTAATAACCTCCGGAAAGTGTTTGTGTTCCAGTACCTGTACTTTTTTTGCCAGTGTTTCAGGGGTTTCACCTGGTTCTATGTTGCAATATGCCTGGAAGATGTGCGCACCGTGGTCAAACAATTCATCCACGAAGTGTATGGTTATGCCGCTTTGCTTTTCGCCCGCGGTTATTACTGCCTCATGTACAAAGTGCCCATACATCCCTTTGCCGCCATACTTGGGCAGGAGGGCGGGATGTATATTAATGATTTTACCGGGGAAGGCCTGTATTAATGATACCGGCACTTTCCATAAAAACCCGGCAAGAATGATCCATTCAACATTATGTTTCTTCAGTTCTTCCACGTACCCGTCTCCGTTAAAGAATTTTTCTTTTTCAATTACGAGCGATGCTATTTTTTCTCTTTCGGCTATCTGCAATACGCCGGCAGTAGGTTTGTTGCTTACAATAAGCGCAATGGCTACCAATGGGTCATTCCTGAAAAAGTCAATGATTTTCTGTGCATTAGAGCCGGTTCCCGAAGCAAAAACAGCAAGGCGGGCAGGGGTGGATTTGAGATTTGAGATTTGGGATTTGGGATTTGAGATTTGGGATTTGAAATTGTCTGCACCCGATTGCTGATTGCTATTAGCTGATAGCTGATAGCTGACAGCTGATAGCTCACTCTCCCCCACCTTTATCCCCATCCGCTTCAGTATTTTCTTTTCATATTTCCAGAAAAACGGGAACTGGCCAAAAATGAAGGCCACACTTAATAATATTACCTGGTACCCTATTACCAGCATTGCGAGGCGAAGTAACAATCTCCATAGCCAGAATGTTTCAGTGGTAAAGCCTACCCAGTCAGTAATTACCTTGGTAAGCCAGGCGGTTGCGGTGCCGGTAATGGCAAACACACATAATATTATAAAGAACTGCCTGCCGCTTACCTTCCATTTTTGTTGTAGCTTTTTGAGCATTGTGGCTGCAAATTGCGCAAAAAGCACGAAAGTTTTGCATTTTAAAAAATGACGATATAATGACGGAAATGCCTTACAAAAACATGACAAAAAAAAAGTTATGATGTCATAATCGGCTGAAATGCAGGCCAGGCCTGTAAAAATTTTTTTCTAAAATGTTAATATTTTATGGGCGTACTGACCTATTTTTGCAGCCAAACGGATACGTCCACATCATACAAACTCCTTAGGATATAATGAGCTACCAATTACAAACTGTAAAAAGGCTTTTTTCGAGATCTTCGTTTGTGTTTTTGTTTAGTCTCCTTGTTCTTTCAACAAATGCACAGGATGGGAAGACGATTTTTAACCAGAAATGTGCTACTTGTCATAGCCTTACAAAGGATATAACCGGCCCTGCGCTTGCTGGTTTTGAAGACCGTGGGCCCTGGAGTGACAGAAAAAAACTATATGCATGGATCCATAATCCTGCAGGGTTTATGGCCAGTGATTCGTATACGCAGGGCTTAAAAGATAAATTTCACGGAGTGGTAATGACAGGTTTCCCGGACCTGACTGAAGCTCAGATTGATGCCATTGTTACTTATATTAATGCACCTCCGCCTGCAACTACAACCCCTCCTCCCGGTGGTGGCGCTGTTAAAGAACCGGAAAGCGATAATACCTTATTATTTGGTGTACTCACCCTTATACTTGCCGTAGTAGCGCTTACTCTTTTACAGGTTAACAGCAACCTTCGCAAAATGTCTGACGATAAGGAAGGCATTCCTGCACACGAGCCTGTTCCTTTCTGGAGAAACAAGGTATACATAGCAACGGGTATCATAGTGTTGTTCCTGGTTGGTGGTTATTATCTCACCCAGGGCGCAATTGGCTTAGGTCGTCAGCAAAATTATGAGCCCGAGCAACCTATATACTACTCTCATAAAGTACATGCAGGTATAAATCAAATCAACTGTTTATATTGCCATACAGGCGCGCAGGAAGGTAAACAAGCGTTGATTCCTTCTGTAAACGTGTGTATGAACTGCCATATGGCAATTAATACTTACGAAAAAGGACCTAAACTTGTTAAAGCTGATGGTACTGAAGTAAACGGTACTGCTGAAATTAAGAAACTCTACAGCTATGCAGGTTGGGATGAAACCAAAAGCCAATATACAGGAAAAGGTAAACCCATCGAATGGGTTCGTATACATAACCTTCCCGACCACGTTTATTTCAACCACTCTCAGCACGTGGTAGTTGGTCAGCAACAGTGCCAGACATGTCACGGTAATATTACCGAAATGGACGAAGTAAAACAGTTTGCTGATTTAAGCATGGGTTGGTGTATCAATTGCCACCGCACAACAAAAGTTCAGTTTAAGGATAATAAATTCTACAGTATATACGAGAAATTTCATGAGGATATCAGGAATAAGAAAATTGACAGTGTAACTGTAGAAATGATCGGAGGACTGGAATGTCAGAAATGCCACTATTAAAAATGGCAGATTGAAAGGCTGTATGCGTTTTCATTCCGCTTAAAAACAGCGGAATAAATTCTCAAATTACTTTATAAATGGAGCAAAAAAAGTACTGGCAAAACCTGGGCGAACTAAACAACACGGAAGCATACCAAAAGTTGGTAAAAGACGAGTTTCAGGAAGATCTGCCCGTTTTTGATAACGCTAAGGGATTGTTGGATTCCAAAACGCCCCGCAGAGACTTTCTTAAATATGTGGGTTTCAGCACAGCGGCTGCAGCAGTGGCGGCAGGTTGCGAAATGCCGGTTAGAAAAAGTATCCCCTATCTCAACAAACCCGAAAATCTTACCCCGGGTGTAGCGCAATATTATGCTACTACTTATATTTCTGAAGGTGATGTGGTTCCTGTGGTTGCTAAAGTAAGAGATGGCCGCCCTATAAAACTGGAAGGTAACCCACTTTCAATTTTGAACAATAAAGGAGAAGGTACTTCAGCACGTGTTCAGGCTTCTGTACTTGATTTATATGATATGGCACGCCTTCGCTGGCCTGCTGAAGTGGTGAATAAAGAATTAAAAGAATTACAGTTTTCTCCGGCTCTCGATAAAAAAATTATGGATGGTATAAGCGGAACAGTAGTACTGCTTACTTCAACCATCAATTCTCCTACCACAAAACAGGTTATCAGCGAATTTTTAGCAAAATATCCTGGTGGTCGCCACGTACAATACGATGCTGTTTCTTACAGCGGTATGTTGCTGGCAAATGAAGCTACTTACGGAAAAAGAGCTTTACCAGCTTACCAGTTTGATAAAGCAAAAGTTATTGTGAGCTTAGATGCTGATTTTCTTGGTACCTGGTTAAGCAGCGAAGAGTTTTCAAGCCAGTATGCTGCCGGTCGCAGAATAAACCAGAAGAATCCTGAAATGAGCAAGCACATTCAGTTTGAAGGCGTGCTCAGTTTAACAGGTGCCAACGCGGATGACCGTTTTCTTGTTCGTCCTTCTGAAATTGGCGCAGTGGCATTAAACCTGCTGGCTAAATTAGGCGGTGGTGTAAGCGCCCCGGCTATTGCAGACGAAAAAGTGAAGAAAGGCATTGATATCACTGCTTCATTGCTTTCTTCCAACAAAGGTGCAGCGTTGGTGGTTTGCGGAAACAATGACCCGAATATACAAATTGTTGTAAATGCAATAAATGAATTAGTGGGCGCTAACGGAACAACTATTAACTGGGCAACTCCTGTATTAACACGCCAGGGTATTGACAGTGAAATGGATCAGTTGGTAAAAGATATGAATGCTGGAAGCATCGGTACATTACTGGTATACGAAGCTAATCCTGCTTACAACTATCACAATGCAGAAGGGTTTAAAACCGGCTTGCAAAAAGTGAAATTATCCGTTTCTTTTAACGACAGGGCTGATGAAACATCTACCCTATGTAAATACATCATTCCTAATCCTCATTTCCTTGAAAGCTGGGGAGATGCTGAAGCACGCACAGGTTATTTCAGCCTGTTGCAGCCTACTATCGAGCATATATTTCAGACAAGACCATTCCAGGCTTCATTATTAAAATGGAGCGGTAATGATGCTGATTACGATGATTATTTCAAAAAATATTGGATAGGTAAACTCGGCAGCCAGTATGCTTTTGATAAAGCACTGCAGGATGGCGTGGTAGAGCCGGAAACCGTTGCTGTAGCAGGCGCCACATTTAATAATGCCGGTGTAGCTGATGCAGCTTCAAAAGTAGCTGCCATAAAAGGCGGTGCAAATACTGAATTGGTATTGTACCAGAAAGTTTCTCTGGGTTCAGGGCAAAATGCAAACAACCCCTGGTTGCAGGAAATGCCTGATCCCATCAGCCGTGCTACATGGGATAACTATGTAATGATATCTTATACCATGGCTAAGGAACTTGGCATTGCACTGGATGATCATTACGAAGTAGAGGTTAAAAAACCGCTTATTGAATTTACCATCAACGGTAAACCTGTAAAGCTTCCGATACTTGCTATTGCCGGCATGCATCCTAAGGTTATTGCTTTGGCTGTGGGTTATGGAAGAGAAGACGGTGTTGGTAAAGCAGGCGCAAAAGTGGGCTACAATGCTTACCCGTTGGTTGATGGTAAAGGAGCAACACGCCAATATTATTTAACAGATGTAAGCGGTTACAAAAAAACAGGAGATACTTACAATATAGCATATACGCAAACACACAACCAGTACGAAGGTCGTGTGGAAGTGGTGAAAGAATATACATTGGCAGATTTCAGGAAAAATCCTGAAGCGGTGCTTGATTACCGCGAAGAGCTGGCTGAAGATTTTGCGAAAAAGACACATGATTACCGCAATGAAGCAACGCTATACCCGGTGTATGAATCTCCCGGCGCACATTGGGGAATGAGTATAGATCTTAATTCCTGTACAGGTTGTGGTGCATGTACTATTGCATGTACTGCTGAAAATAACGTGTCTGTTGTAGGTAAGAGCGAAGTATTGCGTTCTCATGAAATGCACTGGCTTCGTATTGACCGTTACTTTGCAACATACAGGGATAATTCAGAAGGTGATAACCTGAATGTGGTGTTTATGCCGATGCTTTGTCAGCATTGTGATAACGCGCCTTGCGAAAATGTATGCCCGGTATCTGCAACCAACCATAGCACAGAAGGTTTGAACCAGATGGCATATAACCGTTGTATTGGTACGCGTTATTGCGCTAACAACTGTCCTTTCAAAGTACGTCGGTTTAACTGGGCAGATTATACAGGCGCAGACAGCTTCCCCGACAACCAGGAGTTTGGTATTGTAGGTGGGCTTGATCCTGCGGTATTGCAGATGAATGATGACCTTTCAAGAATGGTATTGAATCCTGATGTAACAGTTCGTTCACGCGGTGTAATTGAAAAATGTTCATTCTGTGTTCAGCGTTTACAGGATGCAAAATTGAAAGCAAAAAAATCGCAGGATGCTTCATTAATAAGAGATGTGAAAACAGCTTGTATGCAGGCTTGTTCAACAGGCGCCATCGTATTTGGCAATGTGAACGATAAAGAAAGCCAGGTATATAAACTGCGTAACCAGGAGCAAAATCAGCGTACTTACTATGCACTGGAGCAGATACATGTATTGCCTAATATTAGCTATCTCGCTAAAATCAGGAATACTGACAGACTGGTTGGGGTAAAAGAAGAAATGCATGAAGGTGCAGAGAAAAAGGAAGCGGCTCACGAGGCAGCACATTAAAAAGAAGAGTAAAAAATAAAGGCCAGAATTATCAACCATAATATGCATCCGAAAGGACTGCAAGAAAATTAAGTAGTCAATGAGTTTGATCAAATACGAATCTTTCGTCAGGGAACCACTGGTAGATAGAGATAAAAACTACAATCAGGTAACGGAAGATATTGTGTATACTATCGAAGCCAAACCTACCCGCTTATGGTATATTGGTTTTTATATTTCGGTAGCGCTTTTGTTATTTGGTGTTTATTCTTTGTACAGGGATGTTGCCTACGGTATTGGTCAGTGGAACCTCGGTAAAACTCTTGGATGGGGTTGGGATATCACCAACTTTGTGTGGTGGGTTGGTATTGGTCATGCCGGCACACTTATTTCTGCTATCTTATTATTATTCCGCCAGGGTTGGAGAACCGGTGTAAACCGCGCCGCAGAAGCAATGACGATCTTCGCAGTAATTTGTGCGGGTCAGTTCCCTATCTGGCATATGGGTAGGGTTTGGATGGCAATGTTTGTAATGCCTTATCCCAACACCCGCGGTCCTTTATGGCCAAACTTTAACTCTCCTTTGTTGTGGGACGTGTTCGCTATCTCAACATATTTCACCGTATCATTGTTATTCTGGTATTCAGGCTTATTACCCGATCTTGCCACTGTTCGCGACCGCGCTAAAACAAAGTTCCGCAAATTAATGTACGGTATTGCTTCCTTTGGTTGGAGCGGTTCAACCAAACACTGGCAAAGGCACGAAAGTCTTTCACTGGTACTTGCCGGTTTAAGTACGCCGCTGGTATTATCGGTACACACAATAGTATCTTTTGACTTCGCTACTTCGGTGGTACCCGGATGGCATACTACCATCTTCCCGCCCTACTTTGTTGCGGGTGCGGTATTCTCGGGGTTCGCGATGGTGCAAACACTGATGATCATTACCCGTCGTGTAATGAACCTGCAGGATTATATCACACTTGGTCATATTGAAGCGATGAACAAGGTAATTGTGTTGACGGGTTCAATTGTGGGTTGTGCATATCTTACAGAGTTATTCATAGCATGGTATGGTGCAAACACATATGAGTACGATATCTTCTTTAAATACCGTATTGCAGGTGCATATGGCTGGAGCTACTGGCTGATGATGACCTGTAACGTAATTTCTCCGCAGTTGTTCTGGTTCAAAAAATTAAGAAGGAATATTGGTTTCACATTCTTTATGAGTATAGTGGTAAACGTGGGTATGTGGTTTGAGCGCTTTGTAATCATTGTATCATCACTGTATCGCGATTATCTGCCGTCTTCATGGTCATTGTACTATCGCCCCACAATATTCGAGGTAGGCTTTTACCTGGGAACATTTGGTTTATTCTTTACCTGCTATTTTCTTTTCTCTAAATATTTCCCTGTTATCGCAATAGCAGAGATCAAGAGTATATTGAAGACTTCGGGTGAAAGTTATAAAGAAAAAATGGCTGATCTCGAAAACATGAGTGTGGAAGAGTTTTATGCCAAAACACACGACCATCATTAACGATGTTTGTGTAAGGAGAAGAGAGGATGATTGTGAAAAATAACAATATTGAATTAACTCACCTTAAAAACAAAAAGGTTTAAGGTTATGGATATAAGAAAATTTGTAGTAGGTAGTTTTGATGATGAAGCGGTATTGTTTCCGGCTGTGAAAAAAGTACGTAAGGCAGGATACAAAATTCACGATGTGTATACGCCATTCCCGGTGCACGGTTTGGATGGTGCATTGGGTTTGAGAGATACAAGCCTGCATACTGCCGGCTTTATATATGGGCTTACCGGTTTAACAACTGCCCTGGGCTTTATCAGTTGGATACTTACCCGCGACTGGATACAGAATTATGGTGGTAAACCACATTTTTCGCTGCCTGCATGGATACCCATTATGTTTGAGCTTACGGTATTATTTTCTGCGGTAGGTATGGTACTTACTTTTTGCTACCTGTGCCAGATGGCGCCATTTGTAAAAAAACATATTTTTCACCCCAGGGCTACAGACGATCTTTTTGTGATGGTAATTGAATGCACTTCTAAAACAAACGTAAAGGAAACAGAAGATTTTCTGGCTGCTGCCGGGGCAAAAGAGATAAATGTACAGATAGCGGAAGCCGGTTGGTGGCTTGGGCGTTACGACCAGGATAGTAAATTATTCGACAATAAATCTGAAACGGTTACGGCTTAATTAGAAAGACAAACTTATTAAGGGATGAAAAAATTATCAGTTATATCATTCTTCGCTTTTTTGATGATTGTTGCGGTAGTAAGCTGCGATAGTAATAAAGAGCCTGGTAAAACATATATGCCGGATATGGCATATAGCCGTGCTTATGAAACCTATTCTGAAAACGACATCTTTCCTGATAAACAAACCAACCGTACTCCGGTAGAAGGAACTATTACCAGAGACCAGCTTCTGCCTTTTTCTATTGCAAAAGATGAAGGAAGCGACACTACCAACCATGGTAAAGCAAGATTCATTAAAAACCCTTTGCCTGCATTAGACTCTGCCCAGAATAAAGAAGCAGAAAGATTATACCTGATCTATTGCGGTATATGCCACGGCGCCAAGCTGGATGGTAATGGCCCGTTATGGAAAGGTGGTGATGGCCCTTTCCCTGCGGCGCCAAAGGATTTAACTGACCCTGTAATAGCTAACCAGGGCGACGGGCAGATATATTATACCATCATTTATGGTAAAAATAAAATGGGTAGTTATGCATCGCAGTTGAATGATAAGCAGCGCTGGATGGTGGTGCATTATATAAAAGATAAATTGGGTAAATCTGCTGCACCTGCTGCCGCTACGCCGGCTGCTACTGACAGTACAGCAAAAAAATAAACTTATTCGCATTAATAAAACAAATTGATTGAGGAATGATTAAGCAACAATTTGAGATTCCGGCCGGATATAAGAAATGGACATATGGTCTTTTGGCGGTGGGCATAGTTGCGCTTATCGCAGGATTTATTTTTCTCGGCATGAGCAAAAATGAGCATGACCAGACCCGCTTTTGGGCTGTACTGCTACAAAACAGCGTTTACTTTTTACTGGTATGTAATGCGGCTATGTTCTTTATATGCGCCATTACACTGGCACATGGCGGATGGTCAATAGCATTCAGAAGAGTGCCTGAAGCCATCTCTGCAGTTGTACCTGTTTTTGCTGTACTTGCTTTTATCGTGTTCCTCGGCCTTATAATGGGGCACAGGCACGATATATACCACTGGGTTGATAAAGAGGCGGTTGCCGGCGATAAAATTCTTACATGGAAAAAAGGTTTTCTTAATCCAACCTTCTTTTTTATATGGACGGTAGTTACCCTCAGTGTTTGGGTGTTTACCGGCAGCAAGATGCGCCAGCTATCCAGGAAAGCTGATGAGGGTCCAATGGGTGTGGAAGAATCAAAAAGATACATCTGGAACAATACAGTATGGGCCGCTATTTTTATCGTATTCTTTGCCTTAACTGTAGGGTCCACAATACCCTGGTTATGGTTGATGAGCATAGACGCACATTGGTATTCTACCATGTATAGCTGGTATACTTTTGCAAGCACCTTTGTTTCCGGTATAGCTTTGATCGCTTTGTTTATTATTTTCTTAAAAAATCACGGCTACCTGGAATATACTACCCGCGAGCAATTGCATGATGTTGGAAAATTCATCTTTGCATTCTCTATCTTCTGGACATATTTATGGTTTTCACAGTTTATGTTAATATGGTATGCAAATATTCCGGAAGAGACCGTTTACTTTAAAATGAGGTTTCAGGGCCCGTATCGTGGCTTTTTCTTCCTGAACTTTACAATAAACTTTGTAGCACCAATACTGATTTTGATGACACGTGGCTCTAAGAGAAATTATGCGATCATGACGTTTATGTCTGTTGCAGTTATTCTTGGCCATTGGCTGGATTTTTACCAGATGGTTATGCCGGGCACGGTAGGAGAAAATCACAATCTTGGCTGGTTTGAGTGGGGAATCTTAGCTTTGTATATAGGGATGATTATGTTTTTTGTGGGAAGGGCGCTTACAAAAGCACCATTACTGCCAAAATATCATCCGTATTTAAAAGAAAGTTTGATACATCATACATAGACGAGCATTAAAACAAGCAAGCAATTATTAAAGCATAATATTTAATAAAATGACCTGGACCGAGTATTTTGTTGTAATAATATTAGTACTGATTTTCGTTGTGATTTTCCAGATCGCAAAGGCAAGTGAGTATGTTTCCGTACTTAAAGGTGAAAAGAAAACCTTTGAACAAAATAACCGTATCAACGCATTTTTAATGTTGGTTTTTTTGGTGGTAGGGTTAGCGGCTGCATGGTGGTGCAATAAAATCCTTTATAAAAAAACGTTGCTTTGGTTACCCGCGGCTTCGGAGCATGGCGAGAAGATTGACACCATGATGTGGATTACTATTGCTATCACAGGCATTGTTTTTATCTTAACCCAAATATTACTTTTCTGGTTTGCTTACAAATACCAGGCAAGTGAAAAAAGAAAGGCCCATTATTATCCCCACAATAATAAGTTAGAGTTGTTATGGACTGTTGTACCGGCTATTACATTAACGGTATTGGTGGTTTTTGGTTTGTATTATTGGTATAAAATAACCGGAGATGCACCTAAAGAAGCGATGGAAGTAGAAGTAACTGGTCACCAGTTTGGCTGGGAATATCGCTACCCGGGTAAGGATGGCGTTTTAGGAAGACAATATTATAAATTGACAGATGCAGCCAAAGGAAATCCACTCGGTCAGGATTGGAAAGATGTTGCAAATCATGATGATTTACATCCTTCTGAGTTGCACCTGGTGGTTGATAAACCTGTTAAATTAATTATCCGCTCACAGGATGTTATACACGATGTTGGCTTATCTCATTTTCGTTTAAAAATGGATGCCGTTCCGGGTACACCTACTACTATGTGGTTTACGCCAAAGTATACTACAGTAAAGATGAAAGAATTAACCGGCAACGAAAATTTTGTATATGAAATATCCTGCGACCAGATGTGCGGTCAGGGACACTATTCAATGAAAGGAACAATAATTGTTGAAACACAGGAAGAGTTTGATAAATGGATTAGTGCACAGAAGCCACAGTATGCTACTGCGCATCCGGATGCAGCTCCTGCTGTGGCAGCTACAACGGCTCCTGCTGTTGCTGATTCAGTAAAAGCAGCAACAAATGCCGAGCCTAAAGCCGAACATTGATTTGATTTAATACGACCCCTTTGAGTCACAAAATAATGTGTAATGAGTAACGAAATAGCAGTACAACACGGCGTAATACCTCATGAAGTACATGAGCATCATGATGTACATCACCATCATGAAACCTTTATTACGAAGTATGTTTTCAGCCAGGATCATAAAATGATTGCCAAACAGTTTTTGATTACTGGTATTATATGGGCTATTATAGGCGGCCTGATGTCGGTACTATTCCGTATACAGTTAGGATATCCTGATGTTTCTTTACCCTGGCTTGAAGATATATTCGGTCATTGGGCTAAAGATGGTAAAATTCAGCCTGAGTTTTATTATGCATTAGGAACAATGCACGGAACCATCCTGGTGTTTTTCGTGTTAACTGCAGGATTGAGCGGTACGTTCGCAAACCTGCTGATACCTTACCAGGTAGGTGCAAGAGATATGGCTTCTCCATTTATGAATATGCTTTCTTACTGGTTCTTTGTATTGGCTAGTGTAATTATTATGGCTTCTTTGTTTGTGCAAACAGGGCCTGCTTCAGGTGGCTGGACGGTTTATCCGCCATTGAGTGCTTTGGGAGATGCATCACAAGGTTCTAAAATTGGTATGGACTTATGGTTAGTAGCAATGGCTATGTTTGTGGTATCGCAGTTGTTGGGCGGCTTGAACTATGTGTCTACCATTCTTAATATGCGTACCAAGGGTATGACAATGACAAGATTGCCGCTCACTGTCTGGGCTATCTTATTTACCGCTCTTCTTGGTATACTTTCTTTCCCGGTATTATTCTCTGGTTTTATCCTGCTTTTATTCGACAGGCATCTTGGTACCAGCTTCTATCTTTCTGATATAGTGCTGGGCGGAAATATATTACCTAACGAAGGTGGTAGCCCGATTCTTTACCAGCATTTGTTCTGGTTCCTGGGTCACCCCGAAGTATATATCATTATCCTACCAACCATGGGATTGGTGTCGGAAGTAATGTCAATCAATGCACGAAAACCGATATTCGGTTATATGGCAATGATTGCTTCTATGTTTGCAATTGCATTGCTGGCATTCCTGGTCTGGGCCCACCATATGTTTGTAACAGGAATGAATCCTTTCCTCGGATCTGTATTCGTTCTGCTAACATTACTGATCGCTGTACCTTCGGCCATCAAAGTATTCAACTGGCTTACCACGTTATGGCGTGGTAATATCAGGTTTACCCCGGGCATGCTGTTTTGCGTGGGTTTTGTAAGCATGTTCATTTCCGGCGGCTTAACAGGGATATTTGTTGGGAACTCCACGCTTGATATGCACCTGCATGATACTTATTTTGTAATTGCGCACTTCCACATAGTAATGGGTGTATCTGCCTTTATGGGAATGTTTGCCGGTGTTTACCACTGGTTTCCCAAAATGTATGGCAGGTATATGAATAACACATTGGGCTATATACATTTCTGGGTAACACTCGTATGTGCTTATGTAATCTTTTGGCCTATGCACTACGAAGGTTTTGCCGGTATGCCACGCCGTTATTACGACTATTCCGGGTGGGAATCCTTTAAGCATTTTGTTGAGTTGAACAGGGTGATCAGTTTTGCAGCTATATTATCATTCCTTGTGCAGTTGCTGTTTGTGTATAATTTCTTCTATTCTATTTTTAAAGGAAGAAAAGTTACTTCTCAAAATCCATGGGGTGCTAATACGCTGGAATGGACAACGCCTATCAGGCCCGGACATGGTAACTGGCCTGGTGAAATACCTGAAGTGCACCGTTGGGCTTATGATTATGGAAAGGATGGAAAAGATTTCATTCCCCAAACAGAGCCCGTGGGGAAGGACGAATCAACACATTAATTACCTGGCTGACAATATCAGCCTGTTAAATAGAGTTTTTTGAAGGTAATGGAATCACAGAACAGGCTACAACGATCAGCATCTTTTGTAGTAGTTGATAAGCTCAAAGACTACATGCTGCTGATAAAGTTTACGCTGAGTTTTACAGTAGTATTCTCCTGCGTGCTAAGCTATTTGATGGCACCAAATATTACCTTCAATTTACTATCAGTTCTTTTATTATTGATTGGAGGAATGCTGATTACAGGTTCTGCCAATGCCATTAACCAGATAGCGGAAAGGGATACTGATGCCCTTATGAAGCGTACCGCTAAAAGGCCTGTAGCAAATGGAAAGATGAGTGTGAATGAAGCTACAGCGTTTGCTGCGGTTTCCGGAATAGCGGGTACACTGATTAT
The DNA here is from genome assembly GCA_020847395.1 of Chitinophagaceae bacterium. Lineage (GTDB taxonomy): Bacteria > Bacteroidota > Bacteroidia > Chitinophagales > Chitinophagaceae > Agriterribacter. The sequence goes on from JADLCD010000110.1 coordinate 41,071, forward strand.
TGGTTATTGGTTTAACTGGACGGCGGCAATGCTGGGTGTACTGAGTTTATTTATTTACGGCTTTGTATATACACCGTTAAAGAAAATCAGTTCAGTATCTGTATTGGTGGGAGCCATTCCCGGAGCTTTACCCTGCCTTATTGGCTGGGTAGCCGGAACAGATAATCTGAGCGCCGGCGGCTGGGTATTATTTGCCATTCAGTTTCTCTGGCAGTTTCCCCATTTTTGGGCGATTGCCTGGGTAGCACATAATGATTACAGCAGGGCAGGGTTTAAATTAATGCCCTCTACCGCAGGGCCAACAAAATATTCGGCTATACAGGCAGTTATATATTCATTGCTGATGGTGCCGGCAGGCATATTGCCCTGGTTGCTGAATATGAGTGGTCAGGTAAGTTTGATAATAGTTTTACTGGCCAACCTTTTTATGGTTTGGCAAAGTGTACGTTTATACAGGCAAATGACAGTACAGGCAGCAAGAAGAGTGATGTTCAGCTCTTATATTTATTTGCCGATAGTATTGCTGAGTTTGCTGGCAGATAAAGTGGCAGGGGTATAATTTGAAAATCAGGGTAATGTGAAAATATGAAAGTGTGGAAATGAATTTGAAAATCAGGGTAATTTCTTGCATACCGGCAGGCAGGGAAGATTTGAAAATGAGTGAAGGAATGTGAGAAATCTCAAATCAGAAATTAGAAATCAGAAATACTAATGAGTGAGGTAATGACGGTAGAGCATAAAAAAATTCATCCCTATAAATTTAACCTGTGGTTAGGTTTAGCGGGTATAATCATGATGTTTGCAGGTTTGACGAGCGCCTATATTGTAAAACGCAGTCAGCCGGGGTGGGAGAGTTTTACTTTACCACGCATATTTTTATACTCAACTATTGTGATACTGGCAAGCAGCGTTACCATCCAGGTAGCATTGAAAGCCTTCAGGGAAAGAGAAATGTCGCGATACAGGTTGTTCTTTGGTATAACTGCTATATTGGGCATTGTGTTTATGATTATGCAGATTAATGGGTTCTATCAATTTCAGTCGAATGGAATGAAAATGATAGGCATTGGTTCTAACCCGGCGTATTCATTTATTTTGGCGATAGCCGGGGTGCATGTGCTGCACGTGCTGGGAGGCTTGATAGCGATGCTTTTTATAGTAAGCAGGGTTTATGGTAAGAAAAAGAGAAATTACGATAGTGTACCCATTGAAATTATGACGACGTACTGGCATTTTGTAGACTTGTTGTGGGTGTATCTTTTTGTATTTTTCAGCTTATTGCATTAATATAATTGGTTATTTTTTAATAAAAATTCAACTGCATGTCAACACACGTACCGGCCGGATATAAATGGTGGACGGGAGGAAAAAGCCCTTATAATGTAAGTTATGGAAAGCTCATGATGTGGATTTTCCTGTTGAGTGACACCTTTACATTCGGGGCATTATTGATTTCTTATGGCACCATACGTGTAAGCCAGAACTATTGGCCCGATCCTAACCACGTATTCAACGCATTCCCTTTAATGGGGCATACAAACCTGCCTTTGGCATTTGTAAGCTTAATGACTTTTATATTAATCATGAGTTCTGTAACCATGGTATTGGCGGTGCATGAAGGACATAAAAGAAATCGTGCAGGCGTTGAAAAATGGTTGTTATGGACAATACTTGGCGGTTCATTATTCTTAAGCTGCCAGGCATGGGAGTGGACACATATGATAACCGGAAGTCATGCAGTATTGATAGACGGACAGATTAAAGAGATAGGCGCTACTATAACGCAAAATCCTTATGGCGCGGCTGTACCCGGGTTAATGCATGATGGCCACCAGGTTACCACGCCAGGCCCCGTAGGATTTGGGGGATTCTTTTTTGGTATAACAGGTTTTCACGGGTTTCACGTTTTTAGTGGTGTGTGTTTGCTGGTATTGGCTTTAGTATGGACTCGTATAGGAAAGTTTGATAACCTGGGTCATTATGAGATGATTGAAAAAATTGGTTTGTACTGGCACTTTGTAGATCTTGTATGGGTATTTGTATTTCTTTGTTTTTATCTTATTTAATCAGGCATTAATAAAAAATCATTTCGGATATGTCATTACATGAACATCATACGGAGCACGCGGTAGCGTCACCAGAAATTACGTTTGCTCATGAGCCGGCGCCTAATACCAAAAGAATATGGAGAACCTTCTGGATATTGCTTTGTCTTACTATAGCGGAGCTGGCACTTGGTTTATCGCATTATGCATTTCACATGGAAGGATTCCTCTTGCTTTTTGTAAAAGGCGCAATGATCATATTATCATTGTGTAAAGCCATTTATATTGTTTCTATATTTATGCACCTTGGCGATGAAATAAGAAATATGCGCCTTACCGTATTAGTACCTTTGCTATTATTCATCTGGTTTATTCTTGCTTTTTTGTGGGATGGTGTAGCATGGAGAAATTTACGCAACCGTTATGACAAACCAGCTACAGGACAGCAGGTAGTTCCACACGATCAGCATACGCCCAAGGCAGATTAAAAAACTAATTTTATTATATTTTAAGCCATCTAAAAGTGATGGCTTATTTTTTTCCTAAAAATTAAAGATTAATTCCTGTATTGGGATAAAAATTTTTGTGCTTTGCAGTAATACATTACCTTTGCCGCAGGAAAAGAACGATAGAAGGGAACGGAAGCGTTCCCTTCTTCTATTATCAAATATGAGCGAGGCAACAATCCAGGTTTTGGAAAAAATGGTGGCGGATTTACTAAAAGATAACCCTGGTTACTTTTTGGTGGAAATAAAAATCAAGCCTGCTAACAATATAAAAGTATTTTTGGATGCAGATACAGGTGTATCTATTGACAAATGTGTAAAATATAACCGATCCCTTTATAAACAAATAGAAGAAACCGGATTATTTCCAAACGGTGATTTTTCGCTCGAAGTATCCTCTCCCGGACTTGAAGAACCACTTAAACTGCGAAGGCAATATGAAAAAAACATAGGCAGGAACGTGGAGATAATTTTAAATGACGGCACTAAAAAAGAGGGAAAACTCACTGCGGTGAACGATACTGCTGTTGAGATAGAAGAGGTAAAGGGCAAAAACAAAAAAAAGGAAGTTATACAACACACTATACTTTTTGATAACATTAAAACAACAAAAATTCAAATTCAATTTTAACGACCCTGGTCTGATTGGGTATGATATACCCGGTTATGACGAAAGGAAAAAAATGCTGTACTATGGCAAGTATTAATCTTATTGAATCCTTCCAGGATTTTAAGGACGCGGAAAACATTGATCGCCCCACACTCATGAAAGTACTGGAAGACGTGTTTAAGACACTCCTCCGAAAAAAATACGGATCGGATGAGAATTTTGACGTAATCGTTAATACTGAAAAGGGTGACCTTGAAATTATTCACAGGCGCACCATAGTTGAAGACGGGCAGGTTGAAAACCCTGTGGCGGAAATAGCTTATAACGACGCTGTAAAAATAGAACCCGACTTTGAAGTGGGTGAAGAACTTTTCCAGGAAGTGGATATTCTTGATTTTGGACGCCGCGCCATCCTTGCCGCCAAGCAAACGCTGGCAAGCCGTATAGGTGATTTAAAGAAAAATTCACTGGTTAAAAAATATGCTGACCGTGTTGGTGAAATTATCAGCGCTGAAGTATACCAGGTGTGGAAGAAAGAAGTGTTGCTGCTGGATGAAGATGGCAACGAACTGCTTATTCCTAAATCAGAACAAATTCCTTCTGATTATTTCAAGAAGGGAGAGAATATTAAAGCCGTGGTGAAAAAGGTTGAGTTAAAAAATAACTCACCGGTAATCATCCTTTCACGTACACATCCTTCTTTCCTTGCTAAATTGCTGGAAATAGAAGTGCCTGAAATTTTTGATGGACTGATTGTGATACGCAAAATAGTGAGAGAACCAGGCGAAAGGGCAAAGGTGGCCGTAGAATCGTACGATGATCGTATTGACCCTGTGGGCGCCTGCGTAGGTATGAAGGGAAGCCGTATACACGGTATTGTGCGTGAATTAAAAAATGAAAATATTGATGTTATTAACTGGACTAATAATACACAGTTGCTTATTCAGCGTGCTTTAACGCCGGCTAAAGTAACCTATATGGATATTGATGCGGAAAAAAAGCATGCAAGTGTGTATTTAAAACCCGACCAGGTTTCTCTTGCAATAGGCAGGCGCGGTGTAAATATCAAATTGGCCTGCGAATTGGTAGGATATGAAATAGATGTATTCCGCGATGATGAAGATGAAACAGAAGAATTTGATATTGACCTGGAAGAATTTGCAGACGAAATTGATACATGGGTGATAGATGAGTTGAAGCGCATTGGTTGCGACACCGCCCGCAGTGTGCTGGACTTAACTACAGAAGAATTGGAAAGGAGAACTGATCTTGAAAAAGAAACTATTGAAGAATTGCGCAAAGTACTTCAGGAAGAGTTTGAAAAGGGTTAACACATATTGTTTCGTATGAAGCAATATTTTTAAATGATAAAACAAATTATCCGCTGCGTATTCTGGGCATAATGTTTTGACAGGTACAAAGGCAGGACAAAAAAATATGGCTGAAATTAAACTACCACGCTTATTGGCAGCGGCAAAGGAATTTAACATTGGTCAGGATACCTTAATTGATTTCCTGAGCGGTAAAGGATTTCCTAAAGATGAACTTAAGCCCACCAGTAAGCTTACAGAACAGATGTATTATGCTTTGCAGCAGGAGTTTTCTTCTGACAAGGCTGCAAAAGCTAAAAGCGACCAGATAGAAATTCCCAAAGGGAATACTATGGAAGCAAGGAAGAAGAAAGACGAAGAGGAGATTTTATTTAAAAAAGACGCTAAGAAGAAAACAGAGCCTGCTGTGCAGCAACCTGCTGTTGCGGAGCAACAGGTTGTGGAAGTTATGCCACCGGTAGTTGAAAAAGCCATTGAGCCTGAGGTTCAGCAGCCTGAGATAACTAAAATTGAAGCGCCTGAAATTGAAGGTCCGAAAATTTTAGATAAGATAGATTTGAATGCCATAGATTCCTCTACCAGGCCTAAAAAGGGCGCCACGGCTAAAAAGAAAAAAGAGGAACAAGAAGTAGTGGCAGAACCAATATCAGAAGCTGAAAAAATTACGGCAGAACCTGTGATAGCAGAATCTCCGGTAACAGAAGAAAAAGAAATTGAAACAGAAGACGCCCCGGTAATTGAAAATATTCGTGCTGAAAAAATTGAAGGTCCAAGGATTGTAGGAAAAATTACACTGCCTACCCAGGCAGAACAGCGTACATCGCCGGCAAGCCAGCAGGAAGAAAAGAGGAAAAGAAAGCGTATTCCTATTGAGAAGAAGGAACAGCAACAACCCGCGGCAAGGTTTAATAACCAGGAAGGCAATACCCAGCAAAGGCGTGAAGGTAATCGCCCGGTAATACAAAAGCAGGGCGACCGGCCTCATAACCGCCAGGGTGAAGGCGGTGGCGGGCATCATGGCCAGGGCGGTGGAAGATTTGGTCAAAATAACAGGGGAAATGACCGGAGAAGAGATAATAACCACCGCGAAGCAAAAGAAATAGACGCAAAAGAAATCCAGGATAAGATACGCGAAACGCAGGCCAAATTAGCCGGTGCTTCACGTGGTGGAGGTAAGAGCGCCAAATCAAAATTGCGTAGGGCGCGTCGTGAAGAACAGGAAAATATGGGCGCCGAAGGTATGGAAGATAACAAGCTGCAGGTTACAGAATTTGTAACCGTTAGTGAGTTGGCTAACCTGATGGATGTAAACTTTGCTGAGATCATCGGTAAGTGTATGAGTCTCGGTATCATGGTTTCTATAAACCAGCGCCTCGATGCGGAAGTAATAGAATTAGTAGCAGGCGAGTTTGGATTTGAAGTTGACTTTATTGGTGTGGATGATGTGGATGAAGACGAAGAGGAAGAAGAGGAAGATAGTCCTGAAGACCTGGTGTCACGTCCGCCGGTAATAACCATTATGGGGCACGTTGACCACGGTAAAACTTCATTGCTCGACTATATACGCAGTGCAAATGTGGTAGCCGGTGAGGCGGGTGGTATTACCCAGCATATTGGTGCTTACCAGGTTACTACCGCTTCCGGTAAAAAACTTACTTTCCTGGATACGCCTGGTCACGAAGCATTTACGGCTATGCGTGCCCGTGGTGCCAAAGCGGCTGATGTGGCAATCATCGTTATATCTGCTGATGATGCGGTGATGCCTCAAACACGTGAGGCGATAAGCCACGCGCAGGCAGCTAACCTGCCAATGGTTTTCGCTATCAACAAAATAGATAAGGATGGCGCTAACCCTGAAAAAATTAAAGAACAATTGGCCGGCATGAACCTCCTGGTTGAAGACTGGGGTGGTAAATACCAGAGCCAGGAGATATCAGCAAAAAGTGGTTTGAATGTAGACCTGCTGCTGGAAAAAATATTGCTTGAAGCAGAACTGCTGGACCTGAAAGCAAACCCTGACCGTGAGGCTGTGGGAACAATCATTGAAGCCTCCCTGGATAAAGGGCGCGGATATGTGGCAACCATGCTTGTACAAAACGGAACATTAAGGCAGGGTGAAATTGTGGTAAGCGGTCAGTTTTTTGGACGTGCAAAAGCAATGTTTAATGAAAGAAACCAACGTTTGGATGAAGCCGGTCCTTCAGCTCCGGTACAGATACTCGGTTTAAGCGGAGCGCCGCAGGCGGGTGAAAAATTCAAGGTGTTTGAAGATGAGGCTGAGGCTAAAGAAACCGCTAACCGTCGTGCACAGATATTGCGTGAGCAGGGTATACGTGCCAAAAAACATATTACGCTGGATGAAATTGGTCGCCGTCTCGCACTCGGTAACTTTAAACAGCTTAACCTCATTATCAAAGGTGATGTGGATGGTTCGGTAGAAGCGTTGAGTGATTCATTACAAAAATTATCTACAGAAGAAATTGCAGTATCCATAGTTCACAAAGCGGTGGGCGCCATTACTGAAAGTGATGTATTGCTTGCAACAGCTTCTGATGCGATTCTTGTGGGCTTTAACGTACGTCCTTCTATGCAAGCCAATAGACTGGCAGAGGCTGAAGGTGTGCAGATTAAAACATACTCTATCATCTATAATGCCATTGAAGAAGTTAAGAGCGCGATGGAAGGTATGATGGAGCCGACTGTTACCGAGAAGATTGTAGCCAATGTAGAGATACGTGAGGTATACAAATTTGATAAGGTAACAGTTGCGGGCTGCCAGGTATTGGATGGTAAAATAAGCCGCAATTCCAAGATAAGATTGATTCGGGATGGTATCGTAACCTATCCTACAGGTGAAGGGCAGAGCGCTGAACTTGGTTCATTAAAGCGGTATAAAGATGATGTGAAAGAAGTAGTTAGCGGTATGGAATGTGGTCTTACCATTAAAAATTATAACGACCTTAAACCAGGCGATGTTGTAGAAGCCTTCGAAATTGAAGAGGTGAAGCGTACCTTGTAAACCTTTGTTAAATAAAAAAGGAAGGTTGTTGCGCTTTAAATTGGCTTTTACTTTTGAGTGTTCTGAATTATAATATATGAAGCATTTATTATTTTTTGTTGCATTAAGTATATCGGCACATGCTGTAAAGGCGCAGGGACAATCACATAAAGTGCTGGCAGATAAAATAATTGGTGTAGTTGGAGATAAGATTGTGTTGAAGTCAGATATTACCAATTATATGGAAGATGAAAAGAGGCAGGGACGTGAAGTACCAGAGAATGCCGGTTGTATGTTATTGCAGCAAATGATGATAAGAAAGGCTTTGATGTTGCAGGCGCAGAAAGACTCTTTACCGGTAGGCGATGATGAAATAGAAGCAGAACTGGATCAGCGAATAAGGTATTATATTAGTGTATATGGCGGTAAAGATGCATTGGAGCAAATAGCAGGTAAAACCATTTACCAGATAAAAGAAGATAACCGCATTGCCATAAAAGAGCAGAAGCTGGCAGATGCGATGCAAAAGTCTATAATAGAAAACGTGCGAATAACGCCAACCGAAGTTGCTAATTACTACAATAAAATTCCTAAGGATAGCCTTTTATTTTATGATACTGAATTAGAAATTAAACAGGTGGTGGCATATGCAAAAGCCAGCCGTGATTTGGAAAAATATGCCCAGGATGAATTGGCGGAATACAAACGCCAGATAGAAAGTGGTGGCGCTTCTTTTGAGCGTATGGCAAAAATGTATAGCGATGACCCCGGAACCAAGGAAATGGGAGGGCGTTTTGAATTTAACCGTAACGATAAAAACGTTGATGGTGTTTTCTCCGCTACCGCTTTTGCATTAAAAGAAGGACAGGTGTCAAGAGTAATTAAATCAAAATTTGGATATCATATTATTCAGTTGGTTAGCAGAACAGGTGATGATGTAGTTGTGCGTCATATTCTTAAAATACCACAGATAACCGAAACAGAAGTGAATGAAGCTATAGCTAAACTTGATACCGTAAGGTCAAAGCTTGTGGCTGGCACACTTACTTTTGGTGAAGCAGTTGACAAATACAGTGAAGACGAAAACAGTAAATTCACCGCAGGTTCTATTATGAATGCGCAGGGGTCTCCTTACTTATCCATACAGGACCTTGATAAAAGCCTGGTAACAGTTTATAATGATTTGAAAGTAGGTGAATATTCAAAGCCAATTCCTTTTGAAGAAAGAGGAAAAAAAGGAGCAAGGATTGTATACATACAGAAAAAAACAGAACCTCATCGCGAAAACATAAAAGACGATTACAATAAAATAGCACAGCGTGTGCTTGACGAAAAGAAGGGCGAAATTTTAGACAGATGGTTTCAAACCAAAATGCCCACTTATTATATTGTTGTTGATGATGAATTTCGCAATTGCGGCGAAATAAGCAAATGGCTTACACTCTCCAATGCAAAAAAGAATTAGCTTTTTAGGCTCCGGGGTACTTTTTTAATATAGTTCCTGCATCTTTGCAAATACTAGGGCTAAGGTATTGTTATGTTAAATATGGTTCATACTGTTTCTTTGTGAGCGGACAGATGATAAACATGAAATTCTCATATTTATCGTTTTACTTTTCACGCCTGGCTTAACAAATCGTATATGCCCTGTATTTAAATTAATATACATGTACGATTCTTACTCAAAAGGTATATCCTACGGCAAAGGCATTTTAATTCTTATCGGGTTGTGGCTTGGTGGATTTTTTATGGGGGGAGTTGCCAGTATTCCCATATGGTTTTTAATGACGGGCAGGGGAATATTTACTATGCAGCAGGATATGCTGAAGCCGGAGTATGTTAATGCCATAAGAGTAATACAGGTTGTTTCAACTTTTATCACTTTTTTTCTTCCTGCCTATTTTACTGCGCTTATTCTTAACCGTAAGCCTGTTAAGCTCCTGGGTTTTACAATGAGGTTTACCTACAAACAATTGTTTTTGTCTGTAGTTGTAATGTTTGCAGCAGCACTTGCAGCAGGTGCATTGGCAGAGTTGAATGAAAAAATTCCTTTGCCAAAAGCAACGGCTGATTTTTTTAAACGCCTGGAAGATACTTATGCTGAACAGGTAGAAGCCATTACCAATATAAAATCTTTTGGCGATTATATTATTTCACTGATTATGATTGCCATATTACCGGCATTATTTGAAGAAACATTTTTTCGTGGCGGTATGCAAAACCTGCTTACCAGGTCAACACAAAACCACTGGATGGCGATTATTATTACGAGCATAATTTTCAGCGCCATACATATTTCTTATTATGGTTTTCTTACCCGTTTGTGCCTGGGTATTGTACTTGGGTTGATTTATTATTATTCACGAAGTCTTTGGCTTAGTATAGCGGCACATTGTTTTAATAATGCGTTTGCGGTTACCCAAATGTATGTTATGCTGCGGCAGGGTAAATCTGTAAAAGAAGCAATGGATGATAAAATGCCCTTTTGGTGGGGCATTATAGCAGTGATAGCATTATATTTTTTATTTATGATTTTTAAACGCGTATCAAACCAGGCAATAAAAGCATTTACCCCGCCAGAGGATAAAGCGCTTGAGGAAAAGTGGATAGCTTGAGGAAGCAGAAGATTATAAGGCAGAAGATATAAGGTAGAAGGAATAGGGTATAAGGTTGAGGGTATAGGGTGTATGGAATACCTTACGCCTTATACCCTATACCCTCCACCTTAAAAAAAACTTAACAATGGCACTGAACTGGAAAGTTTTTCGCACACGGGCGCTTACAGCACTGGTTTTTGTGCTGGTGATGATGGTGGGATTTTTGCTGAACGAATGGAGCTTTTTGTTGTTATTCACCATTATTCATTTTGGTTGCTGGTTCGAATACCAGCGGTTAATAAGCCGGATTGATCCTTCGTATAAAAATATTTCTACTTTTCATCGCTATGGAGTAATGCTGGCAGGATGGTCGATAATGTTGTATGCAGCGGGCGATGTTTATCATGCAGTTGGCATTACATTGCCTTCCATCGGGCTTGCAATGGGATTGATTTTCGCATTTGCTTTACCTGTTATTGAAATACTTTTTTCTCAGCAACTCAACTTCGCGCATATACGCTATTCAGCGCTTGGGTTAATATACATATCACTAAGCTGGGCTTTGATGATCAATATCCGATCGATGCATGAAATATGGGTAACAGGCAATGGCTGGCCATATACAGTGGGTTTAATGATTCCACTGGCAACTATTTTTTCAATCTGGATCAATGATACGATGGCTTATATAGTCGGTTCATTAATTGGCAAAACACCTTTTTCAAAAATATCTCCAAAAAAAACCGTTGAAGGAACTTTAGGAGGAATTATACTTTGTGTTGCCGCAATGGGCGCATTAGCCTATGCATGTAAAATGCCCGTGATGCATATTTGTATCATTGCAGCTATTGCTGCAATAGCAGGTACTGCAGGAGATTTATTGGAAAGCAAAATAAAAAGAATGGCGAATGTGAAAGATAGCGGCAGCATCATGCCGGGACACGGGGGCTTTCTTGACAGGTTTGATTCGCTATTACTGGCAACGCCATTTGTGTGGTTGTATGTGATGGTGATGATGGGGTGAGGTTTGTGGTTTAGGGTTTATGGTTTGTAGTTCAAGGTGATCCTAAACTACAAACCACAAACCACAAACAATAAATTTAACTACTTTTGCATTCTCAAATTTTTTGTACCAATGAAGGTTCATAAGGAAGGATACCAGACTATTGCACTTTGCGGATTATTTTTTGTTGTACTCAACCTGGTATTGTTTTATTTTTTACCCTATAGTCTTGTATGGCTTTCATGGGTGATTTTTGTAGTATCATTTTTATTTTTCCTGTTTATCATTTCTTTTTTCCGTGTACCTACCCGCATACTTACGCTTGATGAAAATAAAATTGTAGCGCCTGCCGATGGTAAAGTAGTGGTAATTGAGGAAACAGTTGATGTGGAATATTTTAACGACAAGCGTTTGCAGATATCTATTTTTATGAGCCCTGCCAATGTGCATCAAAATTTAAACCCGGTAAGCGGCGAAGTGTTGTATAGTAAATATCACAAAGGCAAATATCTTGTAGCCTGGGATCCGAAATCCTCTACTGAAAATGAAAGACATTCCGTTGTAATAAAAAATGCATATTCACCCATACTTGTAAAACAAATTGCCGGGGCTGTAGCAAGGCGTATTGTTAACTATTTAAAAGCCGGGCAAAAAGTACAGCAGGGTGGCGAACTGGGGTTTATTAAATTCGGCAGTCGTGTGGATGTATTACTGCCTGCAGGCACCAAAGTGCATGTGCAGTTAAATGAAGTGGTGAAAGGTGGTATAACGGTACTGGCGAGTTGGTAGAGGAGCTGTGTCATACCTGATAGCCGATAGCCAACACTAAAATATTCTCTCCAACTCTTTTAGCGTGGTAACAGTATAGGTGGGCTTAAACGGCGGATCAATGTTTTTATGGTTAACATATACCTGGTCCATCCCCACATTTTGTGCGCCGATAATATCCGCTTCAATATCATCTCCCAGCATAATACTTTCTTTTACAGCAGCGCCTGTTTTCTTCATTGCAAAATCAAATATTTCTTTGTAAGGCTTCAAACTGTTACTGCCTTCGGATGTAATAACAAACCTAAAAAAATCTGCAAGTCCTGAATGTTTTAATTTGCTATGCTGCACTGTTTCAAATCCGTTGGTAATCAAATGCAGTGCATACCCTTTGTTTTGCAGGTATTGCAGAATTTCAATAGCACCCGGGAAGAGCAATGTTCTTGTTGGAAGTTTATCTAAAAACATCACATCCATACTTCTCGCCAGTTTTTCATTTCCTATTTTAAAATCGAGCAAGGTATGCCACATGCGTTTCCAGCGCAGCTCCTCTCTTTTTATAAAGCCTTTGCGGTAGCGGGCCCAGAGCTTTTCGTTGTGAAAAATATATCGTTCATAAAACAAGTCAAAATCGTATACCCCATAATCAGTGAGTTGGAGTGATGTATATAATTCCTGAAGCGTGATTTTTGCATTTGCTTCAAAATCCCAAAGTGTATGATCCAGGTCAAAAAAAAGATGTTTGTAAGTCATGATAAAAAGTGTTGCAAAAGTACGGTGTTTACAAGAAGTGTGTAGTTTTGGGTGCATCCCAAATTTTCGCACCATTATTCCCCTCGCCACTCTGTGGAGAGGGGATAAAGGGGTTTTGGCTTAGCCACTTATATTAAAGTAAGTTTAATTTATGAATATTATTATTACCGGCGCATCAAAAGGGTTTGGTAAGTCAATTGCTGAAAAATTTGCGGCAAATGGCTGGAATGTGTATATGTGTTCCCGCACAGAAAAAACGCTTCATCAAACAAAAGATGAGCTCAGGCAGCAATATCCATCTGTAAAAATAGAAGCAAAGCCTTTTGACCTTAGTATTAAGGAAGACGCACAGGCTTTGGGCAAATGGATTTTATCACTTAATATTTCAATTGATGTATTGGTTAATAATGCCGGTTCTTTTGAGCCAGGTAATGTATATAACGAACCGGAAGCTGTTTTGGAAAATATGATTGCTGTGAATTTATATAGTGCTTATCACCTTACCCGAACCATAATCTCAAAAATGATAGCGCAAAAACAAGGACATATTTTTAATATGTGTTCAATAGCCTCATTGCAGGCATATACTAACGGCGGCGCATACAGTATTAGCAAATTTGCATTATCCGGGTTTTCCAGGAATCTCCGTGAAGAAATGAAACCTTTTGGCATAAAAGTTACCGGTATTTATCCCGGCGCTGCGTATACTGACTCATGGGCAGGTAGCGGCGTTGATAAAAAAAGAATAATGGAATCAAAAGATATTGCCGAAATGATATATGCCGCCGCGCAACTTTCGCCACAGGCATGTGTTGAAGATATTGTAATACGACCTCAGTTGGGAGATTTGTGATGGTATATTAATGCTGTTGCAAAATAACAGAGATTAAGAAATTTCTATACAATAATTCAATTGATATACCCGGGAGTACAGGTACACAGGAAATTAAAAATAGCTTTAATATTTCTTGACTAAATTTTCAGATATATGTATATTAGCTGTAACCTATGTATCTACACTACTACACAACCTGCTTGTATTTTTTTGCATTTACCTGTAATATCTTTCGTTGCATTCAATGGATTATAATTACTATCAGACCTCCGACATATTTCTCAAATTAACTCCCCTTTATAACAAAAAAATTATTTTTGAATCACCAGTAATATAATAACTGAGATGAATAATGTACTTCAACATATAGAGCATAACGAAAACTTTGATCTGGCTTACCGGTTTGTTACAGAAACCAGCGAGAATATTTTTTTAACCGGTAAGGCAGGTACAGGAAAAACCACTTTCCTGAAATATCTGAAAGAGCATTGTGCAAAAAATATTATTGTGGCTGCCCCTACCGGTGTAGCAGCTATTAATGCAGGAGGCGTTACACTGCATAGTTTATTTCAATTGCCATTTCACCCTTTTTTACCAACCAAGGCCGGTAAAGATGAATTGCTGGCGAGGTTTAGGTTTAATAAACAGCGTTTGCAACTGCTTCGTAAAATTGAATTGCTGGTAATTGATGAAATAAGTATGGTGCGTGCAGATACAATGGATGCGATTGATACTATACTCCGTGCGGTAAGAAGAAATTATCATACACCTTTTGGGGGCGTTCAATTATTATGTATTGGCGATTTGTTTCAGTTGCCGCCTGTAGCTAAAAATGATGAATGGGCGGTTTTGAATGAATATTATACTTCGCCTTTCTTTTTTGATAGTCTTGCTATTAAGGAGCAAATGCCTTTGATGATAGAACTGACAAAAATTTATCGCCAGAAAGAAGATTCATTTGTGCGGCTGCTGAATAAAGTACGGAATAACGTGATGCAGCCTGAAGATTTTGAAGATTTACATCAACGTTATAGCCCAGCGTTTCGCCCCTCACCCGGTGAAAAATATATTACACTTACCTCACATAATAACCAGGCAGACCAAATTAATTTTCGGGAGCTGAATAAACTGCTTGCGCCTTCTTTTACCTATAAGGCAAAAATAGATGGCGACTTTCCTGAACATATGTATCCTGCGGAAGAAGAGTTAAAACTTAAAGAAGGTGCGCAGGTAATGTTTTTAAAGAATGACGCTGTGAGCCGTAAATATTTTAACGGCAAAATTGGTGTGATTAAATTACTGGAAGATGATAAGATAGTTGTGGTAAGTGATGGTGAGGAAATTGTGGTAGGAAAGGAAACCTGGGAAAATACACGCTATAGCTTAAACAGGGGCGATGGAAAACTGGAGCAGGAAGTGCTGGGTACTTTTGAACAGTTTGCCTTACGGTTAGCTTGGGCAATAACCATTCATAAAAGCCAGGGATTAACTTTTGAAAAAGTAATGATAGATGCAGGCGCTGCATTCAGCAGCGGGCAGGTGTATGTGGCATTGAGCCGCTGTACCAGCCTTGAAGGAATAGTATTGTTATCAAAAATACATGCGCCTGCAATTATGAGTAATGATAACGTGGTGAAAGGGCAGCAAACCCTAACACACAAAGGCTCATTGGCAGAAAGGTTTGCAGGCGCAAGAATGATTTTTACACAACAGCAATTGTCGCAGATATTTTTATTTGAAGAAATTAATACAGCTTTTAACTTACTGCTGCATGAGATGAAGCAACATGCTGATAAATTTAACAATGAAGGAATTGATCTTGTATTGAAAATACATCAGCAGTTTTTAGCTTATAAACAGGTGGGTGAAAAGTTTTTGGGCCATGTGTATACTATGGCTAAAGATGAACCGGTTATTGAAAAAAATGAACTTTTACAAAAACGTATAAGTGATGCCGCAAAACATTTCGATGCAAGATTAAGCGCCTTGCTGGATGCCGTTAAAAAGCATCCGCTGGTTACTGAGCGTAAAGAGGCATCCACACCTGTTGATGAGGCATTGAAAGACCTGGCGCTTACCGTATATACTACACATTATTACCTGCAATATTGCAGGCAATCTTTTGAACTGAATGCTTATTTAAAACATAAACTTGCTTTTGCGCAGCCACGCTTTAGTATTACAAGCTATGCCAGTGGTAAAAAGCAAAATTTTTCAGGCATGGCTAATGCTGAGCTTTTTGAAACACTAAAGCGCTGGCGCGATGTGGTTTTTGAAGAAACCGCCCTGCCAATATATATGATTGCCAATGCAGAAACGCTTAAAGCGCTAAGCACTTTTCTTCCGCTTAATAAAAAAGATCTTGCTAAAATAAAAGGTTTTGGAAAAGCTAAAGTAGATAAGTATGGTGATGATATTATTGAGATCATCAGCGATTACTGTGAAAAGTACAGCCTGGAAACCAATATGCATGCAAATACTGGAGAAGAGAAAAAAGAAAAAACAATTACGGAAAAAGTTTCCACTAAAGCAGATACTAAAATGGTGAGCTTTGATTTATACAAGCAGGGAAAATCAATTGCTGCTATCGCAGAAGAAAGAAAGTTTACAGTGCAAACTATAGAAGGACATTTGTCGCATTTTATTGAATCAGGAGAATTGTCGGTTAATGAATTTTTGCCTGATGAAAAACAACAAAGAATTATTAGAATATACCATCAAAACAAAGAAGCCGGTTTAACACAAATGAAGGAACAATTGCCTGATATAAGTTTTGGTGAATTGAGAATGATGATGGCGGCAATAAAGTATGGGGAAATGTGAGCATGTGGGAATGTGAAAATTTGAAAATTTGAAAATGGAGCGAGGCGCCTAAATTCAAATTAACCTATGAAATTCAGCAAAGAGGTTGATGATGATGAAGCTTGAAAATATGTAGGCATATTGTTGGAGGGGGGATTTATTGTATAGCCGAAATGGAAAATATATAGCGGGGGTTTTTCCTGTTTCGTTTACCCGTTGGTAACTGAATGTTCTTTGGTGCTGTGTGGGAAATAAGCAATTCCGCTTTACCGGTATTTCCTGCTTCCAGTGGTACATAAATCACAGCTACATCACCATTGAATCCTGCCGATTTATCAACATGTCCTTCAGGGGTGAGCCGGCCATACAGTGGTTTTGCCGTATAATGCCCGTAAACATGATCCCCTATTTTGAAATCATGAAAATCATTGCGGTGCAAAGAATAGCGAAAATAGTATCCAATACCGGGCCTTCTCCTCAATTCATCCAAATCAAGATCATCAATCATTGAGTTATCATTTTCAGGCTGATTAAATACGGTTTTATTATGTTATGCGTTTCCAAACGCAATCGGCTTATTTTCCAGGATGCTTTTTTGTGCAAGGAAAATTATATAACCAGCTTATTTCCCAATACAGAATTTCCCGAATATAGTTCCAAGTATATCGCGGTCTGTTTCTATTTCACCTGTTATAATACCAAGGTAATTCAGGCATCTTCTTATATCCGGTGCAAGCAGATCTCCGCTGATGTTATGCTGCAACCCTGTTTTAATATCGTGCAGGGCTTCTTTTATCTTCAGTAATGCGCTATGATGACGGGCATTGGTTATAATAGTATTTTCAGTGTTAATTTCTTCTCCAATCGCCTTCTTATATAATGCATCTTTCAATTGCTCAATGCCCTTTCCTGATTTTGCTGATATGAAAATGTCATGCTCATTCACAGGTACCGCGTTACCTGCATCAAGCTTATTAAACACTTTTATGGTTTTTGAATTGAACTGCTTCAGCCATTCAAAATCCTGTACTTCAGTATCAGTCAGGTCAACCAGGTGAATAATAAGATTGGCCTTTTCTGCATTATCGCGGCTACGCTCCATCCCAAGATTTTCAATTGCATCGCTTGAATGTTCACGAATGCCGGCGGTATCAATTATCCTGAAAATAATGCCATTGATATTGAGCGTTTCTTCTATTGCATCGCGGGTTGTGCCTGCTATATCGCTCACTATCGCCCTTTCCTCATTTACTAATGCATTCAGCAATGTTGATTTTCCTGCATTGGGTTTGCCAATGATCGCAACGCTCACACCATTTTTAATTACATTACCCAGCCGGAAGGAATCTGCCAATTTACCGGTAGCGGAGCTGAGCTCATCGATTAATAACATAAACTGATTCCGGTCTGCAAAAGCTACATCCTCCTGCGAAAAATCCAGCTCAAGTTCTATGAGTGATGCAAACTCTATAAGCCGGTTTCTGAGCTGTGAAAGATCGTTTGAAAAACCACCTCTCAATTGTTTTAAAGCCGTTTGTTTTGAAGCCTGCGACTGAGAAGCAATAATATCGGCAACTGCTTCTGCCTGTGCCAGATCCATTTTGCCATTTAAAAAAGCTCTTTGGGTGAACTCTCCCGGCTTAGCAAGCCTGGCACCTTTTTGTATACAGGCATCTATTATCTGCTGCTGAATAAATGGAGAGCCGTGGCAGCTTATCTCCACGATATCTTCACCGGTATATGACTTAGGCGATCTGTAAAGCGCCATTACTACTTCATCTATAATTTCATTGCCAGCTTTCAATAAACCTACATGCAGGGTATGTGTTGATTGTTCATCCAGGTTTTTTGAAGTGAAAAGCTGATTTGCTATTGTTATGCTATTACTACCACTTAACCTGATTACTGCTATAGCTCCTATCCCCGGCGCTGTTGCTATGGCAACAATAGTATCATTCCATTCCTGTAATTGTGCTGACATCAGGCAAAAATACAACTCTGTCAATCTCCTGCAGAGAGCAATTCTTTATCATAAGCATCCCGGGCAGCCAAAGCATGTCGCTTAACCTCGCAAATAGCCATTTCATCCAGTACATTTATCAACTGCCCGTAATCACTTCCGTTGCCGGGTTTTATAACCACAATAAGAGAATCGGGGGAAATTCCTGCATCGCTCATTCGTTTGCGCTTTTCCATAATAAAATTTCTAAGTGCATTGTCAGCATCGCCAGTTTTAAAATGTTGTATTACGGGTCTATCGCTTGCAGCACCTTCGTAGCACAGGATGTTGTTGTTGTTATCTGGTAGAATAGTAATTGTTTTTGTTTGTGGTACTGGCATCGGAGGACCTTCTACAGGTAATAGAAACTTTAGTGCAGTAGGCTTTGCAACAACTGAAGTAAAGATAAAAAATGTGATCAGTAAAAACCCAAGATCTACCATTGGTGTCATGTCAACCCTGGTACTATGACGTCGGTTCATTAGCCTGGTATTACCTGAAGGAGTTGTATTGATATCTGCCATAAAAAATATTTATACATAAGATGGCAGCCTCAGGATTTTCCATAAACAAAAAAATCCCTCTCGTTTCTGAGAGGGATCTAAAAATTATATTATACTGCTACTACTCTTCCTGTATCTGGAAGGTAACCGGCTGTTTGCGGTACGCTTTAACCTTACGTCCATTCTGCTCAGCAGGCGTCCATTTAGGTCCTTTTTTAATAGCGTTAACGCAAATTTCCGCCAGTTTTGTTCCTTTCATAGTGAGTGCTTCCACATCACTGATATTCCCATCCCTGTCCACAATGAACTGAACCAGGCAGGTACCGGCTTTACCAGCCTCCTGCAATTCATCAATATAGCGGTTTATTTCGCGGGAAATATATTTCGTCCAGGCGCCTTCACCGCCAGGAAACTGAGCTTCGATTTCCACTTTTTGGAACACCTTATCATCATCTTCTACCTTGGGAGCAGCTACTACACCACCTTTGTCTTCAACGGGGGGAGCAACTATACCCAAGTCTTTTTGACCTTCCTGGTTGCTTACACCAATCTTGGTATCTTCCAGTTTCTCTACTTCTTTCATTTCCTCTTCAGGTTTAACCTCTTCGTCTTTTACAACTTTAGGAGGTGTAAACTTAGCCATTTCAATTTTGGGAGGATCTGGTGGTTTTGGCGGTGGGGGAGGTGGGGGTTCCACTTTTTCTTCCGGCTGTTGTATATCAGCCATTTCAAGTTCTTTTACTACTATATCGCCTTTCTTATTTGAGCTGTCAAATTTGGAGCTCAAAAAAGAAGCAAGCATAATAAGCAGTGCTACTGAAGCAGTTATAACCAACGCCCTTGTGAGACGCTTATTATACTGTGTTCGCAGCTCATAAGCTCCATAATTTTTATTCCTGCCATCAAATATGATGTCAAGAATATTGGAGTTGAGTATTTTGCTTACATCCATGATAATTTTTGTTTAACCTAAGATGCGGAACAATTGTGAATTCCACAAATTATTGATTATTGAATGCCATTTGCCTTTTCGGTTATTACCAAAATTTCATTTTCTACCGGGGAAATGGGAACTACAGCGAACTTTTTTACTTCGTTTATAGACATTTCATCCAGTATAGCAACCATATTCTGGTAATTAGCGTCGTCATTTGGTTTTATTACCACTACAAAATCTTCGGGTTTTGTAGTTTTCTTTTTAGTAATAATTACATCCCGAACTTTTTTATAATCCGTAGCCTGTATTTTAGTTGGATCGTCACCTTCGTAATAATATATTCCATTTGACTTGCCAAGCATGATGGTTAATGCTCCAGACGCTTTTACTTTTGTTTGCTCTTCCTGCTTGTCTGTATCCTTTGGCATAATGAGTTTCATTGCCGTAGGCTGCGCCATAGTAGTAGAGAAAATAAAGAACGTAATTAAAAGGAAGCCTAAATCCACCATTGGGGTCATATCAACTCTTGTAGAAAGCTTTTTTGCTTTTTTGACGCCGGGGCCTTTTTTATGGCCACCACCACCGCCGCCTTCATCAATCGATGCCATAAGACTTGTTTTTAATTGTTTACTAAATGGTTATTACTTTGCATTTTGTTGCGCCTGGCGGGTATTCCACAATGGAGACCCCATTGGCGCATCCTGGAATTTTGTTATCAGCTGAAACTTGTTAACATCATTCTTTTTAAATGCTTCGAGCACATTTCTTATTACCGGATATTTTGTTTCATTATCAGCTTTAATAAGCCAGGTAACTTTGGAACCTGAGTATGCTGACATTGCATCCCTTACCCAATAATATAATTCACCACCGGTTGAATCCGGTACGGGTATACCCGGTTGTTTTATCTCTTTTTGTTTATCAGATGATAAAGACAATAAGCCTTTTAAGCCTGAAAATGGCACCCCAATGCTTGGCGCATTAGTAAAGGATTTTATGTTTTCAGCACTCAGGCCGAGATTGCGGGTTGTATTAAGATTTTCCACGATTGCTTTACGCTTTTTGGGATCATCTAATTGTACAAATACCCTGCCTTCTTTATCCACTGTTACCAGGAAAGCATCAGTTTCCGGAACCTTATCCGCCGAAACTGAGTTGGGGAATTTTACCTCCACCGGCTCATCTGGTTTAAATTTTGTAGCCAATATGAAAAAGGTAAGGATAAGAAATGACACATCCACGAAGGCTGTCATATCTACCCATGTACTTTTTCGGGCTATTTTTACTTTAGGCATGTAATATTGCTTTTAATTGACTTAATAGATTCACGAATACTCCAAATTCCATAAAGCTTCCCGGATTATTTATACTGAGAAGCGAAACTTTGTGTAAGGGTAAATCCTGATTCGTCAATACCGTAAGTGATGCTGTCGATTTTTGTAGTAAATATGTTATACATAATCAACGCGAAAGCAGAAGTAGCGATACCCACAGCCGTATTATACAGCGCTTCGGAAATACCTATCGCAAGTTCTGTAGCTGCACCGGCACCGCCAGATTCACCCAAAGAACCGAATGAACGAATCATACCCATTACCGTACCCAGCAACGCAACCAATGTACCTACTGAAGTAATAGTGGATAAGAATACGAGGTTTTTCTGAAGCATAGGCAATTCAAGTGCTGTTGCTTCTTCTACTTCTTTTTGAATAGCTACAACTTTTTGTTCTGTAGTTAATTCAGCATCAGGAATCAGCTCTTTGTATTTACGAAGACCTGCTTTCATTACATTACCTACTGAACCTTGTTGTTTATCGCATTCAGCAAGAGCGGCGTCCACATTTTTGTTAGCTAAGTGATATTGAACTTTTCTTACAAATTCAGAAATTGAACCTTTACCGGTTGCTTTAGAGATAGTAAGAAACCTTTCAATAGAAAATACAATTACCATAAGGAACATACCAATAAGAATAGGCACGATAATACCACCTTCGTACATACGATGCCATGCACCCAAAGGTCCTTTATGGCTTGGCCAAAATCCGCCGTTCGGATCCGGAACTTTAAAGCCTGAGTCTGCTCCCAGAATAAATCGCCAGAATAAATAACCAGCTATAATACAAATTACTGGGGCAAGCCATGAAATCGCGTTGCTGCTTGACTTTGGTTGCACAGAAGTGGTCGCTTTCACAGATGAAGCGGTCGCGGTCGGTTTTGTTTCAGCCATAACTCTTGATTTTTTGAATTAAATAATTTCGGTTTTTAAGTGTGGTTTTGATTTTACAATTCTAACAAAAAAAAAAATTAAAACTTTGAAATAATTTTAGAAATAATTCGTTGGGGAAGCAATATAGTAAATTTCTGAAAGTAAACATCACAATTGAATTTTGTTTTTAAAAAGTTGTCAAATTTCAATACCAGCGCTATTGTTTCCATTCTTAAACATTCATATACATTAGCTTTTCAGGATGATATGATATGTATGTTATCGTTATTTTCGCCTCAATAACAAACCGTTTTGCATGCGTATAATAATTTTTTTAGTTTTTTTTACAGGCTATTTCCTGTCAACGCCTGTATTTTCCCAGAGCAAAAAAAAGGATACGGCTACTGCCCGGCCTGCTACTGTTTTACCTGCAATACAGCCTACGCCTAAACAAGGCCCAAAGCCGTTCAGGGAGGTAATTACCAATAAAGCAAAAACAGATTCAGGTTTGTTTGTAATACATAAAGTTGATGACAGGTACTTTTTTGAAATAGCCGATTCGCTCACAGGCAGAGAAATGCTGGTAGTAAACCGTATATCCAAGGCTGCAGCAGGTATGCGTAATTTTTTCTTTGGTTATGCTGGAGATATGATTGGAAGCAGTGTCATACGCTTTGACAAAGGCCCCAACAATAAGCTTTTTCTTAAAAAAGTTTCCTTTGATGAAATATCGAAAGATTCCTCCATGCCAATGTTCAAGGCAGTTACCAATTCCAATGTGCTTCCTATTGTAGCTTCTTTTGATATTAAAGTAGCGCCGTCGGATTCTAATGGCATTGTGATTGATTTTACTGACTATATTTCGGGAGATAATGATGTGCTTTTTTTTGCATCCAATGCCAGGAGTGCATTCCAGGTAGGAGGCTATCAGCCTGATAAATCCTATATACTTGATGTAAAAAGCTACCCGGTAAATATTGAAATTAAAACCGTAAAAACATATAGTAAAGGTGGCGGAGGTATGATGATGGGTTTACCTTCTGCCGGGGCAGGGCAGGGGCAGAATGTTTTATATACACTGGAATTAAACAGCTCTATGGTGCTGCTGCCTAAAACGCCTGCACAGCAAAGATTTTTTGATCCGCGTGTAGGCTATTTTGCAAGAAACTATACCGACTTTGATGCTAACCCGCAGGGCGTAAAAGATGTTTCTATAATTGTGAGATGGAAACTGGAGCCCAAAGATGAGGATATAGAAAAATACAGGCGCGGTGAACTGGTTGAACCTAAAAAGCAAATTGTTTATTATATAGACCCTGCAACACCGAAAAAGTGGGTACCCTATCTTATTCAGGGCGTAAACGACTGGCAGGCGGCTTTTGAAAAAGCTGGTTTTAAAAATGCGATTGTTGCTAAAGAAGCCCCCACTCCCCAGGAAGATTCTACCTGGAGCCTGGAAGATGCAAGGTTTTCAGCAATAGTATACAAACCTTCTGTTGTTCCTAATGCGAGCGGGCCAAATGTACACGATCCACGTTCGGGTGAAATACTGGAAAGTCATATTAACTGGTATCATAACGTAATGAACCTTTTACGCAACTGGTATTTTATTCAGTGTGCGCCAACTGACCCGAAGGGCCGGAAAATGGAATTTGATGATGCATTGATGGGACAGTTAATCAGGTTTGTTTCCTCTCATGAAGTTGGACATACCCTTGGCTTGCGTCATAATTTCGGATCAAGTTCATCTGTACCTGTTGAAAAACTCAGGGATAAAGCATGGGTTGAAGCCAATGGGCATACACCATCTATAATGGATTATGCCCGGTTTAACTATGTAGCCCAGCCGGAAGATAATATTTCGGAGAAGGGATTATTTCCACGAATAGGAGATTATGACAAATGGGCTATAGAATGGGGATACAGGTGGTTTCCTGATGCTAAAACTCCTGAAGCAGAAGTACCTGTCCTCAACAAAATGACCATTGAAAAAGCAAAAGATAAAAAATATTGGTTTGGCACAGAAAGCAGTATGGACGATCCACGTTCGCAAAACGAAGACCTGGGGGATAATGCTATGAAGGCAGGTGCTTATGGTATAAAAAACCTGCAGCGTATTGTGCCTAACTTAATGGAATGGACAAAAGAGGCTGATAAGGATTATGAAAATCTTTCAGAACTATATAGCGAGGTAACCACGCAGTTTGGAAGATATATGGGACATGTAGTAAAGAACATCGGCGGCATATATGAAACGCCTAAAACGGTTGAGCAACAGGGCGCAGTATATGAATATGTGCCGAAAGTTGTACAGAAAGAAGCTATGCTTTTTTTGAAAAAACAATTATTTACCACACCCCGCTGGCTCATCAATAACGATATATTGAACAGGATAGGTAATACCGGTATATCTGTAATAAGCGCAAGGCAGGAGGTTGTTTTAAGCAGGTTAATCAGCACTACCACCATTAATAAATTATTAAGCATGGAAGCTGAGTTGAATAACAATGCATACAAAGCCGCGGATATGCTTGACGATTTGAAAAATGGTATATGGGGCGAACTCGCATTGAGAAAGCCAATAGAAATATACAGGCGTAACCTGCAAAAATCCTATGTTGAAAGAATTGGCCAGATTGTTAATCCTGTATCCGGGCCTGCTATTAGCGGTATATTCTTTAGTATGGGTGCTCCCGCTGCAATGACGGATACCAAAAAAAGTGACATTATATCTGTGCTGAAAGCAAACCTGCGCTCACTGCGTGCTGAAATAAAAGCAGCTTACCCTTTTATAAGTGATAAAATGACTCAATATCATTTGCAGGATATTGCGGATAGAATTGACAGAATACTTGATCCGGCAGGAAAATAAATGCCCGCAAAGAAGCATTCGTTGCTAACACAGCTCCGCTGTGAACGCTGCGTGAAAATTATCGATGAATACCGGAAAGAAAATATATCAATTTATTGATTATCATTTTTGAACACCCAAAACTCACGTTAAAATAGGCTTTTGAATGAATTATATTTTCGTGTTTATTCAAAAGCCTTGTTATACGTAACTCGTCTAAATATTTCTCAAATATTATAATACTCCCTATACCACTTAATAAATTGCTCAATACCATCAACCACTTTGGTTGCGGGTTTATAATGCAGGTCGTCAACAAGATCCTGCACGTCTGCACAGGTAGCGGCCACATCTCCCGCCTGCATTGGCATCAGTTGCTTTTCTGCCTTTTTGCCAAGCGCATTTTCAATAGCTGCTACAAAATCCATCAATTTTACCGGGTTATTATTGCCTATATTATATACTTTATAAGGCGCGGTTGAGGTAGAAGGATCCGGATGAATGGCATCCCAGTTGGTTTTACCTGCCGGCGGGTTGTCAATTACTCTTACAACACCTTCCACAATATCTGCCACATAAGTAAAATCACGAACCATGTTGCCATTATTAAATACCTGTATTGGTTTGCCTTCTAATATAGCTTTAGTAAACAGGAACAAAGCCATATCCGGCCGGCCCCAGGGACCATATACCGTAAAAAAGCGTAAGCCTGTAGTTGGTACTTTAAAAAGATGACTGTACGTAGGCGCCATCAGCTCATTGCTTTTTTTGCTGGCAGCGTATAATGAAATCGGGTGATCCACATTATCTGAAGTGGAAAAAGGCGATTTGCCGTTTAACCCATACACACTGGAACTGCTGGCATAGGCTAAATGCTTAATATTATTATGACGGCAGCATTCCAGTATATTCAAAAAACCAACAATATTGCTGTTAATATAAACATCCGGGTTGGTCAAACTATATCTAACACCTGCCTGGGCAGCCAGGTTACAAACCTTGTCAAATTTCTGCTCAGCAAACAATTTGTCAAGATTGGCTTTATCTTCCAGTTGTAACTGAATAAAACTGTAATTAGGATATACAGTACTTTTTACCAGCTTATTATATGCAATCTCACTCCTTTCAATACCTGCAGTTTTAAGCCTGTCGTATTTCAGGTTTACAGCATAATAATCATTAATGCTATCCAAGCCAACTACTTCATCTCCTCTCTTTATCAAATAATTGGAAAGATGATAACCAATAAATCCTGCCGTTCCGGTAATGAGTATTTTCATATATTTTTTTTAAAAACTATCGGATTTCAGCTTTCGGTGATCAGCTATGGGTAATCGGCAATCTCAAATCCCAAATCTCAAATCTCAAATCAGCAATCCTACATCCCTCACATCTGTTCCTGCGTAAGCTTTTCCGCATTTTCAGCAAATTGCAGCGCATCTATAAACTCCTGGAGGTTACCATTTATTACATCATCAAGGTTATATACTGTAAGGCCAATACGATGATCGGTTACCCTTCCCTGTGGAAAATTATATGTTCTTATTTTGGCAGACCTGTCGCCGGTGCTCACCAAACTTTTTCTGTGTCGGGCAATTTCTTCTTCCTGTTTGCGCACCTGCTCTTCGTATAGCCTTGTGCGCAGCATCTGCATTGCTTTCTCACGGTTGCCCAATTGTGAGCGTTCTGTTTGGCATATTACCACGGTGCCTGTAGGTATATGCGTTAACATTACCTTGGTTTCCACCTTATTTACATTTTGACCACCGGCGCCGCCGCTTCGTGCGGTTTCCATTTTTACATCGCTTTCCCTCAATTCAAAATCTACTTCTTCGGCTTCAGGCATTACCGCTACCGTTGCAGCGCTTGTATGCACACGACCGCTGGCTTCCGTATTGGGCACGCGCTGCACACGATGCACGCCGCTCTCAAATTTCAATGTGCCATATACATCATCACCAGCAACTTCTATCTGTGCTTCCTTATATCCGCCAACAGTTCCTTCACTTTCGCTAAGCAAAGCCGTTTTCCAGCCGCGCCGCTCACAATAGCGCAGGTACATACGCACCAGGTCGCCGGCAAACAGCGAAGCTTCATCTCCGCCCGTTCCTGCACGTATTTCCAGTATCGCGTTCTTTTCATCCTGGGGGTCTTTTGGTATCAGCATCTGGCGTATATCCGCTTCCATCTTCACTTTTTGTTCTTCCAATGCCGGCAGTTCCTGCTTGGCGAGATCCCGCATTTCATCATCATCTCCATTCAATACTTCCGTATTAAATTCAATAGTATCAAGCACGTTTTTATACGCAGTATATGCCTGCACAATCTTTTCCAGGCTGCGGTACTCCCGACTGGTAGCCGTAAACTTTTTATTGTCGTTTACAATTTCAGGGTTGGTAAGTGCAATACCCAACTGGTCGAACCTTGCTTTTATCGCTTCTAATTTGTCTAACATCTGTTTATCTTTTCCGCCTGCTTGCGAATGATTTTGTTTTATTTTGTGTTACCGGCTGTAGTATACTATTCAACTTTTGTTGAGGTCGCCTGCCTGCCAACAGGCGGGCACACTTCAGCTTGCGGTAATACTAATCAGCTTTTAGGGCAGCAAAGTTAATTCAGCTATGGCGTATTGCAAATTCCGGGCAGACCAATTGTTTACAGGCTATACTTTACTCAATGAAAACCATGTATTAATAACTTCAGAAAATGGAATTGTAGCGGATATTGTTACCCTTGAAAATGCAGGAGAGGATATTCAGCAACTACCAGGTATACTAACGCCGGGTTTTATAAACTGCCACTGCCATCTTGAATTAAGCCACATGCGCGGTAATATACCCACCGGCACAGGATTAACGGGCTTTATCGCCGCTGTAATGAAATATCCACAGCCTGCGCAGGATTTTAAGAATGCGCAAATGCGTTTGGCTGATGAAGAAATGTATAATAGTGGCATTGCAGCCGTAGGCGATATCAGCAACCAGCTGTATTCTTTATCACAAAAAACCAAAAGCAAAATACGTTGGTACAATTTTATTGAAGTTACCAACCCTGATGATGAAAAAGCCGAATCAAGATTAGCTGTATTTAAAGCGATGGCTGATGAATTTTCAGCAAAACTTCATTCGCCGGCTAATACAGCATTGTCGCCACATGCCATTTATAGCGTATCTCCGCAAACATTCAAACTCATTAATCAGTCAACCCAAAACCAAACTATTACCATTCACAACCAGGAGTGTGCGGATGAAGATGAACTATTTAAAAACGGCACCGGAAAATTTTCCCGGTTTTATCAAAGCATCGGTAGAAAAACCTTACCTATTCCTCCTTCAGGTAAAAGCAGTATACAAACCTGGCTGCCTTATTTTAATAACGGGCAAACCATCATATCGGTTCACAATACTTATATAGCTGAGGAAGATATTGTATTCGCAAAAAATTATGCTGCGGCAAATGGATTGGAAATTATTTTCTGTCTTTGTCCCAATGCTAATATATATATAGAAAATACATTGCCGCCAATTGACTTATTTATAAAGCACAATTGCAACATTGTACTTGGCACAGATAGTTATGGCAGCAACTGGCAATTGAGTATTGCAAAAGAAATTTCAGTCTTACAACAAGGCAATGTTTATATAAATTTAGTTGATGTTTTAAAATGGGCAACATTTAATGGCGCTAAAGCACTTAACCTGCAATATGAATTAGGAAGTTTTGAAAAAGGTAAGCAACCCGGAGTAGTTTTATTGCAAAAAGATTTAGGTGGCTCAGAGAGAATACTGTGAATTGTTTTTATTGAAAGCGGAATATAAAAAAGGAAATACAAGCTTGCATTGCGCCGTTGCAGCATTTGCAAGGTTGGCGAAGACTGAATTAAAAAAGCGACTTGCTTGCTCGGTATGTCTTAAACAATTTTGTTATTATCAAATGTAAATTTATACTGTCCATTGCCTGCAAATAAAATAAATAAACTAAGCACTATGCCCTGAAATATTATTATCTTAATTGTTGTTTTTAATTTCGATCTCACCCATTTCATTTCTTCCGTAAAAAGTAGCAAAGTACATGAGCTCAGCCTTGGCAGGATTTAGATGATATTTCCCGCTATAGCGAGGCTCCAGGTCTATATCATACTCGTATTTCCCTTTGGGCATTTGCTCCACAAATATTACCAGCTTATCTTTTAAAAATTCTTTATGCCCATTCCAGCTTTGTGGTTTATCGGCATAGGTACACCCTGCCGGTATAGGTATCTCAATCAATACATACTCCGCATCTTTTAATGCATTCACTGTTACTTGGTCGAATGTTTGCTGTGAAGATTTTTGATAAATTTTTTTCGGTCAAAGTTTTTGACAAACCCTGACTTTTCACCTTTCTTGAGTTCTTTTATAAGTTCTTTTTTTTGATTTTCTTCTTGTTCAAAAAGACGTAGGGCAGTCCTTACAACCTCGCTGGCAGACGAGAAACGTCCGCTTTTAATTTGGTAATTAATAAAATTGTCAAAGTAATCTCCCAATAAAATTGAAGTATTTTTTGCCATTGTCACAAGATTTGCTCAAATATACCAATTATTGGTATTTGCTCCAAATTTAAAAATGTCCCCTGGTAGTGTATAACGGACAGGGCTTGCTGCTGTGCTGGTATTTGAAAAACGTCCAGCCCGGAACTGAAGCACAATAAAATTACTAATGATGAAGATAAGAACTAAAGCCGAATAGAATTACGTCTGACCGAACTGCTGCTGATTTGCGAACAAAAAGATGAGGACTTATTCATCAGCCAGCATAGCAGCAAACCCCATGTTGTGCGTTCGTTTTTTTATGCTGATATTGGATTTATTCTTATTTGCCCGCCAACAGCTTTTAGCACTTTCATTATAGTTGAAAATTGAGGTTTGGCTCCGTCAGATAATGCCTTGTATAAACTTGGTCTGCTCATTCCTGTTTCTTCGGCTATCTTAGTCATACCAATTGCCTTAGCAATATGTCCGATTGCAGTCACAATTTCAGCATCATTTCCTCCTTCCAAAGCTGCATTTAGATATTCGGCAATCATTTCATTGCTGTCTAAATAGTCTGCTATATCAAATTTTGATGTTTCCATTTTTTACTTTTTTAATTTGTTCCAAATTTCTTTCGCTTTTTGAATGTCTTTTTGTTGAGTTGATTTGTCTCCACCAATTAGTAGAATAATAATCTTTCCGTCAGTTTCTTTGAAATAAATTCTGTAACCTTTTGCATAGTTGGTTTTCAATTCACTAATTCCGTTTCCAACTGGTTTACAATCTCCAAAGTGTTCTTCATTTTCTAATTTTTGAAGTCTAAATAAAATTTTTGCTTTTGCTCTCAAGTCATTCAGTTTTCTAAACCACTTATCAAATTCTGTAGTTTTTTCAATAAAGTACATTCTTTAAATTGTATTCATTCGGATACAAAATTATAAAAACTTTTTGATGTAGCAAATTCAGTTTTGAGAGTGCCGTAAAACCCAGTGTTGTGCGTTCTTTTTGTGTCATTCCGCAACTTCTGTATTGCTTATGTCCTGTCCAAACACAACTTCATAGCCATTATTATCTAAAATTGAAAAATCTCGTACATTCCACTCTTGATTTCCGATGCCATACTTCACTTTTACATTATCTTTTACTTGCTCCCAAAGTTCATCTACATTTTCTGTGTCAATATAAAGACTGCCTGTGAAATTTGGCTTAGGAAAAAACTCTTCCTTATTTTCTTGGTCTTTACAGTCATCTGGTTCGTCTATTGGAATTACAGTCATAATTTCTATATCATCTTTTGCCAATACTGCAAAACGGTCAACTTGATGACGACAAGTGAAACCTAAACTATTTGTATAAAATGAAATGGTCTCTTGCAAATCTTTTGTCCACAAGATTGGCGTAAGTTTTTTTAGTCGCATAGTTAATAGTTTTTGAATATGGGGTTGTCAATTAAAATGACGCAAAACTGCATGTTGGTTGCAGGCTTCACTCTGAAGAACTAAGCTTCTTATCAGTTTTAGCATCGTAACGAAAGTCTCTTTTTGTAATGTCGTAAAGTAAAATTTCTAATTCTTCAAACTCCCATGAATAAATATCTTGCCCAAAAGAAATCAATTTACCTTCATAGTTAAATGCTACACGATTGTCACCATGCATTTCATTAATGACTTGTTGTTCAGTTTGAAAGCCTAAATAGTCAAATGTCTGTCCAGCAAGTGGATGCTTTGTTAATTCTGGTTTTCCAAGATGTCGAAAATTAGATATTTTAGAAATATCAAATGAAGTTTGATTGTTTTTTAGAAATCCGGTTTTTATGAGTTTAAATTCATTATTGGTAACATAAATTTTTTCTGACATTAAAGTTTTATTTAGGAAACGATAAGCAGCGATGTAACAAAAAGTTACGAAGAATAAAATAAATAACATAACTCCCGCTCCCATTATTTCATTTAAAATAACCCACAGAAAAATTGTCCCGGCAAAAAAGAATGAAACAAAATAAAAAAAATACAGGATTTTTGATCTGTCATCAAAAGGTTTGTTGAGTATAATAAGCTTTCCGTCTTTGTAATCTTTAACCTTCATGGTGTGTCATTTTTGGCTTGCAACCAACGGTCGGGGCTTTGTGCAGGCGGGGTAATAGAAGAATTCCGTCAAGCCTGGTACCGATGATGATTGAAATTATTTTGTTGAAGTTATACGCAATGCCGAATGTTGTTTGTCCTGCCCGAACTGAAGCTGAAAAATGTTTTTTGCTGCTCATCGTTATTCCGTCCGCCCCGCTTGCACAAAACCCCCTGTTGAACTAAACCTTCGGTAGCCTTTTCATTGATGTTGATCTTAGCTCTTTAATCACCATAAAAAAAACAGATTATGGAAGCTAAGACAACAAAGAGACAGTACACAACAGTTTTATC
>JADLCD010000111.1 GCA_020847395.1 Chitinophagaceae bacterium
AACCAATGCAGCGCAGGGCTGGCTTGAATACGTGGGATATCCCAGCAACGGCAGGTTAAGCAACGAAAACAAGGGATATTATTGGCCATTGGACATGGGATCATTATTTCCTGAAGATAAATTATTAACACAAAACCCCTGGTGGGCAAAAAACAAATAATTAAAAATTATTAAGATGAAAAAAGTTAATCTTATCATCGCAGTTTTGTTGTTTTCGCTTGCAACCACGTCCTGCAAAAAGGATTATATAGTGGGTGGACAAATAGAAGATGTTACCAAATATGCGAAAATGACAACATTCGACGTATTGAAGAGCAATCCGGATTACGACACGCTTGTACAGGTGATTGAAGCTGCCAACATGGTGGATGAAGTGAATAAAGCAAATACCACTTTTTTTGCTCCTTCAGATTATGCTATATTAAACTACCTGGCAAGTCGTACATTTTTTGTACAAAAAAATTATGATGCTACAGCGGTTTTTGGATTGGATTCGCTGAAATACTATTTACAGCAAAACATAAACAATACCCGTGACTCCTTAAAAATGTATCTTATAGGCGATGTATTGTCGTATGAAAAACTGACCAATACAGGCGCTTTTTTTACAACCAACCTGAGTGATACCAAGGTAGTAGTATCTTACGAATATGTCCGGGATTTTGAGTTGGGATACAGTTCCATCGTATCTTCCGTACCCAGGATAATTTACTACAGTTTTCTTTGGTATCCTTACGACCTTAGTGATCTTAACCCCGCAGGCGATATACCAGAAGATGCGGGGGTAAGAACAAGAGTTATTCAATCTGGCTTGGTTACTCAAAATGGTATAATCGATAAGCTTGAACCGGCGCATATTTTATTTTTCTACAACACAAAAAAATAAGAATGAAAACCATATATAAATATTTATCGGTAGCAATATGCATATCAACGGTACTAACCTGGTATGGTTGTACAAAAGTGGAAAGCGGCTTTTTAAGCCCCTATATACAATATGCGGTCAACGAATTCTCCATCATAAGGGGACGCACATCAAAATCTTATTCATTAATCACCGATGGTTCCAGCATTCCCATGAAGGTACGCTGGGTGCATATTTACGATGAATCGGGTAAAACAGTAGATTCCCTTTTTTCAAAAACATACCCGGTAACCATATGGACAGCGGGGTATAATGCCAAAACCGATATTACATATGCAGCCATTACCGCAAAGCAAAAAGTCACCGAATTACCACCTATCACGGTTAATGAATCTAACGGAACCATAGAAGCCAATGCAGGCACCCTGAACCTTCCGCTGGGTAAATACAGCATGGACGTTGAGGTAACCAACGAAGCAGGCACACAAATACTGCCAAAATTAATGACCATTTACATAGTGGAGGGTAAATCTATTGAAATATCGCCTGAAACAGGAGCCTTCAGTTGTTCGATGCTGATGGCAGGAACCGCAAGCGGTGCAGGAGTTTTATTTAATGGGCCAAATAATCCCTTTGTGGAATACAGCATTACCAGGTATGCTGATACACCGAATATATTTACCGTAAGGGTTGCAGATCGTAATAATGTGGCGTTTGATCCAAGTAAAGGAGAAATTGCCAAAAGACCCAATAGTGGTATAAATCCTAACCCTCCATTTTTACAAAATTTACAGGATTATGCGCCAGACACATTTATTGCTACAGATTCTGTAATGTCGTTAAAATTTCCACTGGTGCCTTTTCCTATTCAGTCGCTGGGTAATGGATACAACATGTATTATAGAATTCCGACTGCTTATGTGCAAATTGACAGTACTTCCGGATGGTCTAATAACGCCGCGGGTAATTTTTACAGCGGCAGTTCCGACAGCCATTATCTCGGTGTTTATACAAATGATAAGTTTGATTATGCATTGAGGATACCCATGCGCATATTTGTGCCGGGTTCATATCACTTGTCAATTAAACTGCTAAACACAACACACCGGTAATATTCCAACATAATCATTCTTCAAGAGGCTGCTTCAGGTATACTGAGCAGCCCTTATTTATTGGGGCTAATTAATATTTTGAAACCTCGATTGGATATTTCTTCCGGGATTTCATTTTTGCTGACATTAAAACCAACACAGTTCCGCCCGTATTTTGCGATCCCGCCCGCATCAAGATTTGCATTGGATGAAAGTTGAAGCGGGAGAAGCAATCCCAGCCCTGTATTATGTATGGGACTGCTTCACCCGCCGCAAGATGTTTTTGATTCAAGCAGCAAGTGGCGGGTTCGCAGTGACGGTAAAAGTGTTTTAAGTTTATAATCAGCGCTAAGGCAAAGCATATATTAACTTAATCACCGCCTTACGATCCCGCCAGTATTAAGAACCGAATTGGATGAATGTTAAGGCGGGAGAAGCAATCTCTCACAGGTTCAAAATATTTCATTTTAAATTATCAAACGCATTTCGCTATGGAGCATTTCCTTTAATCAGCCACATTGCAAATCCCACGTAAAAGAAGGTGCCTAACATGGGTCTAGTATAGAAATATAGCGGACTGCGGGGACTAGTTTCCAAAGGCTTATTCATGAACGAATAGCTTAATTTAGGAAATATTTATACCAGCCTTCTTTCATATAAAGTGGGTAGCGCCCTCGGCGCATAATGGAAATATTAATCTTTTTGTGTACAAAAGGATTGTGCCGCCGGCACAGAAGAAAAAGGAGTGAATAGGCAATGGGCAACTTGCCTACCGAAAGGGCGGTAGTGAATAGGTGGAACTAAACGTGAAAGCTGAAACATGAGATGTGAAAGCTGTTGAAGCGCCCAATGAACAAAGTGATTTCGGGGAAAATTAATTGCTTATGTCTGACACCCCGTTACAGTTCTGCCGCTTAGCGGCTACCCGTTTGTAAAAAATGACAGCAATTTTTATATGCCTCGTATGGGGTATTAGAAACGCTTTAGTGCTTCTTTAATGCCAATATTGTAATCAACGCAGATAGCAGCAACGAACCTGCCATAAAAATATAAGCAGCGCTGAAACTACCGGTTGTTCCGTTGAGATAACCTACGAGATATGCGCCTGCAAAAGACCCAAGCGCTCCAAAGCTATTGATAAGTGCAACCGCACCTGCCGCAACATTTTTTGGCAATACTTCGGTAATGGCAGCAAAGAATGGACCGTAAGGCGCATACATGGCTCCGCCTGCAATAACCAGCAATATAAAAGATAACCAGAAATGATTTCCGCCAATAAGATAAGAAACATAAAAAGCAATAGCACCGATTAACAGGAACGGCCACACGAAGATTTTGCGGGTAAGCATTTTATCTGAAAAATAAGAAGTTGCCAGCATAGCAATGCACGCCAATAAAAAAGGTACGGCGGTAAGCCAACCCGTTGTAACAATATTACTGTCAGGCGCAGCATTAATAATGGAAGGTAACCACATTACAAAACCATATACGCCAATACTCCACAATGCATATTGCAGGCAAAGTAGTATCACTGTTTTTGATTTGAATGCTTCAGCATAATTTTTAACAGGCTTTATTCCCTGCTGTTCAAGATTCAATTGATTTTCCAGTGCGACTTTTTCATCCTCAGTCAACCATTGCGCATCGCGGGGTTTGTCATCTGCTAATTTCCACCAGAAGAAAGCCCAGATAATAGCAGGAATGCCTTCTATAATAAACATCCAGCGCCAGCCAACGGATTTTATTAAGTAGCCTGATACAATAGACATCCATAATATAGTAGCGGGATTACCCAATATCAAAAAGGTATTGGCTCTTGATCGTTCCGCTTTGGTAAACCAGCGGCTAAGAAAAATAATCATGGCAGGCATAACCGCACTTTCTACCACGCCCAGGGCAAAACGAATAGCGATTAAAAGATTTACATTGCTTATCATGCCTGTTGCTGCTGCCAAACCTCCCCACAATATCAACGACCAGAAAATTAATTGCTTAGCACTTTTATTGGCAGCATATAAAGCGCCGGGTACCTGGAAGAAAAAATAGCCAAGAAAAAACAATGAACTCAGCAAAGAGGATATAGCAGGCGTTATCTTAAGATCGGCAGCCATTCCGCCGGCTGCGGCAAATCCAAAATTTGCACGGTCAAGATAAGCAAGACTATAGGTAATAAATGCAATAGGAATTAATCTTACCCAGCGTTGCCTGGCAATCGTTTGTATCATATTAAAGTTCCTGGTTGTAATATAAGTAATACAATTGCGCGTTAGGTATGAATCGTGTTTTTTATTTTTACATCTCAACGATTTATTGAAACATATTCCTTAAATAAAGACTATGGAAGCATACGAGCAACTTACCCAAAATCTTTCCGGGTTGCCTTCTTTAAAATGGGCATTGAAATATTTTGATCTTGTAAAAAAACTCTTCACCGATCTGGATATAAGTCCATCCGATCCGAGGCTTGCACTTACCTTACCTAAAAATGGAATAATGCCTGTAAATCTTGGACAAAGATATGTACTCTGCCCACGCACCGATGGGTATGTAGGTTGCATTGTTCCTATTGATTTCGACACCGAAGCTGTAGAGGGATTTGAGGTTTTCTTTTTTAGCCATAAGGGAATAAATGATGCTAAATTCATAGACATACCCTTACATGAGAATATGCCTTTTTCTGAATACGCCTATTCAGCATGTATGGAAGAAAGCGATAAGATTTTACAGAGTTGTACCAAATCCGGTTTCAGAAAATATCACGTACCAATGCTGTATGATTTTATTATGGAAACTTCTGTGAGAAATGAAATCGTACAGCTCACAGGCCTTACATACAAATGAGCTGGATAAAGAGAGATGGGGAGTAACTGGTTATGCAATATGAAGATGAAATTCGGGATACGCCCATGAAATTCCTGTTTCAAATACTTAATTATAGATTGCTGTACTTGCAGTAAATATCTTATTGAAAAAATTAAATTAATTGTAATACGCTCTCCAACAAAACTTACCTGATCAGTTCTTCATATAGTACATTTACCACAGCTCTTAGCGGCTGATTAAAATCATCTATATATACAGGATTACATCCATTGGTAATGGCAACTATTCCAAATTTTTCTTTTGGCTCAAAAAACATCATGCTGTATAAACCATAAGCTGAGCCGGTATGCCCGGTTAAAGTTTTACCGGGAATAATTTTTTTTGTTTTATGCAATGCAAGTCCGTAGCCTTCTTCACCATCTGATACCGGCGTTTGCATAATACGTGAGCTTTTCTTTTTTATAATTCTTACCCCTTTGTAATTTCCGGAATACATATGCATCGTCATGTATTTTGCAAGATCTGTGGCAGATATTTTCATGCCGCCTGTTGGTGAAAAAACGGGCGTGCTGTAGCCCATTACATACTGTTCTATTTCTGTTGTGCGCGGATTATATGCCATTGGCGCTGCAGTAAATTTTTGGGTAGCAGAATCATATTCATAAAGTGTAACAAATTTTGTAGAATCTAAAGCGCCAACCTGGTAGCCGCCATATAATCCTAATGGGTTCAGTATATGTTCTTTCACATATTTGTCAAAGCGCTGCCCGCTGCTGCGTTCAATAATAGTACCTGCCATATTAAAATTCAGGTTACAATATTTGTAATCAGCACCGGGTGCATAATCGCTGTAGCATTTTGCCCAATCGGCATTTTTAGCAGGGTTAATAACATCAAGTGTAAAATATCCCTGCGAATCATTGAGGCTTGATGTATGCGATAACAGCATTTTTAATGTAATTACCTTATCAGGAAATGTGGGATTGCGTACTGTAAATCCAACCAGGTTACTTACATCATCATTAAGTAATAATTTTTTTGCTTCCACCAACTGCATGATGGATGTTGCAGAAAAAGATTTTGATATGGAAGCTATTCTGAATATATCTGAATCTTCAAGAGGAGTTTGAGTTTCTACATTCTTTAATCCAAAAGAATGCGTATATATTATTTCTCCTTTTTTTACCACAGCAACAGAAACGCCGATCATATCATATTTCTTTATAACACTATCAATACGGGAGAGAATTTTTTCCTGTTGTCCAAAAACAATTGAGCTAATAAACAGAAATGAAAAAAGCAGTGTGTTTTTTTTCATGAAAAATTTATAACTTTTATTAGTGAGTATATGTATCTTATTGGCTTAACAAGTTAAGATGTATTAAGCAAATAGCTTCGCTATTCTTAACTATTTAATGTTGTAATTTTTTTAATAGTACTGGTTAAGGTTACTGCCATTCAAATCCTTCGGCCTTGGGAATTCTGTTAAATATTTCAGCAAATTGTGGGGGAGGGGTTGCGAGACGCCTGCGTTCGGTATTAATCCATGCGCCATCTACTGTAATTACTGCGGCAAGTGTTTCGTTGTTGATGTAAATATGATGCTGCATTGTCCAGCGGGAGCCATCCTTACGAGCTTTAAGCATCTGTAAGGTAATGTCTAACTTATCGCCAAACTTTATTTCACGCTTAAAAACACATTCTTCCCTGAAAAGAATAGGTCCCATTTTATGATCAGCCATCACCGTTAAGCTCAATCCCTGCTCAGTTAAAAAGCACATTCTCACATAAGCACCCAAATCATAATACCTGGAATGCAGCATATGAAAATTGGGATCAAGATCAGCCCAACGCACCTCGGGGCATTTTTTATATACATCCATTACTTTGCATTGTACAGCAGGCGATAATATTCATCAGCCATTCTTCCGGATTCAAAACGGAACCGAACATCCTTCATCCCGTTTTTCATAATCTGTCTCCACAAATCAGGACGTTCATAATACAGTGGAAGAATATCTCCCTCCAGTATTTCATACAATTTTCTTAAATCATATTCATCCTGATCATGCACACTCATGTTGGCATAATCTGCTTTTGGTATTACGAAACCATTATGACCGTTATGAATGAATTCAGGTATCCAGCCATCATCGGTTGAAAAATTTACGGCTCCATTCATGGCAGCTGTCATGCCGCTTGTACCCGAAGCTTCGCGTGGCACACGGGGATTATTTAGCCAAATATCTGCAGCCTGCTTAAGGCGCTTACTTAATGCCAGTTCGTAACCAATACATACCGCCACATTTTTGTAGTTCTTACTAAGATTAACAAGGTAGTTAAAATCGCTTATAGCGGGATAATCAACAGGGTATGGCTTGCCGGCCCAGATGATTTGAACAGGGTATTTTTGACTGGCTAATAATGCTTCAAAGCGTTGCTTATCTCTTGTAATTAAATCAGCTCTTTTATAACCTGCAAAACGGCGTGCCCATACAATTGTTAAAATATTAGGATCAAACAATTTTCCTGTTTGATCTGCAACAACATCAAAAGCTCTTTTTTTCAAAAACCATTTTCTATCAATAAAATTATCTTCATTATTTTCTTCAGCGGCATAGTACAATTGCTTATCTGCCCAATACCTGAAGTTTTGAGAATTGGTAACATGAATGATGGGGCATATACCTTCATATTTTCCCCACATGGCCCTGCTTACGTGTCCATGCAGCTCACTAACGCCATTGGATAAACGCGCAAACCGCAATGCAGCAAGTGAATGATTAAACTGGTCATCAGTTATGCCTGTTAATTTTCGTACCTCATCAAGTGGAATACCACAAAAATAACTCATCTTCTGGCACAGGTATATGTCATGTTTTTCATTACCGGCTTCTTCAGGCGTATGTGTAGTAAATACCAGTCTTTTCTTCACATCTTCTTTATTGCCGAATTTTTTATACAGATAAAACGCTGCAGAAAAACCATGTGCTTCATTAAGGTGATACACCTGCGGATCAAATCCTAATTCATCCATCAGCTTAGCGCCGCCTACACCCAGTAAAATAAACTGCGCTACTTTGGTGGCAACGTTAGCATCGTATAAACGGTGTGTAATAGTTTGAGATATATAATCATTCTCCGGCAGGTCTGTACTCAGTAAAAAAATGGGCGCACTCCCGAATGTTTCCGGATTAAGATAATATGCTTTTACCCAAACCGGGTGATCGTGAATATTAATCTGGAACTTGATATTATGATCTTCGAGAAAATTATAAATTTTTTCATTCCATTGTACCTGCAATGTCTGGTCCTGGTTACGTGCCTGGTCGTAATATCCATATTTCCATAAGATGCCTACGCCTATCAGGTTTTGTTTTAATTCGTAGGCACTCCGCATATGAGAACCTGCTAAAAATCCAAGTCCGCCACTATAAATTTTAAGTGGTTGGTGAATGGCGAACTCCATTGAAAAATAAGCTACTCTTTTGGTGTACCTTTCATCAAGTGTATAAGGTACTTTATAGTTAGTAAATGATGTCATGGTGGAAACTTTCCTTAAAAATTCGCCGCAATATAACTGGATTTTTCTAAACATGTATATTTCTGACTGTATCTATACCATATGGCAAAAATTTTAGGGAGTATTAAAATCAGATTATTTCAATAGAAACAGGTAGCTGTTCATTTATAAAATAGTGAAATTTTTAACAGCTTAACCCAACCTCTGGCACTATTTTCATAGTATTATTGTAGCACAATTAATTTTTGAATTCAGCATATACCTCATACAGGCGCTACATTTTCCTGGCTTTTGAGACAAATTTTTTTAACTAAAAACTTTAATGCTATAATAGAATTCTACACAGTCCTTATTGCTCACTAAACAGGAAACTGCCGATGAATTCTATATCAAAAAAAATAATGGTGATTACGCCATTACTATCGTTTCAGTATTTTTTTATGTATGCGCAGATATATACCCACCGCCTTGAAGCAGGTATAAACGGAGGAGCATTTATTTACACAGGAGATCTTGCACGTGGCGATTTGGGTTCATATGCTACTATAAGGCCGCAATTTGGTTTTCATGCAGCATATATTTTAAACAGATCTTTTTCGCTTATGGCTAATTTTTCTTTTGGCTCATTAAGAGGCGACGATTCAAAATACACCACACCTGCATACAGGCAACAGCGTAATTTTAAATTTACTACACCCGTTACTGAATTTTCAGGCATGTTTGCCTGGGATATATTCAGAAAAAATGCTTTAGAGCAAAGCAGGGGCTTTGCTCCGTATATTTTTGCAGGAGCGGGAATTTCACTTTTAAATGTACAAAGAGATTACAGTCAATATAATGCTTCATATTTTGATGCAGAAACAACCGGTGCAGGGCTTGCAACAGATGCCGTGCATCGTACCCCTGTATTACTACCCATAATACCTGTTGGTGCAGGACTGAAATATTTTATTTCACCAAAATTGGCTGTGAAGGCAGAAACTAATTACAGGTTTATGTCAACTGATTACCTGGATGGTTTTAGCCGTTCAGCCAATCCTGCAAAAAAAGATAACTACTATAGTTTTTCTCTCGGCGTGGTATTGGCATTAGGTTACAGAGACAGAAATGATTGTCCCCCTGTGAGACCCTGACAGATGGTATATAAATTCCATAGATACAACTCTACGGAGTTTATATACGTCGTCAGCTATTGTATTGTGTGCATTGTTGTGTTACTATCAGCATTATTGCTATAAATTGACTCACTTTTTTCCAGCCGCACAAACACACAAGGCTGCCATACAAAGCCTTATTTATGTACATATTCAATCAAGGCTCTTTTTTCTCTACTATCTTCAAATCAGGAAAAAGCGCCATCAACAGCATTACAACAGAACCGCATAAAACTATATATAGCCCATATTTTCTTTCAGGACATGTGCCCATTTCGCAACGTGCATACAATAAAAAATTTCTTACAGCCCAGGCTATACCTAATGCACAAAATATAAGATTTGTTCTTTTAGCCCATACTTTAGGTATCAGAAAAAAAACGATAGCTGTAACAGCAAAAATAAGATGCAGCTTTGCAGGTTTTCCAAGATTGGTGCCTGCATTATCCATACCTGTAACTATCTTTTGCAGCGCAGGAATTTCCATCCAGGGTAAATAGCTGGCTATAATTACCATGAGTGCCGCAGCAATCCCGATCCATTGAGAATATTTCATGTGTATCAATGTTATAATTAAAAACAGGTTGCAATTATACTATTTTTTAGGTTTGTGAATGGTAAGCAGTGGCAAACATATACTACATGTAGCGGTTTAATGGTGGCGGGAATATAAATTTTGGAAGTTTATATTATGTATGCCTGGAATAATTATATGGTCAAACTTTTTTCAAAAATTTTCTGTAGAAGTCTTCTCTCATTTTTGCAAAATCTTTTTCAAGATAGATTACTTCATTGCGGAGTTTCTGTTGCTGCTTTTGCCAGTATTTATCTGTAGTATTTTTGGAGGAGAACTCTTTAAGCTTCTTTTCCTGCCGTTTTACATCAAGCGAAATATCTTTTATGTATTCGTCTCTTTCCACTATAAAGTTGTGAAAATCCTCAGCCTCGGCAATCAATTCCTTTGCAGTAGTATTATTATCCAGCACTTCACTTAAAGTAGTTTTGAGCGTGTAACTCTCTTCTTTAAGTGAGTTAAGCGAAGCCTGCCAGGCAACACATTCACTGAGTGCCTGGTTTATCTTTTCTTTATTATATGACAAATTATTAAGCAATTCGTATTGCGCTTTTAATAGTATTTTGTTACTAATGATTAGGAGCACAGATTATTTTTTTACTTACCATATCTTCTGCCGGGCTTATATATGGAATGCCTAAGCCCATACCTCTTAATATAAGCAGGCAGGCCATCAACATCATCATATAAGGATATATGCTGCGAATGC
Organism: Chitinophagaceae bacterium; assembly: GCA_020847395.1. Lineage (GTDB taxonomy): Bacteria > Bacteroidota > Bacteroidia > Chitinophagales > Chitinophagaceae > Agriterribacter. Next base: position 10,740 of record JADLCD010000111.1, read on the forward strand.
GTTGCCTTATGTTTACATTAATATAATTTCCCCAAAATGCAATCGTCCACATTACAGGTAAGGTGCCTGCACCAAATGCTGCCATAAATATTGCCGCTCTTCCTATATTGCCGGTGGCTGTGGCACCGGCTAAAGCAAGATATACCAGCCCGCAGGGCAGCAATCCATTTAAAAAACCTATTGCAAACAGGGTAGATTGATTTTTTTTGAAGAATAATCTTCCGAATGTTTTTCTTATTTTCTCAAAAAACACCGTGGCAATATTCCTGCTTTTAAATTGTGAAGGAAAAAATTTGGGTAATATCACCAGCAATAATATGATGCTGCCGGCCACTATAGACAATCCCTGCTGAAAACCCAAAAGTGATATGCTGTGCCCGATGCTTCCCACTACTAATCCAAAAAGTGAATAGGTTACAATTCTTCCGCTATTGTATAATAGCGTGCCAATAAATTTTGAATACAGGCTATCATCTTTTAATGGCAGGGATAAAGCCAGAGGTCCGCACATGCCAACGCAGTGAAAGCTTCCTATCACTCCAATGGTAAATGCGGCTATGGCTGTTTCTAACATTATATATTGTTTTGTGAATTACAGAAATAACTTTTCTTCAAAATAATAAGTACGGCTTCCTGTATTCCAGTTTAACTGCAGGTCGTAAGCTCCTTTAATACCCGGAGAAAGTGCTACGGTTGTGGCGCTGTTTGTTGTTGTGAAATTTTTTTTAATGTCCTTGTTGCCGTCTGAAGGACAATACAGCAATACTTCTCCGCTTACCTCTTTTTCATTAAATTCAGCAGGCAGTGTAATAATCAAAGAATTATTCACTATCTCAAATTTTACTTTTGATGCTAAAGCGTTGGTTCTTTTAACTGCATCAATCTTTTCCTGGTGTTTTAATTCTTTGGCATAATAATCAGGTGTAACCAAATCAATTTTTTCGTTAGATGATTTGAACACCAGCACAATAATACCTGCAACAAATACCAGGTAAACAATCAGTATTTTATATCCCCAGTTCATGGTATAAATTTTTTATGAATGAGAAGCGATGAGTTTCAGGTTCCAGGTTCCAGGTGTCAGGTTTCAGGTTTCAGGTTTCAAGTTTCAGGTTTCAAGTTTCCCCGATATCACTTTGTTCATCGGGAGTCTTTGACAGCCTACTCCTTACTCCTTACTCCTTACCTCTACTGCCTATTCATACACTTCCGGTCCTATAAACTTCGCTTCAATTGTTTTTAATTTTTTTCCGTTTTGATACAATCCTATATGAATTACTTTTTTCCAGCTTGTTACATCTTTCCTGTTCAACTTTACAAAGAACTGCAGGTTAGCATAATCCTCTTTTTTAACTACTGTTGTTCCGCTGCCTACGGGTGTTATTTCCCCCTTCACATCTTCAAGCCTTAGTTCAAAGGGAATATCCATATGTGTTTTATTAGCCAGTTTTAAATTGTAAAGGTTTGCTATTCTGCCATCAGGCAGTGAGGTATATGTCATACCCGCGGTGCGCATAAGCCTGGCATCAAGGTCTGTACGGGTAACAATCAGTGTAACCAATAATACTAATAATAAAATTAATACAACGCTGTATGCTTTTATACGCCTGGTAAATTTCAACTGAACCCCATCTTTAATACTTTTTTCAGACGCATATCTTATTAGCCCTGTTGGTTTATTGATGCTGGTCATAATAGCATCACAGGCATCAATACAGGCAGTACAGTTTACGCATTCCAACTGCGTGCCGTTGCGTATATCAATACCTGTTGGACAAACTCTAACGCAGGCCGCACAATCAATACAATCTCCTTTGTCGGGCACTATAACCGGCGCTGCTTTTTCTTCAAGGCTTTTACATGCGCCATCATTTTTGCAATCCACACATTTGCAATCGTGAGGTTCTTTTTTATCTTTTTTGGAAAATTTCCCTCTTGGTTCCCCACGTTTGTAATCGTAAGCAACAACAATAGAGTTTTTATCAAGCAATACTCCCTGTAACCTTCCGTAAGGGCAAACTACTATACATGCCTGCTCCCTGAACCACCAATACACAAAAAAGAAAACAGTTGTAAAAGCAAGTAATGATATCAATGTTCCTATATGGGCTAAAGGTGTTTGTATATATTCAATCAACTTATCCATGCTTATAAGGTAAGCAAGAAAGAAGTTGGCAATAATGAAAGAAAGTAAAAAGAAAGCGATAAACTTGATTGTTCTCTTCCTGATTTTTGTACTGTTCCAAGGCATGTTTTTTAACTGGCGTTGTTGCGCTGAGTCTCCATCAATCCAGTATTCAATTTTGCGGAACACCATGTCCATAAAAATGGTTTGCGGGCATGCCCACCCGCAAAATACACGACCATAAATCACCGTAAATAAAACAATAAACACAATAAAGGTGAGCATGGCGATACCAAAAATAAAAAAATCCTGCGGCCAGAATATTAAGCCGAAGATGATAAACTTTCTCTCCAGCACATTCAACATCAGCAAAGGCTCACCATTTACTTTAATAAAAGGTAGTGCAAAAAAAATGATGAGATAAACGATGCTGAATTTGGTACGTAAAGTATATAATACGCCTTTCGGTTTTTTGGGATGTATATAATTCCTGCTGCCATCTTTTGTGATGGTGGCTACCGAATCTCTGAACGATCCTTTCTCATCCTGTATTATCAAATCTTCTTCAGTCATTGTAATCTATGCCGGCGTTTTATTTGTTTAAAGGTTAGCATTATATAAAACACATCAACTATAACTTATTTTAACGCTGTTGAATCAGCTGGCGCAGGCGCTGAAGTTGCCGGAGCCGCTCCCTGTTCTGCAAACAAATCTCCCTGTGGTGCTTTTGCGCCGGGAGGATTAGTGCCATGCAATGTTTTGATATAGCTGGCTAAATAGCTCATTTGTACAGGTGTAAATTCTTTTGACCAGGATTGCATTCCCTTATCAGGATACCCGATTTTAATACTGTGGTATATATCGTTAAGCGAGCCTTTGTGCAGCCAGTAATCGTCTGTAAGATTTGGTCCGGCGCCACCTTCACCGGCTTTACCATGACAGGGCCAACATTTATTAGCATAAATTTCTTTTGCCGATGCTATACCTGCCGCATCAGCCATCGGTATATTATTTTCATCTACCTTATCTTTATTATTAGCTTCGTATGCTTCCTTTTCTACCTTAGCTTTTTCCATTTCAGCCAGGTATTCCTGTGTTGGATTTTTACCTACACCAAATGCATGGTAATATCCCAGGTAGAAAACAGCAACAAAAATCGTTGCATAAAAACCATACTTCCACCATGGCGGTAAAGAGTTATCAAGCTCCTGTATACCATCATAATCATGGTCAAGTAAAATATCAGCTTCTTTTTCTACCGCAACAGCTTTGGTAAAAAACTTCTTATCAAACGATGACCACCATTCACTGAACCTGGAGCTTTTTGCAACGGCTTTAGCTTTTTCGGGAAGTAATTCCTGGAATACCCTGCGTATGGAAAATGCAAGAAATAAAATGGCTGCTACTTCAATAGTGAGTACTGAAACAAATGCATAAAAAGCACTTGCCGTTAAACCACCATAGTTAGGTGCATCTGCAGCCACTGTTGAAGTGGTTTCAGCAGTTTGTGCAAAAATGGTTTGAGAGGTAAGCGACAAACCGATAATGAATATAGCGCTTAACAACTTACCGGCATTCTTATGTTTTTCAAGCGCCAGCTTGCCAACGTTTATCAATACCTGTCCCATGCCCCATATTACAAATGCAAGTACTATAGCAGAAACAGTTAATAAAATTGCCAGCAGGTTACTTTTTTCTCCTGGTGCGGCGCTGGTTGCAGACTCTTGTGCAATAGCAGGTAATATAGCGCTCAGCAATAATGAAGTGCTGAATAGCTTTTTCTTTATGGATGTAAAACGGTTCATAAATTTTGTTTACAAGGTTGAGTTAGTTATCTCTTCTGAATCAAGTGGTATGTTTGATAAACGCTCTACATTTTCTTTCTTCATCTTTTTCACCAGTACCAGCAGCACAACAAAAAACAGGAAAAAGATGATAAGAGAAATCATTGGATAAACATTAGCGTCATGCATCTTTTCTGCATATTGTTTTATGAATTTGAACATGGCGATTAATTTTTAGCGTTTTCAGATTTTGATATGTCGGTACCAAGCCTTTGCAGGTAAGCAATCACCGCAATTATTTCCCTGTTGGGGGCTACCTTAATACTATCTGATTTTAAATTGTTTGATATACCCTGCGCCTGTGTCAACAAATCTTTATTTGCTATTGCAGGATATTCTTTTTCGTAAGGCACTCCCAGTTTTATCATTGCTTTTATTTTAGCCGGCGTGCTTGTTGTGTCGAGTGTATTTTCTATAAGCCCGGGATATGCAGGCATGATAGAACCTTCACTCATTGATGATGGCTCACGCAGGTGACGGAAATGCCAGCCATCGCTTTTCTTTAAATTGCCTGCTCCTTCCCTGCTTAAATCAGGACCGGTACGCTTGCTGCCCCATTGAAACGGGTGGTCGTATACAAATTCTCCTGCTTTTGAATACTCACCATATCTTTCTGTTTCACTACGGAACGGGCGTATCATTTGCGAATGGCAGGTATAACAACCTTCTCTTACATAAATATCACGACCCTGCAATTCAAGCGGTGTATATGGTTTTACAGAAGCGATGGTAGGTACATTTGATTTAACCAGGAAGGTTGGAATCATTTCAATAACACCACCAATAATCACAACTATCAAACTCACAATCATCATTTGTATTGGTTTTCTTTCAATCCATCTGTGCCAGTGTTCTCCTGCATGTTTTACATATTCTTTTTGAAGTGGCGCTGCTTCTGCAGGTTCATCTGCAACAAGCTTACCTGCTTTAACTGTTTTATATACATTGTAAAACATCATGAATACACCAATCAAATACAATGTGCCGCCAAAAGAACGCAGCATATAAAATGGTTTCAGATATGTAACAGTTTCGAGGAAGGAATATTTAAGAATGCCTGCTTCGGTAAATTGTTTCCACATACTGCTCTGGGTAAAACCTGCCCAGTATAAAGGCACCGCATAAAATACTATACCAAGTGTGCCAAGCCAGAAGTGGTTATTGGCTAATTTTTTTGAATACAATGGAGTATTAAACATCCTTGGTATCAACCAGTAAAGTATACCAAACGTAAGCATACCGTTCCAGCCCAAAGCGCCTACGTGTACGTGTGCAATAATCCAATCAGTAAAGTGGGCAATAGCATTTACATTCTTTAATGAAAGCATGGGGCCTTCAAAAGTTGCCATACCATAAGATGTAACGGCAACCACCATAAATTTTAAAATCACGTCATCTCTTACCCTGTCCCATGCGCCGCGCAGCGTAAGCAAACCGTTAATCATACCACCCCAGCTTGGGAAGATAAGCATGAATGAAAACACCACACCGAGTGACTGTGCCCAGTTAGGTAAAGCTGTATATAATAAGTGGTGAGGACCGGCCCATATATACAGGAATATCAAAGACCAGAAGTGTATAACGGAAAGTTTGTAAGAATATACCGGCCTGTTGGCTGCTTTGGGCATGAAGTAATACATTAGCCCGAGGTATGGCGTGGTGAGGAAGAATGCCACCGCATTATGCCCGTACCACCATTGCACCAAAGCATCCTGTACACCTGCATACCAGCTATAGCTTTTTAAAAATGAAACAGGTATTTCAAAAGAGTTTACAATATGCAGCATGGCAACAGTAACAAATGTTGCTATATAAAACCAGATGGCAACATACAGGTGTTTCTCTCTTCTTTTAATAATAGTGCCAAACATATTCCACCCAAATACTACCCAGATCAGGGCAATCGCAATATCAATCGGCCATTCCAGTTCCGCATATTCCTTACTGGTTGTATAGCCCATAGGAAGCGTAATGGCTGCCGCAACAATAATAAGCTGCCAGCCCCAAAAATGAATTTTGCTTAATGTATCGCTAAACATTCTTGCTTTACATAAGCGTTGCAACGAGTAATACACACCCATAAAAATACCGTTGCCTACAAAGGCGAAAATAACGGCATTGGTGTGCAGGGGTCTTAACCTGCCGAATGAACCGTATTGTGTAATGTTGAGTGAAGGGAATATGAGTTGAAGAGAAACCCATAAACCTGCCAGCATACCAACCGCGCCCCAAAGAATGGTGGCGTACGCGAAGTTTTTTACAATCCGGTTGTCGTAATAGAATTTTTCTGCCTGCATATAGATTTACTTGTTTTGGATTTTTGGTTCTGAAGAGGTTGAGTTTTCTGCCGGGAGTTCATCATCAAAAAGCATTCTTACAGAAGGAGTATAGTCATCATCATACTGCCCGTTTTTTACGCTCCATAAAAAAGCGGTAAGAAATGCGCCGGCAACTATTATGCTGATACCTATTAATAAGAATAATGCGCTCACCAGTGGAAATTTTAGTGGAACAAAAGTATTTGTCACTGGTGTGTTAAAAATTGACAGCTATCAACAGAAAATATGATTAAAATCAGTTTCAGTGGGGCAATAAACCAAAATGTATTATTTTTCTACTCTATTAAATTAGAGAACACATCTCAAAACGATTGCTATGGAAAAGATAATTCCTGTTGATGCTTCCCTGGTACGTTCATGGATTGGGGCAAAGCTTTCTCCTGCTGATGTTGAGGAACAATTGAATAAATCAGGTTTCTCTGAGGAAAACATTGCTGCCTATCTTCGGGAATATAAAAAAGAACGTTATGCCGCACGCCGGTTTAATGGTTTTGTTTGTGCAGGCGTTGGCGCCTTCCTGGGGTTTTTGAGTTGTGTGCTTTCTATTATCAACCCAATACCTGAACTATACCATATAATATTATTCGGACTCACCTCCGTAGCCATACTTATCATTTGTTTGGGCTTATATTTTGTGTTTGAATAACCTTTAAAAAAATATAACCCCCAAAAGTTAATTTGAAGGTTATTTTCTTTGGTGTAATCAACGAATCAATGGGTATGCCGGATATGTGCTGAAACTATTTTGACTGACTGGCAGATTGCTCAATCATTTTTTCTGCCATAGGGAACAACAGGTTATTTTCGAGGTGTACATGTTTGTGCAAATCTTCTTCAAAGGCTTTTAATTCCTCTAACACTACTTTAAATGTATTGCATGCTCCTTCGGGTGCATGGTAGTCATTGGTCAATATTCTTATCTGCTCCATTATTGCTCCTGCTTCATCATGCTCATGCACCATCATGGCAACAGGATTACTTATATAAGCTTGCTGCTTGTTAGTTTTATTATCATTGCTTATTGCCGCAGCTATTTCCTTTATCCTGGGAAACAAAACCATTTCTTCTTTCTGCATGTGCTGGTACATATCATTTTTTAAATACCTGAAAAGCTCCAGCACTGTCTTCATATAAGGAAAGTGATTGCCATGCTTTGATGCAACTTTAACCAGGTGTTCTTCAATAACAGGCATCGACTGGCGTGTGTAGAAATGATGCCTGATAAGTATATGGCGGATTAATTGTTCCGCATTCATGTCATTATAATAAATATGGGCAATCTCATCCTTTGTATTTGTGGCTTCAAGTTCTTTAATAATATCATCAATTTGTAACCCCTTTTCAGTGCAGGCTTCCGCAAGTGTGCGTTTTCCGCCGCAGCAAAAATCAAGATGATACTTTTCAAGTATGGGCACAAACTGGTTATACTCAATTGCAATTGATGCCAATGTTTGTTGTTGTATGTTCATGATTGTAAATAATTTTTTGCAAAGTTGAATGTTAAGCAAATATTATTTTATGATTGAAGTCAGCTTATCTTTCTTTGACTGATGTTTAACAAAAATAATCCTGAAACAAGTATAACTGCAGCAACAAGTAAAAGTTCATTACTATAAGGAAGTGCAATAAAACTGATAGCTGTGATGCCCTGCAGCATTAAAAGCAATTCGTTTACAATAACGCCGGCTGTAAAAATTTTTACAGCCGTTAAAGTCATTGGTTTGATTTGTATATTTTTTTCAACCATCAAAAATGCAAGCAGGAAAAGTGTAATTACGCCAAGTAATATTAGATGCAGGTAACCTATTACAATAGGGCGGAACCCAAAAGCAAGCTTGCTTAATGATGGTATAACCGAGCCTAACTGCAATAATAATTTAATGGTTAATGCTATGCCGGATAATACAAATAACCACAATATGCTTTTGGGAATAAGTATTTTTATTTGTGCATATTGTTTTTTTACATTTTGCAGCGTTATTAACCAGCTAATCATTTGGCTAAAGGCCGCTATTACCACAATAGCAAAACTCCATTTCGGAATCGGTAACCATAATGCCGATAGTACATAAGCCGGAATACAAGCACCGGCAAAAAGCCAGAATATTTTTTTTTGAACTGGCACTGGAATAGTATACAGGAATTTGGCAGAAGCCAGCCCCATGCAGGCAAAGAAAAACCATCCATTGTATTGAAAATGCAGGTAAAAATATACTGCCGCCAGGTACCAGTTTTGGTGAATAGTTTTTGTTGCCATCATAAAGGCAAGTGAAAATGCTCCGGCGGAGGAAAGTACATTAAAAAGCAATGCTGCTTTCATCCACCAATGGCTTGTGGTCTTTTCTGTTAAGCTGTTTAAATCTTTCCAGAACATGAATGTAAATGCATAAGAAATAAATATGGAGAGTGTAGAAAAAGTAATGGAGTACAAACCATATCCTTGTATGGGAAAGGTAATCAGCATGCCATATGCTGTAAAAAGATTAGCATTTATCAGCCACTTATATTTTTTAAAAACAGCTTCCGTTTTTTGTTTTGAAAGATATTGTACCAGCAATAACATTAAAACATGCGTAACCCATCCTGAAAAGGCAAAATGCGAATGCCCGTGCAATAAATGTTTCTGGTCAATAAAGGGAAGTGAAAAAAGAATTTTATAGCGGAGTATAAAACCGGCAAGTGCAATAAGTAATAAATTCAGTAAAGCCAGCCTTGTATAACGATGTATGTAAAACTGCGTTGTATTCATGCGTGGCAAAATAACTTAGGCGGAATGAATTTTCTTGTGATTGAAATCATATCGGGTGCTGGGTGGAAGGTAGAAGGTGAAAGGTGGAAGATGTAAGGCAGAAGGTGTAAGACAGAAAGTCGAATGAAGAAGGAATAAGGTGTAGGCAAAAGATTTCCTAATCCTGAAAGTTTCTTATACAATTAAATCTTGTTTGTAACAGATAGATGTTGTATGTAATAGAACTGTCCTTATACCCTATGCCTTAAACCCTATACCTTACCACATCTTCTAAAAATATACTTTCCCTTTATCAATCACCAATTCTCCTTTATCATGTAAATGACGCATGGTGCGTATTACGGTTTCTACACGTAAGCCGGTCATATTAGCAATTTGTTGCCTGGTAAGTTTTACCTTATTGCATATGGTACAAACATTCTTTTTGTTTCCCTTTAAATAGGTAAGTAATGTATTTATGGTTTTTTCGGGGTCATGATGGGCGAGTTCTTTCAATAAAACAAATTTAAACCGGAGTCTTTCACTCATTATTTTGCTGAAGGCCATGTGAATATCAGGTCTTTCAGCTAAAAGCTGATGAAATAATGATTTATGTAATCTTATAATTACCGACTCCGTATCCGCAATAGCGCTTGCGGCATATGGACCATCATCAAATAAAGGTATTTCTCCAAAGCACTCACCTGGTTCAATAATGTTCTGGATAAATTCACTACCATTATCATCAATATTTACCCAACGCACACTTCCACTTACAAGTTGATGATAAAAGGAGCAGAGACCTTCCTCATTATATATTACTTCACCTGCTGCAACTTTTTTATAAGTAGCTCCAAGTGTAAGTAAAACATCAATATCAATCATCATAGTCTGTTGTTTGATTTCAAAACTATTTGTGCTTGTATAACTGGTGTATGATTCTGGAAAGCAGGCACTATGATTATCATCATGTTTAAAAGCTAAAACATCGTTTATGCCTTACTGTTTGCAAAACTATGACTCTACGCATAAATATGCAAGAGGAGTCTATGTAAAATTGTGCATTCAAATTATAACAAACATAAAAAACATTGATTATGAAAAAACTGTTGATGCTGCTTTTTGCCGCTATATTATTTGCTGCTTGCGGTGGTGGCGGGCAGGATAATGCTGGAGAAACCCCTAAAACTGATGATGCCGCTACTAAAACTGACGATGCCACTACTAAAACTGAAAATGGTAATCCGTCTTATGATCCTAACAGAGGTGAAGGCAAATATACAAAGGTAGAAGTTGGCGCGACTTTAGATGCCGCAATGGCAGATAAGGGAGAGAAAGTATTTGGTGTAAAATGCGGTAGCTGCCATAAGCTTTCTGACGAAAAACTTGTAGGACCTGGGTGGAAAGGCGTTACCAGCAGGCATACTCCCGAATGGATAATGAATTTTGTTACCAACACAGATGAGATGCTTAATAAAGACCCTAAAGCACAAGCTCAATTAGAGATTTGTTTGGTGCGCATGCCAAATCAGAATTTAAGCGATGATGAAGCCAGGTCACTCTACGAATTTATGCGTAAGAATGATGGCATAAAATAAATTATATAAAATAGTAATAACCCTTTCTGTAATATCTAAACAACCAATTATGAAACGTATTAAATCGTTACTGCTGATTACAATGATGCTTATGGCGGTAACTGCATATTATTCCTGTAAACCTAAAAACGCCGGTACTGCCGTAAATTCAGATGCTGCATCTAAAGTATATGTAGCACCTGGCAAATACGACGAATTTTACAATTTTGTTTCAGGAGGCTTTAGCGGACAATTAAGTGTTTACGGATTGCCCAGCGGAAGATTGCTAAGGGTGGTACCTGTTTTTTCTGTTGACCCCGAAAAAGGATATGGTTATAGCGAAGAAACAAAACCTATGCTCAACACATCTCATGGTTTTGTTCCGTGGGATGATTTACACCATACCGAACTTTCTCAAACCAATGGAGAGATTGACGGGCGATGGATTTTTGTAAACGGAAATAATACTCCCCGCGTTGCGAGGGTTGACCTTACTACTTTCCGTACAAGCGAAATAATTGAATTGCCTAATAGCGCCGGTAACCACAGTTCTCCTTTTATTACCGAAAATACTGAATATGTAGTTGCAGGCACAAGATTCAGTGTTCCCCCTGATAATGTTAACGGAGATGTACCTATCAACAGCTACAAGAAAAACTTTAAAGGATATATAAGTTTTATCAGCGTAGGTAAAGAAGATGGTAAGATGGATATCGCATTCCAGATTCAATGCCCTGGCGTGAACTTCGACCTGAGCCATGCCGGCAAAGGAAAATCGCATGACTGGTTTTTCTTTAGTTGCTATAATACTGAACAGGCAAACACTTTGCTTGAAGTAAATGCTTCGCAAAGAGATAAGGATTTTATTATGGCGGTTAACTGGAAAAAAGCGGAAGAATATTTAAAGGCAGGTAAAGGAAAGAAAGTACCTGCTAAATATGCACATAATACATATAATGAAAAATCGCATAGCGCTACTTCTGAAATGAAGAATGAGGTGGTTGTGCTCGATGCTAAAGAATTAAAAGATATCTGTGATTTTATTCCCTGTCCTAAATCACCACATGGTTGCGATGTTGACCCAACAGGCGAATATATTGTTGGTAGTGGTAAACTTGCAGCGCTTATACCTGTATTCAGTTTTGATAAATTGCAAAAGGCAATAGCTGATAAAGCCTTTGATGGTGAATACGATGGTATACCTGTTGTTAAATACGAAGCAGCATTACATGGCGAAGTGCAGAAACCGGGACTTGGCCCTTTGCATACAGAGTTTGATGGTAAGGGAAATGCCTATACTACTTTCTTTGTATCAAGCGAAGTAGTAAAATGGAATATAAAAGATTTGAAAGTTGTAGACAGAGCTCCAACTTATTATTCAGTAGGTCACTTATGTATACCTGGTGGCGATACCAAAAAGCCAAATGCAAAATATGTAATAGCATATAATAAAATTACCAAAGACCGCTACCTGCCTACAGGTCCGGAATTAGCGCAGAGTGCCCAGCTCTATGATATAAGTGGTGATAAAATGCAGCTTATACTTGATTTTCCAACCATTGGTGAACCACACTATGCACAGGCAGTGTCTGCAGATGTAATTAAAAACAATTCAGTTAAGTTCTATAAGATTGATGAAAATGTTAATCCTTATGTTTCAAAAGGAGAAGGTGCAACAAAAGTAGTGAGAACAGGTAATAAAGTAGATGTTTATATGACCTGTATCCGTTCCCACTTCTCTCCTGACAATATAGAAGGTATTAAAGTTGGTGATGAAGTATACTTTCATGTAACTAACCTTGAGCAGGATTGGGATGTGCCGCACGGATTTGCTGTAAAAGGAGCAAACAATGGAGAATTACTTATTATGCCTGGTGAAACCCAAACATTGAAATGGGTAGCAGAAAAGCCAGGAATTGCGCCATTTTATTGTACTGATTTCTGTAGCGCATTGCACCAGGAAATGCAGGGATATGTTAGAGTATCTCCTGTAGGAAGTAATGTGCCACTCACTTTCAGCACCGGAAAAAATATGCCTGCCGCTGATACCACAGCTCCCGCTAAATAAAAATTAAAGTAGCCGGCATATTTAAATTTTTGTATGCCGGCTGCTTTATAAAACTTGTCTCAAAACATATGTTTAACCCTGTAAAATTTTATGTATGAAAAATTATAAAATATTTCTTTCAGTCTTTCTGCTTATTGCTATTGCTTCCTGCAATACTGCCGCTGATAATACTGCTACCACTGAGAATGCTACTACAACTGTTGCGCCAGCCGGTGGGCAGGAAGCTGTAAAAGACGATGAATCAGCGAAAGACGTGGTAAAAGTTGCGTTGGCTTCTAAAGACCATACCACATTGGTTGCGGCTTTAAAACAGGCAGAGCTGGTAACGTCACTTTCCAATGCAGGACCTTTTACCGTATTTGCGCCAACAAATGCTGCATTTGAAAAATTACCTGCCGGCACCGTAGAAGCCCTGATGAAAGACGATAAGAAAGCTGACCTTCAAAATATTTTGCAGTATCATGTTACTGTATCTACCATCAAAGCAGAAAATTTAGTTGATGGACAAACACTTGGTATGGTTAATGGCGACAATGTTACGGTGAGTGTAAAAGACGGGAAAATAGTATTAAATGGTGCCGCCACTGTTATTGCATCTATACCGGCATCTAACGGAATTATTCATGTAATTGACGGTGTGTTGTTACCTCCCGCAAAACAATAATGTTTTAAACAATATCCAACACCTGTGATACCTAATTTAAAAATATTAGTAAGATGAAAACTAAACTTGCTGCCGGCACAAGGTTATTGTTGCTGATAGCAGCTGCAGGATTAATAGCTGTGTTGTTTAATCCTATCTGGAGAATTGAACTTAATGCTCCCCAATATCCTGAGGGATTAAGTTTACAAATACATGCCAATGGATTAAAAGGAAATGTTGATATTATTAATGGACTTAATCATTATATAGGTATGAAAACATTGCATAATGAAGATTTTGTAGAGTTTAAAATACTTCCTTATGCTATTGTATTTTTTGCCGTATTATTTTTATTGAGTGCATTGCTGAATAAAAGATGGTTGCTGTATACATCATTCGTATTGTTTGTTTTATTTGGTATACTCGCCATGTATGATTTCTGGAAATGGGAATACGATTACGGTCATAATCTTAATCCGGATGCTGCTATTAAAGTGCCGGGTATGGCTTATCAGCCTCCCCTGATAGGGTTTAAGCAGTTATTAAATTTCGGCGCTTACTCCATTCCCGATACCGGGGGTTGGCTTTTTATTGGCGCCGGCGTGTTACTGCTGGTTGCTGTTATTGTTGAATGGAGAAAATCTAAAGCAATAAAACCTTCCGCGGTAGCGTATGCAACTTCCGTTATACTGTTAACTGTATTATTCAGTAGTTGTAATACCGGGCCGGAAGCTATTGCGGCAGGTAAAGATAATTGCAGCCATTGTAAAATGGGTATCAGTGATATTAAATATGCCGCTGAAATGGTTACACAAAAGGGGAAAGTGTACAAGTTTGATGATATAAACTGCCTGGTATCTTTTATAAAAGATAAAACAGTTGCTGAAAAAGATATAAATCAAATATACTTCAGCGATTTTTCTGCGCCACACAATCTCGTAAAATCCGGTGAAGCTTTTTTACTGCAGGGAGGCTCAATACATGCGCCTATGAATGGTAATATTGTGGCATTTTCAAATAAAGATAGTTTGACTAAAGCGATATCTCAACTTGGGGCGGCCGAAGTAAGCTGGCAGCAGGTAAGTAAATGAAAATAGTATTATTTATATTGAGTTGTATATCGTTGCAATCGTATGCCACTGTGATAAAGGCAGGCAGGCAGCAGCAAAATAAATCTGTGAGTGCTGCTATTGCCTTAGCTCACCCCGGTGATACGGTGCTTGTTGATGCAGGTGTATATTATGAAAAGAACCTCATCATCAATAAATCAATAGTATTAAAAGGTATTAACCGCCCGGTGCTGGATGCCGAAAAAAAATATGAAAATATTTCTGTAAAAGCAGATAATGTAATCATTGAAGGTTTTGTGCTGCAGCATACTGCTGTATCAAGCGTAACTGATTATGCGGCTATAAAAATTTACGACAGTCGCAATGTGTCGGTGATTAATAATATCATAAACGATGCATTTTTTGGTGTATACTCGCAGTATGGCATTAACTGCCTCATAAAAAATAATACGCTTACAGCATATGCTAAAACGGAACAATCAAGTGGTAATGGCATTCATTGCTGGAAGAGCGACAGTATGCAGATTATAGGCAATACTATTACCGGCCACCGCGATGGTATTTATTTTGAGTTTGTAACCAACTCGGTTATATGGCGTAATCAATCTTTTAATAACCTTCGCTATGGTTTGCATTTTATGTTCAGTAACGACGATGCATATATCAACAACATTTTTCAAAATAATGGAGCAGGTGTTGCAGTAATGTTTTCAAAAGGCGTAAAAATGTTTAATAATTTTTTTAAAGAAAACTGGGGCGACGCTGCTTATGGTATATTACTTAAAGAAATTAATGACAGTTATATTGAAGGCAATCATTTTGAAAAAAACACGTCAGCCATATATGCGGAAGGAGCTAACAGGATATACGTAAAAAGAAATGTTTTTAAAAATAATGGATGGGCATTTAAAATACAGGCGAGCTGCTCAGACGTAATACTCGAATACAATAATTTTTTAGGAAATACTTTTGATGTTGGTACAAACGGCTCTCTTGTGCTAAACAGGTTTAATAATAATTATTGGGATAAATACGAAGGATACGACCTTAACCGGGATAAAATAGGTGATGTTCCCTACCGCCCGGTGAGTATGTATAGTATGATTGTAGAAAGAAATCCGCCTGCTGTGATTTTGTTTCACAGCCTGATTGTGTCGCTGATGGATAAATCTGAAAAGGTAATACCCAGCCTTACACCTGAAAATTTAAAGGACGAACATCCCATGATGAAGCCTCTTCTATTATGATAATAGCTAATAATATTAATAAAAAATTTGGCAGGCTTAAAGCACTGGATAATGTAAGCGTGAGTTGCAATAAAGGTGAGTGTATTGCATTAATAGGCCCCAACGGAAGTGGTAAAACAACATTTATTAAAGCAATATTAGGAATGGTTTTATGTGATAGCGGGTTTATCACTTTTAATGATAAGAATATATTGCACGACTGGGCATATCGCTCTAAGATTGGTTATATGCCCCAGATTGGCCGCTATCCTGACAATATGAGCATCGGGCAGTTAATAGCCATGATGAAGGATATTCGAAACCCTGCTACCGTAAAACTGGATGATGAGTTGATAAATAAATTTGAACTGGATAAATTATACGATAAGCGCATGCGCACGCTAAGCGGGGGTACAAGACAAAAAGTAAGCGCTTCACTCGCATTTCTTTTTAATCCCGAAGTGTTGATACTGGATGAGCCAACCGCAGGACTTGACCCTGTTGCCGCTGAAATTTTAAAAGAAAAAATTGTTGCAGAAAAAGCAAAGGGCAAACTGGTGCTTATCACTTCTCATATCTTAAGTGAACTTGACGACCTGGTGTCGCAGGTGATATACCTGCAGGATGGTAAACTCATATTTCACAAAAAAATTGAAGAACTCCGCGCAGATACCGGGCAGGAAAAATTATCAAAAGCCATAGCAACAGTAATGCTTAAAGGAAGATAAGATGAAGAAGATACTCAAATATGTTATCATAGATATACTCAGGAATAAAATAGTATTGGCGTATACTATTTTTCTACTGGTATTATCATTAAGTATTTTTAACCTGGAAGACAGCAGCGCAAAAGGCATTTTAAGCTTACTGAATATTGTATTGATTATTGTACCAATGGTAAGCATATTATTTTCCGCCATTTACATTTACAATAGCGCCGAATTTTTAGAGTTATTGGTTAGTCAGCCGCTTAAAAGAAAAACCATTTGGTTAAGTATGTTTGGCGGATTGTCTGTTTCACTAATTACTGCATTTCTTATTGGAGTGGGTATACCTGTACTATTGTATGAAGCTTCTCCAACGGGTATTATATTAATTGTGTCAGGCGTTTTACTTACCACAATTTTTGTTGCTATAGCATTGCTCGCTGCGGTAAGTATAAGAGATAAGGCAAGGGGAATAGGAACAGTAATATTATTATGGCTATATTTTTCTTTATTGTTTGATGGCATTGTGCTGTTTATTCTTTTTCAGTTTGCTGATTATCCAATTGAAAAAGCTATGATTGGCATTACTGCGCTAAACCCGATAGGATTAAGCCGCATATTGGTATTACTCAAAATGGATGTATCTGCAATGATGGGTTATACCGGGGCTGTGTTCAGAGATTTTTTTGGAACCACTGCCGGTATGATAATAAGTTTGCTGACATTGTTGTTATGGATTGTGTTGCCAGGGTGGATGTCTGTTAAAAAGTTTAATAAAAAAGATTTGTAATAAACCAAATATTTCACATGAAAAGGCATACGGCGTTATTACCACTTTCAAGAGAACATCACAATGCCTTGATTCTTGCACAGCTTATAAAGAAAGATGCGCCGGCGTATAAAGGTATGCCAACTGATACGCAGGGTAAAATCAATTATGCTGTTGATTTTTTTGAAACAGACCTTAGGGCACATTTTTATAAGGAAGAAGTAGTACTTGAAAAAGTGAAACATGTAAATGTGGAAATTGATACCCTGGCAAAAGAAATTATTGCTGAGCATGAAGCATTAAAAAACCATTTTATACAATTAAAGACTGCAGTTGATAAAATAGCGGCTCTTGACGAACTGGGTAAACTACTTGAAGCGCATATCCGTAAGGAAGAACGGGTGTTATTTCCATTGATACAGCAACATTGCAGTGAAGAATTATTAGCTCATTTATAAAGCAGTACCATATATGAAAAAAGACTTAAAAAACCGGGAAGATATTGAATTGCTTGTAACGCGTTTTTATGATAAAGTAAGGTTGGATGATACCATCGGATATATTTTTAATGATATAGCAAAAGTAAATTGGGAAAAACACCTGCCTGTTATGTTCGACTTTTGGGAAAATATTTTGTTTTTTACGGGTGCATATACCGGTAATCCAATGCAGATTCATCAACACCTTAATCGAATGGTGCCGCTTACCAAACCACATTTTAAAAGATGGGAAGCATTGTTTCTGCAAACAATAGATGAACTATTTGAAGGAGAAAAGGCTACACTTGCACGCCAGAGAGCATTGAGCATATCTACAGTAATGCAGATTAAGATTATTGAGTAGCTGATAGCTGTCAGCTATCAGCAGTTAAAAAACTTTCGCGGCATCACTTCGCTTATTGGCATCTGTGGCAGGTTACCGGCTACAAGTTTCAGGTTATAAGTTTCTCCGTCTGTCCTCACGTTTATCTTCTCACATTTCACGTATTCACTATTGCCTATTCACCATTCACTTTTCAGGCTGAAAGCTGATCGCTGAAAGCCCATAGCCCACAGCTCACAGCCCACAGCTCTCCTCACAACCCCTTCATATTGGCACTTGCAGATGAGAGTATTGCAGCCAGTATAACAATGCTTATGCTGCTTGCAGGCATTAAAATGGCTGCCACCATTGGTGATAGCAATGCCTGTGTGGCAAAAAATAATCCAACTATATTATAAAGGATAGATACGATAAAAATTGCCGTCACAATTTTTTTGCCTGAACGTGCATATTCCAGGAATTTGCCGGTAAGATGAACATTGCTGCCATCCAGTATTGCATCGCTGGCTGGAGTAAACTGTGTATGATTTTCACTCACAGCTATGCCAACATTGCTTTGTTTTAAAGCGCCTGCATCGTTCAGCCCGTCACCAAGCATCATAACATGTTTGTGCTGTAATTGCAGTTGCTTTATATAATCCAGTTTTTGCTGTGGTTGCTGCTCAAAATTAATATTTACATTGTTGTTAAATATATTTTTAAGGTGAGTTTTCTCTGCATTATTATCGCCAGATAGAATATGTAGCCCGTATTTGCCTTCGGCTAAACCGCTGCACATTTCATTTAATCCTTCTCTATATTGATTCCCTATTTTATAGGTACCCAGGTAAATATTATTCAATACAACATGCACATGCGGACCGGTTATATTAACATGTGGCAGATTAATTCCTCCCGACCTGATAAAATTCGTGTTACCTAATCTCACAGGAATTCCATCAACCATTGCTTCAATTCCTTTGCCACTATGTTCTTTAAAAGATGTAATAACAGTATTTTGAATAGCAATACCATTAATGGAGCCAGCAATAGCTTTACTTAAAGGATGTGAAGATTGCAGGGTAACAGCTTTTATTGCTTTTAATTCGCCAGGCATTAATTGGGTACCTTCATATATTACATTGGCTATGTTATGCTGTGTAAGTGTACCGGTTTTATCAAACACAATCGTATCCACATCAGCCATTGCTTCAATAACCGAAGCATTTTTTAAGTACAATTTATTCTTTCCAAAAATGCGGAGCATATTTCCATGCGTAAATGTAGCAGCAAGCAATAAGGAGCAGGGGCATGCTACAATTAAAACAGATGTTACGGCAGGTAAAATTTTGGAAGGCTCATTTATCCACCAGTATATGGCGGTGCTGATAGCCACAGTAAATAAAGCCATGGTAAAATACCTGCTCCAGGGATGAACAAATGATTTGTCAGCATTCTTTTTATCTGAAAAAATATCATTATTCCACAACTGGGTAATATAACTCTGCGAAGTTTCATTTACTACCTCAAGTTCTATCATGCCTCCAATCTGTTTACCGCCGGCATATATTAATTCTCCTTTTCGCTTTTGAAGCGGGATATTTTCTCCGCTAACAAAACTATAATCTACATTGGCGTCGCCCTTTAACAATACAGCGTCGGCGGGAATCATTTCTTCATGGCGTATAATAATATGGTCTCCTTTTTTTATTTGTGTTACAGGGATATTTTTTTCCTGTTGTTCTTTTATAACGGTTACGCCTAAGGGAAAATAGGAAAGATAATCCCTGTCGAAGGAAAATGAATCGTATGTTTTATCCTGGAACCACCTGCCTATAAGCATAAAAAATACGATGCCTGTTCCTGAATCGAGGTAACCGGACCCGGTACCTGAAATGATTTCGTAATAGCTTCTTCCATACGTTACCAGTATGGCTAATGCTATAGGTGCATCAATATTCAAAAATTTTTGCTGCAATCCTTTCCATGCAGATACAAAAAAGCCGCTTGCAGAAAAGAACAACACCGGAAGAGACAAACCGAAATTCAGCCATGTAAATGTTTCTTTCAAACCATTCTGTTCAATATTTCCTGATGAAAAATATTCAGGAAAACTCAGCATCATAATATTGGAGAAACAAAATCCTGCTACACCAATTTTATAAATCCTTTTTTTGTTAAATCTTACTTCCTTTTTTGTTTTAGTGTCATTAAGACTTATATAAGGCTCGTACCCGATAAAGGCCAACAGCTCCACTACTTTACGGAGAGAGATTTTTTTGTGGTCGAAAATCACAAAAACTTCTTTACGCTGAAAATTCGCCTGCGATTTTATAATGCCGTCATTAATACGATGCAGGTTTTCTAATAAAAAGATACAGGACGAGCAATGCATCTGCGGTAAGCTGAATATTACATTGGTTTGTGCATCATTACTAAACTGTATCAATTTTCGTATAACGGAATCATCGTCGAGGTAGGCAAATTTTTCGGAAACAAATTTTCCTTTTGCTTTTATACCGGGGTTTTTATCGAAGTTATAATAGCTGCAAAGATTATTTTCATTCAGCAGAAGATATACCTGTTTGCAGCCTTCACAACAAAAATTTTTATCATCGGCAACTATTATTTCATCGCATTGCTCTCCGCAGTGATAACAGGTGGTTTTTATAATCGGTTCAGATATGATATGCAAATATATTTATCTGCAAAAGTGGAGAATAGCTTGTGGGGTCTGAATGACGTGCATCACAGTAAATAATGACTTTTATCAGGTATGAATTATACTTAATAAGTTATTCCTTAAAATTTATTTTTTTATAAATTTCAATACTACCGAACGCTCCGGTAAATATAGTTTTAGAAAGTATATTCCGGTTGGTAAGAACCTTACATCAACCTTAGATGAAAGTAAATTACCTGGTATTACACGAACTATCCTTCCGTTTACATCAATGATTTTAGCTTGCGTACTATTTAACGATAAGCCTGGTTGTAAAAACAAATCGCTGCTTACAGGATTAGGAAACAATTTTATGTGTAAGCTGCCAGCATTGCCTAAGATTACTGAAGATGAAGCTGTGCTAACGGCAGCACCCTTTAACGCTCCGTCTATTGAATTAGCGGTAATCTTAAACCAAATATTATCACCGCCAGAAAGCGGGGCATTATTCCATACATAAAAAGTATCCTTTATTCCCTGCGCAATTGGCTTAAAGGTTGCCTTATTATCTGTGCTGTATTCTATATCATACGTTACAGGGCGCCCGTCATCGGTATTCAGCAATTGCCATGAAATGGGTAAGGCAGTGTTAAAGGTTTCACCAATAGGTTTTGTAATGGCGAGCGAGGGATGTTCATAAGAATGCAGCAATTCGGCAAAGCCAGTGCCTGTAACAGCCTGCCCATTCACCGTTCCGCTAATGGTTGTGGGTCCTTCAAAAAACCTGAAAGGCAATGTAATTTCGCTGCTGTTATTTTTTGATGTGATTGTTAAGTCAAGATTATTTTTTGAAGAAGTTAATCTCCATTTAGAAGAATAACACATAACGCTGTCGGGCATCCAGTTGAACGCTAAGCGTTCAATGGTAAAATCACTGATAGTGTATTGAGTAGATTCATCAACATAGGCTGACAATATCCGGTATTTTTCATTATTGGGTATAGTATTTTGAACGGTGAAAATATTCCATAGGTTTATATCCATACCATTTGATAATTGCAATTGAAACCATTCATATTTTTCTCCGGTAAGTGGATTGAAATTTCCATATTGCCTGTCAATCCAGCATGTTCCGGTAACATCTTCGGTAATGCCATTCAGTTTTAATTTACCTGAAACAGCATTGCTGGTTTGGGAATAATAGTAAGTATATTGCTCCGCGCCCTGGTCAAAATATCCGTCACCACCAAGTAGCAACGGGCGTTTTAAACTCTTGCAATCTAAATTCAGTTCAGCCACTGCAGATGATGCCTTGATAGTGTATTCAAATGGAATTAATTTACCATTTCCATCTACTTTATTCCTCCAGCTTTCAGTAGCCCTGTTATAAACCGCTGCCTGAATATCAAGTTGTGTGGTAGATAGAGTGGTGTAATTAAGCGGTCTTGTTTCTTCATAAACCTTTCCTGAAGCATCATCTATAATATTCAATATTCTGAAACCATCATAAATGCTTGCAGGATAGTAAAAATAAGTGAGCATGTAGCTATAAGTCTTGCCAGAATTATTTCCTTTAAGCTGTCCTGAATTATACCACCATTCAATCGGCTCTGTAGTGTGACGCCCCTCATCTTTTGGAAATGAAATTGCGCTTCCGGCTGGCTGGTAAGGAAATGTTTTCCAATCCTGGGAATAACTATGTTGACTTAAAAATGTTGCTACAATTAAAATGTGGTAAATAAATTTCATTCAAAACAGTTTTCTTATAGGTAGTGATCGTAAAATAATTCAAGATATCGTAGAAGTTGTGTAGTGGCGCTAAGATACTACGACTAAAGGAAACTTTTATAAAAATCAGCAATATTTCGGAAACTACATGTTAATTAAAGCGGTGCATTATATTAACGCAACCTCCGGTTTTTAATTTGTATAAGTTGTTTTTGCCAGCTATTATTTGCTGCAACGTTTTAAACTTTTAAGCTGTCAGGCAAGAAATGCGTTAAATGAAAAAGCCCTTAATAATATTATCCTTTTTTGCGATAGCCTTTTTTTCTTGCAAAAAAGAGAATATTCGATTGGCGGAAGACAATGGTTGTATTACAAAACTCGTAATACCAGCTACTTCACATGGAACGTTACCTGATACGGATTATAATTTGATTAGCGCGCTTTTTGTTTCTAATGGAATTGTTAATCCAAATTTCAGATTCACAAGAACATATCGTGATTCTATTCAGACGAATAATGGAAATTATGACTCAAGAAATGTTTATATAATTCAATACACAAACGGACTACCTATTTTCATGGAGTCATTAAATTACCTATTTAAAAATGGAGTATTTAACAGTTATTCAGGACGTTTAACAAATGGAACAAATATAAACACAAGCCCTTCTTTAAGTTTAGGACAATTGAGAAAATTATTTATAGATGATATTTCATTATTCGACCATGCGGGTAACGAATACAAGGACAGGTGTTTTAATGCAGAATTTGGTTACTATAACTTAAATGCAGGAACAGCCAACAATTCAGAAAATCTTGTAAAAGCATGGCATTTAACACCACAACATAATTCATATCCTGAGGCTTACTATCAGGATGATTCCGGGCAAAGAATTTATTATTTTAATGGAGTTGAAACGTTTAAATAATGTCCGTTGTTAACCGTAATCTGTAAGTAACACCCCTGGCTGCAATGCCCTCGCAGATAAACCGTGAGGCATGTTCGCTACTAAGCTTTGCGTGGTGAAGGCGCCACGCAAAGTCCTCTTGTCGCCTGCTTTGTTACAAGGCTTGAGAAACAAAAAATTGTGTAAGTTTGAGAAACCTTCCAATCCTTGATGACCCTAAATGTATTTCGGTGGTTTACGCCTTAATTCAGCCATTATCATAAATGAATTAACCAAGTATGTTATGTTTCCTTTTTTTGCTGTACAAAGGATAATATTCAATTGCAGGCAGTGTAGTTAATGCTCCTTTCAATGCAACTCATATTGAATATAAGATGTCGAATTTAAGGCCCCTGATCCTTACCGTTATATTACCCCTTGTCGCTGGGGTTCTTTTATATATTTTACTACCTGATAAAAATTATGGACTCGTTCGAGATTATGTTCCGGATGGATTGTGGGCTTTTGCCCTGACATCCTGTTTACTGATCATATGGCAGGGAAAAGTTCACTTGTTTTGGCTATTGATCGCAATGGCAGTAAGTAGCATGTTTGAATATCTCCAATGGCAGGGATATCTAAATGGTACAGGAGATATCTTTGACCTGATCTGCTATTTCGTTTCATCTCTTGCAGCAGTTTACATAACACTTCAAAAAAAACAAATACATGCAAACAAAAACTAAACACGCCATTTCTTTGGCAATCATTGGGCTATTTTTTGTGATGGCGATTGCCAGTTCGCCATCTAAAGGTTCTATGACTGTTGCAAAACATCAGATACCTGCAGATTTTAATGGTTATAAAGGTCGCCAATTTTAAAAGATTGACTGAGGGCTTATATATGTTGAGATAATGGAATTTAATAAAACCTTACTCAGCAGCGTTTTCAGCTGGTTTTGCTATGCAGGGTTTTGTTGTTGACAAACAACCATTTGCCCGGCATAATTTTTGCCCTTTTATTTATTCCCTCCTTTGAGCCATTTCATCTCAAAAAACAAAACGACTGTTATGCATTATAGGCTTCCTATACTTTTATGTATCGCCCTGTTTAATTGTATATGGTGTTCATCTCACCCACCCGGCAGTTTTTCTAAGCATATTAAAATAGATCAGTTCGGCTATTTGCCTTTCGGTAAAAAGGTGGCGGTAATTGTTGATCCGCAGGTGGGCTATAACGCATCAGAGTCTTTTTCTCCCGGAACCGGAACCAATCAATACCAGGTAAGAAACTGGACAACAGACGCGGTGGTATTTTCCGGTACACTTACAGTATGGAACAGTGGCAACACACAGGCACAGAGCGGAGATAAAGGATGGTGGTTTGATTTCAGTGCCGTAACTGCATCGGGTTCGTATTATATTTATGATGTTGCCAATAATGTTGGCTCTTATCGTTTTGAAATCAATGATAATGTATATAAGGAAGTATTGAAGCAAGCCTGTCGCATGTATTTTTACCAACGGGTAAATTTTGCCAAGCAACCACCATATACTTATGCGAAATGGGCTGATGATGCCGCTTTTAGTGGCGCTAACCAGGATTATGCGGCACGATCAAGATGGGATAAGACTAATAACGCTACAGCGAAAGACCTGCATGGAGGTTGGTTTGACGCGGGAGATTTTAATAAGTATACTACGTTTACTCTTACACCCGTTTGTAATTTGCTGGAAACCTACCGCATGCATCCATCTTATTTTGCGGATGATTATAATATACCTGAATCCGGCAACGGAATTCCTGATATACTGGATGAAGTAAAATGGGAACTGGATTGGTTAACCCGAATGCAGGATGCTACAGGTACCGGAGGATTGTTTTTAAAATTAGGCGCTGATAATTATAACAGTTCTTCGCCTCCAAGTACAGATCACAATCCCCGCTATTACCTGCCTGAATGTACTTCCGCCACACTTACCGGTGCTGTAAATTTTGCACTTGCTTCCATGGTGTACAAATCTTTAGGCGATGCCACAATGATTACTTATGGTAATGATTTGCTGTTGCGGGCTGAGGCTGCATGGAACCGGGCTAAAGTTACTACTTCAAATTTCACCACTTTCGAAACAGCCTGCGATGATCAGAATATTGTTTCGGGAGATGCTGATGCGGATGAAGACGCGCAAAAGGAGTTGGTGATTGCCGCTGCTGCCTATCTTTTTGAGGCAACAGGAAATACAAGTTACCGTGATGTGTTTGATGGATTATATACCAGTGCAAGACCTATTGCATATTACTGGTGGGGGCCTTATTACCAGGCATTGCAAAGAGCATTATTGCGATATACAAAAATTCCTTCTGCTACCACTGCCGTAGTAAATAATATATTAACCGTAAAGGCCGCGCAGAATGATATTATGAGCATTAATGATTATAACAACACTACAGATTTGTACCGGGCTTATATGCCAGATGACCAGTATACCTGGGGAAGCAATGAAACGAAAGCGAGTGCCGGGCTGGATAATTTTGATTTTGTAACCTTTGGTATTAATGCTTCCCAATCGGCATTATATATGGAAGTGGGAGAGTCTTACCTGCATTGGTTTCATGGTATAAATCCTATGGGTAAGGTAATGCTCACGAATATGTACGCTTATGGCGGAGATAGTTGCGTAAATGAATTTTATCATAGTTGGTTTGGCGATGGCACTCCGTGGGACAATGTATTTACCTCGCTGTATGGGCCGGCGCCGGGTTATCTTCCGGGAGGACCTAATAAAAATTTTTCTGTTCCCTCTATTTCTCCACCCGGAAATCAACCTCCGCAGAAAAGCTTTCGCGAATGGAATACTGGTTGGAATGGTACAATGAATGAAAATTCATGGGAGATTACAGAAGCCGGTATATATACGCAGTCAGCGTATATCAGCTTATTGGTAAGAGCAATTGCCAATCGCCAGTCATCTGCTTTACCGTTGCACAGAATAACGCTTACGGGTGAACGAAAAGAAACCGGCGTTGACCTGCAGTGGCTGGTAGATGATGTATCTTCCTCCAAATTATTTAACGTAGAACGATCAGCAGACAGGGTGCACTTTAATGCGGTAGGGCAGGTACTGGTAGTGAATAATATGCTGCAATATTATTTTACAGATGCTTCCGCTGAAGCAAAGAACGCTGCAAGGCTTTATTACAGGATTAAAGAAACCGGGCTGCAGGGCGAAACACATTATTCTGCTATTGTTGCATTACAGGAAGAGGCTGCAAAGGATAAGATTAAAATTTATCCTAACCCTGCCGACGCCGCGTACACACTTGCGGGTTATGCCGCAACCAATGCTGCGGTTGAGTTAAAAATGTTTGATGTGTCTGGCAAAACAGTTTACTATGAGAAATGGCAACAGGCTAAAGGGTATTATGTAAAAAATATTTCTATCAACTCATTATCGCCGGGTATATACTGGGTGCAAATAAATGGCCCTGTAAAAACAGGCAGGATAAAATTGATAAAACGTTGACGTGACGCTTCGAAAATATTTTTTTTGATTGACATAAGTAAGACGAATAGGTTTTTCATCGACTGGAAAATGGCATTTTTGAATTATTTTTTTATTATATTTAAATCAATATTTCAAAACGATTGCTATGGAAAATATGGTTGCCATTGATCCTATGCTGATACGCCCCTGGATTCAGGCAGAGCTCAAACCTGACGGAGCTGAAGCGAAATTACAGGGAGAAGGATTTTCGGAGGAAAACGTAATGGCTTATCTCAGGGAATTTAAAAAAGAAAGATTTGCCGACAGGCCTTTTAAGGGATTTATATGTATGGCTCTTGGCGCTTTCCTGGGTTTTATAAGTTGCCTTCTCACTGTTTTTAACCCAATACCTGAGTTGTATAACATTATATTATTTGTGTTTTTCGTTGAGTTGAATGAACTTGGCAGGTTAACCTCAAAAAGTTATGTAAATGAAGTAATCTGTAATATGAGTGCAGCACGCCTGGTTGCTCTTAATGTGCCTCAAATGTGTTTATATCAATGCTATAAGAGGTGCCCTCCTCTTGCACAACGCTATGCGAGAAGTCTTCGTCTCGTATAGCGTTCTTGTCGTTTACGGGCGACATACATATTAAAAACCTGTTAACCTTTTAATATACGCTCTTGCTTTCAACGCATATTCAAAAGGATTTGCTTTTGCAGGATCCTGCTCTGCTTCCACCACCATCCAACCGGTATAATCAGAAGATTTTATAATATTAAACAGTGCAGGAAAATTAATAATTCCATCCTCATCGCCAGGCACAGTAAATACACCATCTCTAACCGCATCTAAAAAACTCATGCGGTTATCTTTTACTTTCTGCAATACTTTCGGGCGAATATCTTTAAGATGTATATGTGCTGTTCGTGAAATAAATTTTTCCAGGCAGGCAACCGGGTCTTCTCCTGCAAAATAAAAATGCCCGCAGTCGTAATTGAGGTACACATTTTCAGCATTGGTTTCATTCAGCATTCTCTCTGTTTCTGCTGCCGTTTGTATGCAGGTGCCCATGTGATGGTGAAAAGCGAGTTTCATGCCGCGGTCTTTTGCAATCTTTCCCAGTTCATTAAGCCCGTGTGTAAATTTCTTCCAGTCATTTTCTGTAGAAAGCATTCCTTTGCCTTCCAGCACCGGCACATCTTTTTTACCCTGGCAACTATTACCGGTTTCACCACCACCAATAATTTTGGCGCCCATCGCTTCAAGAAAATCAAGAAGCCGGATAAAATTTTTCTTGTTTTCTTCCAGAGATTTTGTGGTAAGTTCATAGCTGTTCCATTGGTTGCATATACGCAATCCGCGAAGCACAAGCGCTTTTTTCAGTTCATGTATATTGCGGGGAAATTTGTTGCCTACTTCACAGCCAGTATATCCTGCCAATGCCATTTCGCTGATGCATTGCTCAAAAGTATTTTCTGCCCCAAGCTCAGGCATATCATCGTTTGTCCAGTTGATGGGTGCAATACCGAGTTGTATGTTTTCGAAATTCATGATTTTTTTGTTACAAGTTTCAGGTTTCAGGTTTCAAGTTCAGTTCCAGATTTGAGCCTCTTGATAGTTGCCCAACCTGTAACTTGCGACTTGTAACCTGCAACTATAAAAATATTCTCTGCTGTTTTTTATTTTCCTTATACGTTTCGTATGCTTCTTGCACGGTTGCTGAAGTTGATACTTCTGCCACCGGTACTTCCCACCATGCATGATATCCTTTTACTGTACGTTGCAAATTCGTTTCTATATATACTATGGTCACTCTTTTTTGTTCACTGGCTTGCTGTAATGCCTGCTGTAATGATTTTGCATCTGTTGCTTTGATTACTACAGCGCCAAGGCTCTCCGCATTCTTTGCAAAATCAACCGGTAATATTTCACCGGATAGCTGCCCTGTATTTTCTTCACGATACAAATATTTTGTACCGAAACGTTTGCTGCCGATGCTTTCACTCAAGCCGCCGATGCTTGCAAAGCCGTTATTATTGAGTAATAAAATGGTGAAATGAATACCTTCCTGCACAGCAGTAACAATCTCACTATTATTCATCAGGTAACCACCATCGCCGCATATTACATATACCTGTCTTTCCGGTGCTGCCAACTTAGCGCCAAGCCCGGCGGCTATTTCATAGCCCATAGTAGAATAGCCATATTCCAAATGAAAGTTTTTAGGATTGGTAGCCCGCCATAGTTTATGCAGATCGCCGGGAGCGCTGCCGGAAGCATTAATCATAATATCTTCCTCGTTCATAAAAGTATTGAGTGTGCCGATTACAACAGCCTGATCTATTGGTGGTTTACTGCCATTGCCTGTTGCATATATCTCCGTTACTTCATCATCCCAGTTTTTGTTTATTTCGGCTATGCGTTTACGGTAGCTATCCGCCACTTTGTATTCATTTAGCATGAACAGTAATTCATCCAGCGTGGTTTTGGCATCGCCGGTAAGCGGTAACGCATTATGTTTATATGCGTCAAATTCATTTACATTGATGTTGATGAATTTAACCTTAGGATTTTTGAATAATGATTTGGATGCGGTAGTAAAATCGCTGTAGCGTGTTCCTATACCGATAACTACATCTGCTTCGTTGGCAATATCAATAGCATATTTAGTGCCGGTTGCACCTAACCCGCCAATACTGTAAGGCTCATTATACATTACAGACCCTTTGCCCGCAAAAGTTTCACCAACGGGTATACCGGTTTGTGAAGCAAAGCTGTGCAATACTTCTGTAGCACCGCTGTATATTGTTCCGCCCCCGGCAACAATAACAGGTTGTTTGGAAGCCTGGATCCATTCAGCGGCTTTTTTTAATAATGTAGTATCGGGTCTTGAACGTGGTATATGCCATACTCGCTTTGCAAACAGTTCAGCAGGAAAATCATAAGCATGTGTTTGCACATCCTGCGGCATTGATAAGGTGACCGTGCCGGTTTCGGCAGGGGAGGTGAGTACCCGCATTACTTCCGGTAATGCATATATCAATTGCTCGGGGCGATTGATCCTGTCCCAGTATTTGGATACCGGTTTAAAACAATCATTTACGGATATATCCTGTGTTGACGCGCTTTCTAATTGCTGCAATACAGGCGCAGGTTCACGGGTTGCAAAAATATCTCCCGGCAATAATAATACTGGTATGCGGTTGATGGTTGCCAGTGCTGCGCCGGTAATCATATTTGTAGCGCCGGGTCCGATAGATGTAGTACACGCAAAAGTGCTGAGCCTGTTTTTTACTTTGGCATAAGCAACGGCAGTATGTACCATGCTTTGTTCATTGCGGCATTGGTAGTAACGGAAATCAGGATTTTCCTGAAGGGCTTGTCCCAGTCCTGCAACATTACCATGACCGAATATGCCAAAGCATCCTGCAAAAAATGGTTGTTCAACGCCATCGCGTTCTACGAATTGGTTTTTCAGAAATGCGATTGTTGCCTGCGCAACGGTTAATTTTTTTTTCATCTGAAATTGTTTTTTATTTCACGCAAAGGGGCAAAGGAAGCGAAGCCACAAAGAAATTCCCTGTAAAACTTTGTGCCCTTGTGTCTTGGTGGTTCAAAGATGCACAACTATAAACTTTAAACCACAAACTCCAAACTTTTCCTTACAGCTCCCAGCAATTCAAATTTCTTTATCATAAACTCTTTATACGTTTCCATGAATATTTTACCAGGAGTAGTTGGCGCAAACTCTTCCGGTTTATCCCGGAAAAATTCACGGTTCACCATTGTCCATATCAACCGCATATCTGTTGCTATATTCACTTTGCATATACCTAAAGCTATTGCTTTTTTTAATTCATCATCCTGCACGCCTTTGGCGCCTGTTTTTATTTTTCCGCCCGCCGCGTTTATTCTTGTAACCACATCTTCGCTTACGTTGGAGCCGCCATGCAATACCAGCGGAAAGCGCGGTAATCTTTCCTGGATTTCTTTGAGTATATGCAGTTGCAATCCCTGCCCACCGGAAAATTTATATGCGCCATGACTTGTTCCTACTGCAATAGCCAGGCTATCACAACCGGTAAGCTTTACAAACCGTTCAACATCTGAAGGATTGGTATAAAAAGAATGACTTTCTTCAACAGTAAGGTCATCTTCCACGCCTGCCAATACACCTAATTCTGCTTCCACACTAATGCCTTTTTCATGCACTTTTTCCACCACGGATTTTGTACGCTCCACATTTTTTTCAAAATCGTCATGCGATGCATCAATCATCACGGAAGTATACCCGCCGCTTTCAATCGCATCCTGTATATGCGATTCATAGCCGTGATCAAGATGAACCGCGTATACTGTGTCAGGATAAATTTCAGCCGCGGTTTTTATCATTGTCAATAACATTTTTGCGTTTGCATAATCACGGGCAAAGGGTGTTGTTTGTACAATGAAAGGCGCTTGAGCTTGTTGCGCAGCAGCAAACAGCCCATGTATTTCTTCCATAAAGAATACATTTACTGCCGCTATTGCATAGCTGCCGTAACATTTATTAAAGAGTTGTTTGGTTGTTAGTAACATCGGTTTATGGTTTTTAGTTTAAAGTTTATAGTTTAATACAACTATAAACCATAAACAACAAACTTCAAACATACCTACCAAAACGCCGTATACAACGCTACCAATATGCCGCAAATAATTGTTGCGCCAATAATGAATGAGCGGCTTAAACTGAATGATGGCAATTCTATTCTCATTTCTTCGGTTGTTTCTTTGCGTGGGGTGAGCAAGCTTACTGCAATCATTACAACACATAATACCAAAAACACAAAACCCATCCTGTTTAAGAAAGGCACTTCGGGTATAATTTTTTTGAACAGCATAGACAGCGGTATAGTAAGCAAAGCGGTAAGCAGCGCTGCGTTGCCCGTGGCTCTTTTCCAGAACATACCAAATCCAAAAATTACCAACACGCCGGG
Source organism: Chitinophagaceae bacterium (assembly GCA_020847395.1). Lineage (GTDB taxonomy): Bacteria > Bacteroidota > Bacteroidia > Chitinophagales > Chitinophagaceae > Agriterribacter. The sequence goes on from JADLCD010000111.1 coordinate 42,380, forward strand.
TGTGATAAAGCTGGAATATTCCTGTATAAATTGATATGCCTGATCGAGTACGCGCAACTGTGGTGCGATAAGCGCGGCTATCAACATTGAAATCCATACCGCGGCGCGACCTACACGTATCAAATGTTTTTCTGAAGCCTGGGGATTGAAATAGAGTTTATATATATCCAATGTAAAAATAGTAGAGATACTGTTGGCTTTACCTGCAAGCGATGCTACGATGGCTGCGGTTAACGCGGCAAAGGCAACACCTTTTAAACCACTTGGCAATAAATCAAGCAATACAGGATATGCCCGATCTGGTTTTACAATGCCGGCAGCATCAACCATTTCTTTCTGGAACATGCCATTTTGATGTAAAACATATGCTGCGATACCAGGTATCACCACGATCAACGGAACAAGCAATTTTAAAAATGCGGCGAATAAAATTCCTTTACGTGCGGTATTAAGATCGGCGCCGAGTGTACGTTGTATGATATATTGATTACATCCCCAATACGCGAGGTTGTTGATCCACATGGCGCCGATGATAACACTAAGACCCGGTAACTCTTTAAAATGCGGGTCATCTTTTTTGAGCACCATATGAAAATGCGATTCAGCCTGTTTGGTTAACGTGGAAAGTGCACCAAAAACAGAACTGTTGCCAAATTGTTTTGCAACAAGATCAAGCGCAAGATAGGTAGTTAACAAACCGCCGACAACCAGCACCGTTACCTGTATTACATCTGTGTACCCTATCACCTTCATGCCACCAATGGTAATAATAATCGCAAATAAAGAAAGCGCAATTACGGCTGCCGTAAAGTTTATACCTGCTGTTACTTCAAGCGCAAGGGCGCCGAGATAAATAATGGATGTGAGGTTTACAAAAATATACAGCAGCAACCAGAATACTGCCATAGTAGTGGCAACGCCACGGTTATACCGCTGCCGTAAAAATTGCGGCATGGTGTATATATGATTTTTTAAATAAACAGGTAAGAAGAAGATGGCTACAACGATCAATGCCGCGGCTGCCATCCATTCGTAAGACGATATAGCAAGCCCGATAGCAAAACCGGAGCCCGACATGCCTATAAAATGTTCGGCGGAAATATTAGAAGCGATGAGTGATGCGCCTATCGCCCAAAAAGTGAGTGAACCTTCTGCCAAAAAAAAGCCTGAAGCGGTGTCTGACTTGTTGGTTTTCTTTTTATAAATCCAGTAACCGTATAAAGCAATAATGGCAAGGTAAAAGGCAAAAACAATATAATCCAGTGTGTGCAAGCCTGTTTGATTCATCGTTAGTTGTTTAGTTGCGAGATGCCACGAATGCACGAATAAAATATTGTGTTTTTCGTGTATTCGTGGCTGTTATTATTTATATATTTCTTCAATTTTAACCGGTCGCCCTTCTTTAAGGGAAATGCCTGCGGCAAGCCCGACAACGGTAGCCATTAATGCGTCATGCGCATCAACAGGCGATGGTTTATCATTCAGCACACAATCAACAAAAGTTTGAATACAGGATTGATAGGCTTTTTCATATCGCTCAAGAAAGAAATGCAGCGGCAAAGCGGATTGTCCGCCTTTGTCGTTAAACTGAATCACATTATCGGGAGTATTATTTTCTGCCTTCGCCATTCCTTTTGAGCCAAATACTTCCAACCGCTGATCATAACCATATACCGCTTTGCGGCTGTTATCAATTACACCGATAGCGCCGTTGGCAAAAGTGAGTACGATTACGGCTGTATCAATATCATTATATTGTTTGATGCGTAGATCAACCAGCGCATCACCCTTTACATATACTTCTGTTACCTCACTACCGGTAATATATCTTGCCATATCAAAATCATGAATGGTCATATCAAGAAATAATCCTCCGGAAATTTTTACATATTCCAGTGGCGGAGGAGAGGGGTCGCGGCTGGTAACTTTTACAATATGCGGATCGCCGATACTGCCATTGGTTACCAATGTTCTTATTCTTGCAAAGTTGGGATCAAAGCGACGGTTAAAACCGAGCATCAGTTTTACGCCATTTTCTTTTACCGCTTTTTGGGCAGAAAGAATAGCGGGTACAGTTACATCCAGTGGCTTTTCGCAAAATATATGTTTTTTCGCTTGTGCGGCAGCGATAGTATAGGGCACATGCTGTGGCGTAGGTGCGCAAATGATTACTGCTTCTACGTGGGGATGATGGATGACTTCTTCTGCAATGGCAGTGGTTGCAACGCCGGCTTTTTTTGCAGCAGCTTGTGCAGCTTCAGATACATCAGAAGCAATAATTACTTCCGCATTGGGTGTGTGATACAATAAATTAGCCAGGTGAATTTGCCCGATTCTTCCAAGTCCGATAATGCCTGTTTTTAGTTTTTTATGCATTGTAGTATTTGAGATTTGAGATTTGAAATTTTTAGTTTGTAGTTTGAGGTTTGTAGTTTGAAGTTTGCAGAAAACCATAAACAACAAACGATAAACCATAAACTATAAACTCTCTCCTAAAACTTCCTCGTCCATTCTTTCAGCCACCTTTCAATTACCACTTTGGTTTGAGTGAAAAATTCAACGGCGTGTTTACCCTGACCATGCAGATCGCCGAAGAAACTTTCTTTCCAGCCACTGAATGGAAATTGCGCTACAGGCGCAGCCACACCGATATTGATTCCTATATTACCTGCGTCTGCTTCATTCCTGAATTTGCGTGCGTGTAAACCGCTGCTGGTAAATATACAAGCCATGTTTCCATATTTGTTGCTGTTTACATACGCGATAGCATCATCAATGGTATTGATATGCATCAGGCTCATCACCGGCCCAAAAATTTCTGTACCTGCTAATTCGCCATTGAGTGGTAAACCTTCAATAATAGTCGGCTGAATGAAATTGCCTTTTTCATAACCGGGTATTTTTGCATTGCGTCCATCCACCAATACTTTACCGCCTTCGCCAATACCTTTTTCTATTAAACCGTTAATGCGTGTTTTGCTTTCTGGCGTAATAACGGGTCCCATTAATACCGATTCATCTAATCCAAAGCCAGTTGTTCTTTTCTTTGCGCCTTCTACCAGGCTTTCGGTAATAGCGGTATGATCGCCAACAGTAATAATGGTTGATGCAGCGAGACAACGCTGACCCGCGCAGCCATATACACTGTCTACCACTATCTGGGTTGTCATATCAATATCGGCATCGGGCAATATAATTACAGGATTTTTAGCGCCACCCTGTGCCTGCACTCTCTTACCGTTTGCAGCACCCCTGCCGTATACATAACGGGCAACGTTAGACGAACCTACAAAACTAATGGCTTTAATACCCGGATGATCGAGTATACCATCAACAATTGCTTTTCCACCATGCACCATATTAATTACGCCGGCAGGCAAATCAAGTTTGTGCACCAGTTCCATTACTTTGGTCATGGTGAGCGGAACTTTTTCAGAAGGTTTTATAATGAATGTATTACCGCAGGCAATGGCATAAGGCAGAAACCAGAATGGAATCATGCCCGGAAAGTTAAACGGAGCTATACAGGCACAAACACCGAGCGGCTGCCGGATCATATATTCATCAATGCCGGTGGCAATGTCTTCTGAAAAATCGCCCTGCATTAATGCGGGTATGCCACAGGCATTTTCTACATTCTCAATAGCGCGTACCCATTCTGCTTTTGCTTCTACGAAAGTTTTGCCCGACTCTAATGTGATGGTACGCGATAGTTCATCAATATTTTCTTCAAGCAATCTTTTAAGATGAAAAAGATATTGTATGCGCTTGCCCGCAGGTATTCTTCTCCATGTTGTAAAAGCTGCTTCAGAAGATTTTACGGCAGCGTCAACATCTGCAGCAGTTCCCGAAGGAACCAATGCTATTACTTCCTGGCTGGCAGGGTTAATCACGTTCCAGTAATCTGTTGCAGCACCGGCAACCCACTGCCCGTTAATGTAATTTTGTAATGTATGCATAATGATATTAATTTAAAGCCTATCCCTCCTTCTCCCTTTCCAAGAGAAAGGGAGCGGTACTACAGAATAATTCCAAACTTTATAAACTACCACATCAACAATATAACATATCCAAACAAGTAGTTCTCTATTCCCACATTTTCACAATTTTCTCATTCACAACCTCCCACCCACTGTATTTTATCAGCCTGATTTGAATTTGAACACCCCTCTACACTCCGTGCCTGCCTGTCGGCAGACAGGGAGAGGGGCCGGGGGTGAGGGCTCTGTGAAACTTTGTGTCTCCGTGTCTTTGTGGTTCCCGTATTCTCACATTCCCACATTCTCAAATTTTCCCTGCCTGCCCGTAGGCAAGAAATTGACTCATTTTCAAATTCACAATCCTCCTCTCTCTTTCGTAAATTCCATCACTTCTTCCAGCGTTGGCATAAAGTTGGCGCAGCCTTCCCTGGTAACAATAATTGCTCCGCAGGCATTGCCCATACGCACGCTTTTATATAAATCCCAGCCGTTCAGATAGCCATAAGAAAATCCTCCCGCAAATGCATCGCCGGCGCCCAATACGTTCAGTACTTCCACCGGAAATCCCGGCACTTTTACTTCCGCTTTTCCTTTTTCAAAAACAGATGCGCCTTCTTTTCCTCTCTTTACAATTAAAGTATCTACACCGGTATCAATTATATGCTGAATAGCTTTTTCAATATTTCCTTTTATCTCAGGCGCTGATATTTGCTGATGTTTGATAGAAACCTGGTTAATGTCTGTAAGATAAGCTGCCAGTATTTCTTCTTCAGTACCTATAACAATATTGAATTGCGGCAGCAATGTTCTGATCACCACGCCAAAAGAACGTGGATCATCCCATTGGTCGGCACGAAAATCAAGATCGAGTAATTTAATTACACTGTTTTTCTCTGCCAGCTCCAATGCATAAAACATGGCAGTTCGGCTGGGATCTTTGCTGAACGCAGTTCCTGAAAATACGGCTGCTTTAAAATCGGCAAAGGGTATATCGTCTATATGATTAAGGTTGAGATGAATATCCGCGCAGTTATCCCGGTAGTATACCAGCGGAAATCTGTCTGGAGGCTCAATGCCGAGTATAACAGCGGAGCTTCGTGTACCCGTAATAGTTGGTATAAAATCTGTAACTACTTTTTCCTGTTGCAGAAAATTTTTAATGAATGCGCCTACCTGGTCGTTGCCTACGCCTGTAAGTATAGCTGTTTTTAAACCAAGCCTTGTGGCGCCTACGGCTATATTGGTAGGGCAACCGCCAACAAATGCGTTGAAAGCTTTAATATCAACAAACGGGCTTCCCACATTAGCGGAGTAGAGGTCAATAGAAGAGCGCCCTATAGTAAGCAGATCGTATTTTTTAGCAGCCATCTCTGTTTTGTTTCACGCAAAGCCCGCAAAGGAGCAGAGTGCGCAGCGTGTTTGATTTAAAAATTATATAATTTCCACATTCAAGCCTATCCCTCCTTTTATCTTCACCATGCGGAATATATCCAGACTTTATATCTCCACATCATCAAGCCTCATCCTCTTCTCCTTCTCCGCACGGAGAAGGACAGTGCTGTATTGCAAAACCAAACTATATAACTACCACATCATCTATTAAATAAATCCAAGCTTGGCGCTTTACATTTCACACTTTCACATTTCCACATTTTCACATTTAACTCTTTGTGCAACTTTGTGTCTTAGTGTCTTTGTGGTTCTTTCATTCTCAAATTTTCCCTGCCTGCCGGTAGGCAAGAAATCACCTCATTTTCAAATTCATTTCCACACTTCCACATTCACTCTTTATTCATCTCCGCTGTTACCATCGGCAGCCTCGGATCCTGGCCTTTCCATGTGCCGAATATCCATTTCTGTTGCGGATCGGGTGTATTGGCCAGCGACTGATCACTACCTGCCAGAAAATTCAGGTAATATACATTATATCCATGCCCTGCAACAACAGGATGATACCCTTCCGGTACCAGCACCGCTTCATTGTTATGCACTTTAACCACTTCATCTAATGAGCGGTCATCATTATACACCTGCTGTATAGCAAAGCCATTGGGTTTATCTATCTTGTAAAAATAAATTTCTTCCAGGTCGGCTTCCAGCAAATTGCCATTGGCGTCTACTTTTCTTATGTCATGTTTGTGCGCAGGATAGGAACTCCAGTTGCCCGACGGCGTATATACTTCTACACAAACAATTTTATGACAATCAAACCCGGGTTGCAGTAAACTATTGATTTGCCGGTTGGCATTGTCGCCGCCACGATATTCAATCGCCGCTTCTTCCGGTTGTTTAAGGTATGCAGGATGATCTTCATCCGTAGCCACCCAGCAAATAGCAATATCAGTATTATTTTTTGTAGCGGTTAAAGTAAAATTTGTTTTTCGGGGAAGATACAAGGTATGCGCTATGCCGCTGAAAACATCTTTTCTTCCATTGGTGGTTTCCCAATTGCCTTTGTCGGAGGTTATTTTAAAATTTCCTCCAAGCAATACAATGCAGTATTCATTTTCGCCGGTGAATTGCGTAAAAGATTCATACAGTTTTAAGGTACGTGCCTCAAAATTCAGGTATTCCCAGCCGGCCTGCTCAGCAGTAAGACTATGATAAATTGAGCTATTGGTATGGGGTTTAACAAGCAATGATCGTTGAGACATGTACAGCATTTTGTATTTGGTAAACTTAGCATTATAATTTTATTTAACAGGCATATGCCACTTGCAAACGTTTGAAATTTTTTGTGTAGAAAAAAATAACGGAAATTGGGCGGGGATTAGCCCGGAATTGTTATGAATAAACCGGTTACGATAAAAGATAGAGCCAAAAAATTTAAATGTTCTCCGTCTACCGTATCAAGAGCTTTAAATAATCATCCGTCTATTAATGAGGATACGCGGCGTAACCTGCAGGAGTATGCGCAGAAGGTAGGTTACCAGCGCAACCAGGTATCGCTGAGTTTGCTGAATAAAAAAACGGCAACAATAGGCGTAATTGTTCCTACCATAAATAATTATCACGAATCAGCCATTATAGAAGGCATTGAATCTGTATTGCAACCTTTGGGATATACCCTTAATATTTGCGTTACGAATGAACAGTACCTGCTCGAATCAGAATACGTGGAAAAATTACTCTCCAACAGGGTGGAAGGCATTTTTCTTTCTGTATCGCAGGAAACATACGACTGCGGCCATTACGAGCATCTTGAGCAAATAAAAAAGAGAAGTATACCATTGATTTTTATTGACAGGGAATATGAAGGCTTTGCAACCGGTAGTGTAATTATTGATGATTATCATGGTGCATTTAAAGCGGTGGAGCATCTAATAAAAACCGGGAGAAAAAGAATAGCGCATCTAAAGGGTCCGAATGGTATGGCTGTAGCGGAAGAAAGATTGAGAGGGTATATTGAATGTTTGAAGAAATACGATTTGCCGGTGGATGAACAATTAATATTGAATACAAATTTTAAAGTGGAAAGCGCCATTGAACCTGTTACAAGGCTGATGAATTTGCCGGAGTTACCGGATGCTATTTTTGGTGTGAACGACCAGGTAGCTATTGGAGCGATGAAGGTAATTCGTGATAAAGGATTGAGCATACCGGGAGATATAGCAGTGGCGGGTTTTGATAACGCGCCGATATCTGCATATATACATCCTACGCTTACATCGGTTGCCCGCCCCGGGCGACAGATAGGTATTGAAGCGGCAAAAATATTTACGGATTACCTGCAATCATCTGATGCGGCGTTTTCGTCCAGGCATATTATTTTGCCGTCGGAGTTGATTGTGCGGGAGTCAACAGCAGGGTAATGGGGAGATGTGGAAATGAATTTGAAAATGAGCTGATTTCTTGCCTACCGGCAGGCAGGGAAAATTTGAAAATGAATGAACCTTGCCTCCCGGGCAGGTACAAAGACACAAAGTTGCACAAAGAGTTAAATGTGAGAATATGAAGATGTGGAAATGTGAAAGTGTGAAATATGAAAGTGTGAAATATGAAAGTGTGAAATGTAAAGCGCCAAGCTTGGATTTATTTAATAGATGATGTGGTAGTTATATAGTCTGGCTTTATTCTACAGTACTGTCCCTTCCTGCAGGAGAAGATAAGAGGACAAGACTTTTTCTTTGCTTCTTATGCAACCTTACAACCCTTTGCGTGAAATATTTCCTATCTTAATACAAATTCCTGCATGAAGTGGTTGTTGATCATATCTTCTTTTTACTGTTTTGCCCAGCAATCATTAGCCCAGCAATCCTCTCCCTTTCTGTTCAGAAATCTTACCATTAATGACGGGCTTTCTCAAAACAGTGTCATTTCTATAACAGAAGATAGAACTGGTTTTTTATGGTTTGCCACGCAGGATGGATTGAACAGGTATGACGGCAAAGATTTTTTTTCACTACCAAAAACATTTGACGACAAAACTTCATCAAACGACAGAAGTTTAGGCAAAGTAGTTTCTATATCAGACAGGGAGTTGTGGCTTTTAACTACCAATGGCAAACTGGAGAGTTTTGATCTGTTTAATTATCAAACCACGGCAATTGCAGTGTTGCCCGGTACAGATTTTGTTATTCCGCAGCTAAGTACTATGATGCGTAGTTCAAAAGAAAATATATGGCTTGGCACACAAAGCGGGGGGGTAATATTATTCAAACCGGAAACGCATAAGGCTTATTTATTAAATAATCAGCAAAGCAATAATAACGGCTACCCGGTTATTACTATTTATGAAGATGCGCAACAACGCATATGGTGTGCAACCGGCGATGGACTATTGTTATATTCGAAGGAAGGAAAATTAATACAACATTTTCTATCGCAGCATTCAACTTTACCGGCGCGCATAGCTTTTAGCTGCATAACACAGGATAGTAACGGTAATATATGGGCAGGGAGTTTTGGAGCCGGGCTTTATATCAAACATAAAAATGATGAAAATTTTTCTGCTTACAGGGGTTTAAAAAATTTTGAATCACTATCACCCACACTTGTTATTGAATCTTTGCTTGCCGGTGAAAAAAATACATTGTGGATTGGTACTTACGGTAAGGGATTACTTGTGCATAGCATTGCAGATTCCGCTACGCAACAATTTCTTAATAACAAATCCAACGCGTATTCAATTGGTTTTAATGATGTGCTTGAAATTTACAAGGACAAACAGGGCAGTATATGGCTGGGTACAGACGGGGGAGGAGTAAGCTATTACAGCCAGCAAATTAATAATTTCAATCTTGTTTCTAACAGCAATGTTCCGGCAGATATTTCTGTTGCGCCAATACGTTCTATTACGGTAGATGAAAATGGAATGGTATGGGTTGGCACAAGCAGTGGCGGCTTTACCTGTATTGATGTAAAAAGAAAAAAATATCAAACTTATTTTCTCTCTTCGTTTAATAAACAGGTAAGCAATTCCAATCGTGTGGTTGCTCTTTTGGCAGATGGCAGTGACATATGGGTTGGTACACAGGGAAACGGTTTGTTACTGTTTGATGCCGGGAGCCGAACCCATAAAAAATGGCTGCATCCCCAGGCAAAAACTGCATTACATATACCTGATAATACAATATGGTGTATGGCCAAAGAAGCTGACGATAAAATATGGTGCGGCACACAAAAGGGTTTTCTTATGTTAATAGATAAGGATAAAGGACTTTTAGAAAATATATCATCACCAGCAAATATTGATTCTGCTTACACTGGGGCAATCCGTGTTATTTCAAAAATGAACGATAGTATTTTATTGGTTGGTCGTGAAAACGGAATCATTCATTTCTTTAACCGTATTCATCATTCTTTTTCAAAAACATTTGTAGATATATCAAAGCAACTGGGAAGTCACATCATATTAAAAAGTATACTATTCAAATATCCCTATATATGGGTGGGTACTTCAGGTAATGGGTTGTTATCTTATAATATTAACTCCTCACAATTATCTTCCTTTACAGAGCAGGAGGGGCTGCCTAACAATACCGTATATGCAATACTGGACGACGAGTTTAATAATTTATGGGTGAGTACAAATAAGGGAATATGCAGTTTTAGCCTGTCAGCGCCTAAAAAAGATCATAGCCAATCCTTATTCCGGATTTTTAAAATGTCTGACGGGTTGCAGGGAAATGAATTTAATACCGGCGCTTTTTTTAAAGCGCCTGATGGTACATTATTTTTTGGTGGAATAAACGGTCTTAATTTTTTTAAGCCGCAACATTTTTCTGAAACAGCAAAACTTACTAAGGTAGCCGTAACAAATATCATTGTGGATAATGTGGGGCTGGAAAGAGATACAACCCTGACATTTAAAAAGCAACTGCTGTTATCTCATCAATACAGATCCCTCACATTACGGTTTTCAGTGCTCGATTTTGCTTCGTCTGGCAGGTATACTTATTATTATCAAATGATCGGATATAACAAGCAGTGGGTTAAAGCAAATGATCAAAACTTTGCCACGTATACAAACCTGCCATCAGGAAAATATACGTTTAAAGTAAAAGCCTCTATTCCCGGTTCCGATATAGAAAGTGAAATCACTTCATTAGCTATTACAATCAATCCGCCGTTCTGGAAAACATGGTGGTTTATATTACTAACAATTGCTGCTTTATGCGCTGCATTATATGGCTTATACCGCTATAGAATAAATCAACTTATGCAGGTACAACTGGTGCGCAATCGCATAGCTACAGATTTGCATGATGAGATAGGCTCAGCTTTATCAAATATTAATATGCTTGCGGCCATCGCTCAAAAAAAATTAGAACAACCTGGCGAAGCAAATAAATATCTTAACCGCATTAGTGATGAAGTAACTGCATCCGGCCAGGCGCTTGATGATATTATTTGGAGTGTAGATACAAAAAATGATACACTTGAGGAGATGATTGCCCGAATGCGTCGTTACGCGGCAGAATTATTTGAAGCTAAGGAAAATATTCAATGTGAACTGGATTTTGAAGAAGGATTTGCCTTTAGAAAAATAAATATTGAACAAAGAAGAGATATTTACCTGGTATATAAGGAAGCGTTGAATAATATTTATAAGCACTCACGGGCTACTTCCTTTACCGTAAAAGTTTTTTTAAATGGAAATATGCTCCATATGCAAATTAATGACAACGGGGTTGGATTTGATACCACGAGAACAACAAACAGGAACGGGTTAAAAAATATGAAGGCCCGTATTGAAAGATGGAAAGGCAAAATATCGGTTGTGTCAGGCGCGGGAGGAAGTAATATTAATGTTGAGGTTTCTGTATAACATATAATAAACCTTGCCTACTCAAATGAGTGATAATTTTTTTGAATAGTCTGTTTAAATTCGTTTTAATGAGCATTAATGTTATAATATTTGAAGATAACGAACGCCTGCGGGAATCGCTTGTTTTTTTATTGGGCAACTCCGGTGAGTATAAAGTTCTTGCAGATTATAATAATTGTAATGATGCTGCTAATGTGGCCAGGATGTATAAGCCCGATGTAGTATTGATGGATATTGATATGCCAGGCGAAAATGGTATTAAAGGTGTGAGCATGGTTAAAGAAGCTTCTCCTCATACCGCTGTAATCATGTATACTGTTTTTGAAGACGATGAAAAATTATTCAATTGTCTTTGTGCCGGTGCTAATGGTTATTTATTAAAAAAAGTTTCACCGGAGCGGTTGTTTTCTGCTATAAAAGAAGTAGTGGATGGCGGAGCGCCTATGTCTCCATCTATAGCCAGGAAGGTATTGAGTAGTTTTGACAGAAGTAAAATGAAGGCTAATCAATACCAGCTTACTGCAAGGGAGCTGGAAGTGTTGCAATTTCTTACCAAAGGATATAGCAGTAAAATGATAGGAGCGGAGCTGGGAATATCTTTTGATACTGCCAGGTCACATCTCAAAAATATTTACAACAAGCTGCATGTAAATTGCGGTAAAGAGGCAATAGTAAAAGCGTTGAGTGAACATATACTTCCATAATATTCCTTCACCTGTAAATTACATTTATGAAAAGTATTACTACCGGCAGACGTAAATTTTTGCAAACCACGGTCAAGGCTACGGTTGCATTATCTTCTCTATCCGCACTTCCTTTTATACCTTTTGCTGCACCTGCATTGCCGGATGACAGCCTGCACATTGTGGGCCCAAAACAAGGGTATGCCCCGCAAATAGGTACACTGGTTTCAATGATGAACTGGATGCGCGATACAATGTTATATTCGGTAAAGGGAATGAAACAGGAAGATCTTGATTTTTTATTTGATGAAAAAGCCAACACCATCGGGGCTATGCTTTTGCATCTTGCGGCAACGGAAACGTTTTACCAGGCAAATACTTTTGAAGGAAGAACAGACTACAATGATGCAGAGAAAAAGAAATGGGAAGCTGCAATGAACCTGGGTGATGAAGGACGCAAAAATATCAGGGGGCATGACCTGGATTATTATCTTGATATACTAAAAGAAACACGTGAAAAAACTTTGACCGAATTTCGCAAAAGAGATGATAAATGGCTGATGCAGGTTGATCCTCATTTTTTTGATGATAAGCCTACCAATAATTATTGTAAATGGTTTCATGTATGTGAACATGAATCGAACCATAACGGCCAAATTAAATGGTTAAAAAACAGATTGCCTGGAAGAGAAGGGAAGAAAGAGTAAACTTACTGTTTTATATTTCCCGCCGGAACAGTAAGCGTAGCAAAATAAATTATCGGTTCCAATAGGAATGGGTTTAAATCTATTCCTATTCTTAAGGCTTCCGGGGGTATCTTCACACTACTCTACCCATCACCGGGTCGCTTATACTGGCTTTGCCTGTTTCTACCCTGCCTGCATAGCGTTTTTCAAAATCATTATTGCCTTTTACTTTCACGCTAAAGTCGTACCAGCCCTTGTGTTTACTCGTATCAATGCTGATGGTTGCCTGCGAGCCTGCGCTTACTATTTTTGTTTGTGCCTTGCCTTTATATGCATTATCCGGTACTTCGATATTTAAGGATTGCTTTGAATTGTTTTTTAACCTTAAAGCAATTTTGCCGGTAAGATTTTTTTTATTTGCAGGAGCTGATTCGTATTCACACAGTATATCCAATAACGGATCATTTACCGTGCCCTTAAATTCCCGGAAAAAACCATTGGGGCCATATACCTGCAGGTGATAATCTTTATCTATTGCCCATTCATCCGTTAAGCTGTCTCCGGCAAGCACGGCATAATTTCTGGGTAATACATCTGTACCCGGCATATAAATATTAAATGGCGAACCAATAGCATTTTTTCCAAAAACTTCATTCTTTGCGTCCAGCTTAATCTTGAATGATTTTTTATCGTCACTTAATTTTCCTTCAGCATATAACTGGTATGGTAATGCACATGATGAACGCGTACCCTTTTCCTGCTGCGGCATTACAGGCGAAGCAAACCTGCCGGTATTGATTTGCCGTACTTCTTCATTGGTTAATAATTTATACCCGGAAGGCATTGCCTTAAACTGTGCTTTGTGTATGCTTTCTAAAAATGGAATTCTTTCTACCGGCGTTGGTGCAGGTATTTTTTCGCCATTATATGGTCTGAATGCAGAAGTAAGATTCCCGCTCACTGCTCTTCTCCAACTGGTAACTTCTGCCGATTCAATTTTCTTTCCTGTTTTGTGCGAAAGAAAATGTTCCATAAACTGAATAGGAGAGGTGAGGTCAAACACCTCTGAACAAACCCATCCGCCGCGTGTCCATGGCGAAGCAATTACTAATGGAACCCTGAAACCTAAACCAATCGGACTATCCCTATCATCTTCATCCGCAGGTTTTGTTTTCATCCAGGTTTGTTCTTTGCTTACATAATCTGTTTTTGTAGCAATACCTGCCGAAACCTTTCCGCTGTTTTCTTTATATGGATTGGGTGGAACAAATGGCGGCACATGATCAAAGTAGCCATCATTCTCATCATAATTTAATATAAATATGGTTTTCTTCCACACTTCAGGATTTTGTGTGAGTATATCAATTACCTCACTTAAATACCATGCACCATACCAGGGCGAGCCGGGGTGATCAGAAAAATTGGAAGGTGCTACAACCCAGGATACGGTTGGCAGTTTCCCGCTTTTTACATCTTCCCTGAACTGGAATAATACATCACTTTTGGGTATCTGCATTTTTCGCTCAGTGCCATTATCATCGTATGCTATTGTTGTCAATGACCTGTAGTCGGGGTCATTCCTGTTATCGGAAAATGCTTTGTTGTGCAGGTCTTTTTGCAAGGAAGAAAGCTTTTCAAAATTTTCAGGTGTGTATTTTTGCAAAGCCATTTCAACATATTCCAGTTGTTCCTTTCTTTGCTTAAGGTCACGTTGTAATCCCGGCAACTTATTGCTTCCTTCAGGCAATGCTTTTATTTTTTCTTCAAGAGCAGCGATCATACCGGGCAATATCTTTTGTGCCTTAGTCAAAAATTTCATGTGCCCGTGCGAAAACCTGATATTGAATTGTGTGAACCATTCAATAGGATTATCGGTAAAGTTTGCCAGCCAGTCTTCTTCTTCGCCTTCAAATCCTGTTTCTATACTCACTTCATTCTGGTATATTTTCCAGGAAATATTATTTTCTTCCAGGTATTCCGGGAATGTTTTCCATGTTGCTTCTTTATCATAACTAACATCAGAATTGTACACGTTTGCAATTACATTTTCATCATGTTTTTCGCGTATTGTGCCTGTCCAAAAGTATAACCTGTTGGGCGTAGTGCCTGTAAGCGAAGAACAGAAATGCTGGTCACAAACGGTAAACGCATCTGCCAATGCGTAATAAAAAGGAATGTCTTCCCTGTTATAAAATCCCATGGTGAGCGGCATATCTTTGCATTCCTTACGCCCGGAACGTTTGGCGTCGAGCCATTTATCATGCCAGCCTTTATTTCTCGCGTCAACCATATTATCCCAGGAGTGGGGTAGTGAGCCGAGCCATGTAGATTTGCTGTCTCTTATGTTCAACCGAAATGGTGCATATGTTTCGCCTTTAGCATTTGTTTGCGCCCACACTTTATTTTTGTTTGGCAGCGATATAGCCCTTGGATCATTATAACCTCTTACACCCTGCAATGTTCCATAGCAATGATCGAACGAGCGGTTTTCCTGCATTAAAAAAACAATATGCTCCGCATCAAGATAGGTAGAACCTGCTTTGGGATCAATTGCAAATGCTTTTTGAATAGATTCGGGTAAGCCTCCAAATAAACCGGAACCACCGGAAAGGAGCGCTGCTTTCTTGATCAATTCTCTTCGGGTATCCATAAAATAAAGTGATATATACTGTGAAATTATCGATTAATCATATACAAAACCTGTAAACAAGAGTGCATTGCAAATTGTAGCATTGCGACTTCATGTGTTTTGTAGTTATACCCGCTTTCGCAGCGTGATTGTTTTTTCTCGCGGCGACGCAGCGAATTCCGTCTCTCATAACAGCATTGCTCCTTTGCGTTCGCCGCGTGAAACCACATCTCGGCCGCCCAGACTCGTGCCCCCATAGCCAGCACCCCTATCAAGAGATTGCTATATGCCATATATACTGTTACCTGAATAACAAAAATGCAATAATCAACGTAATGATGATATTAAATAATTGGGCTATTAAAAAAGCTCCAAATGCAATAGCGTTATTCTTGCGGAACAATTCCTTGAAATTCGTTTCAAGTCCTATGCTGGTAAATGCAAGCACAAACCATAAAGTCTGCATGTTTTTTAAGGGATCTTTTACAGCAGTAATCGTTTCCTGGCTCATGAAAAAAGAAAACAATAATGATGCTGCAATAAAACCAATCACAAACTTTGGAAACCTTTCCCATATAATGGAAAGCGTGGGTTTTTTATCAACACCGGCTACGGCTTCTTTTTTGGTAATCGTCCAGTAAACAGAAATAGCAAATGCCGCTATGCCCAATAATACATTCTGTGAAAATTTTACGATAGTACTGACTTTTAAAGCTTCTTCACCCACAAGCGTGCCCGATGCAGCCACAGCGCCGGTGGTATCTATAGTACCGCCCAGCCATGCACCTGTTACGGCTTCCGGAAATTGAAATGCATTTGCTATTACCGGCATAAATATCATCATCGGTATGGCTGTGAGCAAAACCATCGAAACCACATAACTCAATTTCTTTGAATCGCCTTTGATGGCGCCTGCTGTTGCTATAGCTGCAGATACGCCACAAATAGAAACAGCGCTTGCCAGCATAATACCCAGCTCATCATCAACTTTCATTTTTTTGCTAATCCAATATGCGAAATACCAAACCGATACAACAACCACAACCGCTTGTATCAATCCCATTGAACCGGTTTTAAGTACATCTGAAAACAATACGGATGTACCTAAAAGTACCAGCCCGATTTTTACAAACATTTCTGTTGTCAGTGTTTCCCTGAACCATTCGGGTAATTTTACAAGGTTGCCTATAATCAATCCCACCACCAGGCTAAATATTACCGCTTCAAGATTATAGTCTTTCGCAAAGTTGCTTCCGGATATTATAAGTGCAAAAATGCTTAGGGCAAAAACTACAATAAATACTATAACCACATTTCGTATGTTCTTGCCTGTTAGCCAGGCGCCAATGATTACAGTTATAAAAGCAATTAAAAACTGGATGCCTGTTTTAGAAAGGTTGCCTGCTGATAATACGGTACCGAATAATTTTTCTGATGATGTCCATCCATAAGATGGGACGGCAAAATGAAATCCGGCGATAGCCGCGATAATAATAAGAAAGCCGAGCACAACTACTGCCCAATCTTCAACAAGCAAAGGTTTTTTTTGTAAAGACATTCATATATGGTTTAGGACCTCTAATGTAAAATATTATTCTTTATTGAAAGGAGAGATTGTTGAGAAACTTATAATCAGGATGCTAACGGTTTAGTATAAATAATTGTAGCAAATAATAAACATAGTAAACAGGTAGCGTATAATGTTATATTTTTTTAAATCCTAATCCCGGGGTATTTGTAATTGACATCATGCCATCTTTTACTATAAATCCACCTTCAACAATATCTTCTGCCAGGTCAAAACTGCCATCAAGATCTATGTAACGCGTGTGGCTACATGCATATGCTGCATGCAACGCTGCAGTAATGCTGATAATACTTTCATCGTTGCAACCCCAAAAAAGTTTTGCACCTGCGGATTCAACTACCGAAGCAATGTTAAATGCGCTTTTAATACCGCCGCATTTCATCAATTTAATATTATAAATGCCATATCGTTCAGATTTGCATAGCGCAAATGCTGAAGCCGCATCCTTCAACGATTCATCCGCGGCAAGAAACTTTCGGGTGGAAAAGGGAAGATTCTCAAGCGCTTTATCATGGCTTGCTGCCAGGGGTTGTTCAATTAATTCAACCGGCTGCTTGCGGGTAAGGTTAATAAAATGCTGCAATTGTGCTATGGTATAGCCGGTATTTGCATCAACCCTGATGGTAAAATAATTGCCGAATTTTTCACGGAGCCTTATCACTTTCTCAGCATCTTCCTCAGGGCTTACCCCGGTTTTTAGTTTGAGAATACGAAAACCAAGCGCTTTAAATGCAGTAGCTTCTTCTAATGTTTGTTGCATATTCAGTATGCCGATAGTAACAGAAGTGGGCAAAGAGTGATGACACCTTCCATAGAAATCCGCTACAGGCATATCGATAAATTTTCCGAAGGTATCGTGCAGTGCGATATCTAAGCAGGCTAAAGTACCGGGTTTATGGGGGAGTTTTGTATTAACGGAATCTATCAATGCATTAAAGCTTCGTATATCCTTTCCTGTTAGCCATGGCACTATTTCATTTTCCAGGTTAATAAGTGTATCGGC
This sequence comes from Chitinophagaceae bacterium, assembly GCA_020847395.1. Taxonomy (GTDB): domain Bacteria; phylum Bacteroidota; class Bacteroidia; order Chitinophagales; family Chitinophagaceae; genus Agriterribacter. The sequence continues at coordinate 60,219 of JADLCD010000111.1, forward strand.
GGGAGATTCACCTACAACTTCAAATTCGGGGTTGGCAGCGCCTATACCCGTTATTCCATTTTCGAGCTTTATTTCAAGAAAAACATTTTCTACATCTTCAATTTGCTGCCGGGCTATCGTATATGGTTTTTTAAGCCGCAGGTTTTTGATAAACGCCTTTGCTTCTATTATTTTCATTGTAATACTTTGCTGTTGTTAACCAAAGAAGCAAATACCGGTACAAGAGTACTAACCCCTTTTTCCAATGGAAGTAATACGGGTATTCCAAACTCCTCCTGGTATTTTTTTTGAAAGGCTTCTGCTTCTTCAAGATTACAGTGTTCCGTATTCAGCGCTATGGCAATTACTTTTGAGCCATATTTTTCAACCAGTTCAATTTCAGAAGCCAGGGAATGTATTTTTCCTAATGCCGGCTTAAAATCATAGTGTTCCCTTTTTGGGGCATGCAATAATACTACCGATTTGGCGCAGCCTGAAATTAATATTTCAGCGCCGCAGGGCCCGCTGGGGTTACGTAGTGCAGCCTGTCCTTCTATAAAAAGAATTTTAGCGCCTGTTTCTTTGGCACAGCTTACTATGGCGTGTTCCAGTTCTCCTGAAACAAAATCATTTGGAGTAGCATCCAGCACAAAGCCATATTTACTACCCTGCAACCAACCGGTTTGTCCGGTGTAAATCATTTCTGCTTTTATGCCGGCGGTATTACACGCATGCATTAAAAAGCGGGTTGTTGTACGTTTTCCTAACCCGCAATCTGTTCCAAGCACGGCAACTATAGTTGTAGTTAGTGATAAAATATCACCCGACCAGAAATGAAGCTCTTTCATTTTTTTTGGCTTTCGTACATCCGTTAACGTTATGCCGTTTAATTTTGCCAGCGCTACTATATCTTCGCGATCACTTAACAGGTCATGTAACCCATTAACCACCGATAATCCAAGTTGTATGGCTTCTTTTACTTCATCCAGCAATGCGCCGGGAAATATACCACCGGAAGTAGCAACGCCCACTATACAATATGTCGCCTGCACGGCTGTTACGGCTTCAGCCACGGTTGCAAATACCGGTATATTCCGGTAATGCCCATCCAATATTTCGCCGGCATCCCTGCCTGCATGTAAAGCATCTACCAGTCCTGCTATTGCATACCGGTTACTTTCACGAATAAGTCCGTGAGCAGTTTTTGCATCTTCTGTAGCCAATAAACCGTTAGTCAAAATAATAGCCTTGTCCATAATTTTTTCCTTTAATCTACATTAAAAATAGAATAATATGCTAATTTAGAGAAATAGAATAGCATATTATGCCAGATGATATTGATAAACATATTTTGAACCTGCTACAGGAAAACGCGATGCTCACCATCAGGGATATAGCAGATCGCCTGTCGTTGACTACTACGCCTGTGCATGAGCGTATTAAAAAGTTAGAGAAAGAGGGCGTTATTATTGGGTACCGTGCTATTATTGATGCTGAAAAAGTAGACAAAGCGCAAGTGGTATTGCTTAATCTGCGTATGGAAGATTATACGCCTAAAAATATTGCGGCATTTGAAAAAATGATTTCCGGCATGCCGCAGGTGCTTGAATGCTTTCATCTTGCGGGCACGGTTGATTACCAGCTAAAGGTTATAGTAAAAGATATTAAAGAATATGATAGCTTTCTTATGAAAATGGCTAAAATTTCTATCGTGTCTGTAGTGAGCAGCATGATTGTTCTTCATCGCGTTAAACAAAGCACATATATACAACTATGAAAAAAATTGTTGTTATAATTTGCCTGTTGCCGGTATTTGTTCAGGCACAATGGAAAAAACAGATCACTACATTAGATTCTGTATTACAATATTTGTATGAGCGGCAACAATTTAATGGATCAATACTTATTGCAGAAAACGGAAAAGTTATTTATCATAAACAATTTGGCATAGCTGATACGGCAAAACATGCGCTAACTCCATCATCAAGTTTCAATCTTGCTTCGGTATCCAAACAATTTTTCACCATGATGGCCATGATGCTTTATGAAGAAGGGAAACTTGATTATGATAAACCTGTACAATATTACCTTCAAAATTTTCCCTACAATAATATAACGGTGCGGCAACTCATGAATCACACGTCTGGACTGCCTGAATATTTTGATTTGGCATCAAAGCATATGACGCTGATTGATACGCTCGATAATGCCGCTGCACTTAATATGTTTGAGCAATATAAACCGGCACTCGTTTTTAAACCGGGCGAGCGTTTTGAATATTGCAATACCAACTATACAACGCTCGCATCAATTATTGCCAAACAATCAGGTAAAGCCTGCGAAATTTTTTTTAACGAAAGAATTGCTAAACCATTAGGGCTTAAAAATACTTATATCTATCACCTCAAACTAAAATCATACCCCTCCTCACGTGTATTTGGTTTTCATTATGAAAACAATCAGCCTGTGCCTGATGACCTGGTTGCTTTTGATGGTATTGTTGGCGATGGGAATGTATATTCAAGCGCCGCTGACCTGTACAAATGGGATCAGGCATTGTATACAGAAAAATTAGTAAAACAGTCCACACTCCGGGAAGCTTTTAAAGTTGGAAAGCTTAATAATGGCGATAGTACAGATTATGGTTTTGGGTGGATGATCATGGGCGATACTATTGCTCATTCGGGCGGCTGGGCTGGTTTTAGAACCTATATAGAAAGAATACCCCGGCAAAAAAAAACGATGATTACTTTGACAAATGGCGCTAATGGATTAGCTATACGGATTATAAAAAAAATTCTTTCGGGGCAATCATATCAATTACCGCAAACAGAAATCATAACAAATGTAAATTTAATAGATGGTACCGGTTCTGTTGTACGCCACGGTAACCTGCGCATTGTTGATAATTGTATTTATGATTTGGGAGATAAATTACAGCCATTTCCGGGTGAAACGGTTACTAACGGTGAGGGACAAGTGCTTTCTCCGGGATTTATTGATAACCACAGCCATCTTGCCGGAAGCCTGGAAGAAAAGCCGGGAGCTATTGCAGCCGTAAGCCAGGGGATTACCACTATCATAAGCGGGCAGGATGGTGGCTCTGAAATGATAGATACGCTTACTGCATTCTTTAAAAAACAACCTGTTGCTGTAAATGTGGCAACTTACACAGGTTTTGGAACATTGCGTGAAAAGCTGATGAAAGCACAAACCAACCGTCCGGCAACAGCGGAAGAGTTGAAGATGATGAAGGAAATTTTGACAAATGAAATTAAGAAAGGCTCGCTTGGTTTATCAACCGGGCTTGAATATGAGCAAGAGTTTTATGCTCCCAAAGCAGAGGTAATAGAAATGGCTAAGGCTGCTTCGGCTGCGGGTGGGCGTTATATCAGCCATATACGTAGTGAAGATATACAAATTGAAAATGCTGTTGAAGAAATTATTGAAATAGGACGCGAAGCAAAAATTCCTGTACAGATATCGCATATAAAAATTGCCATGCGTGGTAAATGGGGAAAATCAGTTGATATATTATCAAGGCTTGAACAGGCACGTGTGGAAGGCATTAATATAACAGCAGATTGCTATCCCTATACCATGTGGTCATCAACGCCAAGAGTGCTTTTCCCTAAAAAGGATTTTGATAGCCGCACCAGCGCCGAATTTGCGGTTACACAATTAATAGATCCATCGGGTTCTGTAATTACTCATTTTCCGGCCGATACAGCTATGGAAGGTAAAACACTTGATGCAATTGGTTTGATGAAACAGGAAACCGCTGCGGAGGCCCTGCTTCGCATCATTCGCACCGCCCGGGAAAAAAATGCAGGTGCAGCCATTGTAGGTGTTTCAATGAGCGAAACGGATATCAAAAACTTTCTCCGCTGGAATTATACCAATATATGTTCAGACGGCGGTGACGGTGGACATCCCCGTGGGTACGGCGCTTTTACGCGTATACTGGGAAAATATGTGAGAGAAGAAAAGATTATGCCCCTTGAAACAGCTATCTTTAAAATGACTTCGCTTGCTGCTGAGCAAACAGGCATCCTTAACCGCGGAATATTGCAACGTCATTATTTTGCTGATCTTGTTTTGTTCAATCCGCAAACAGTTAAAGATAATTCTACAATCAGTGATTCTCATGCAGTTTCTTCAGGCATTAGTAAGGTTTGGGTTAATGGTAAGGTTGTATATGTAAATGGTAAAACTACCAATACTTTTCCCGGAAAGTTATTAAAGAAAACAGAAATCAATTGATACCGATGTATATCACCAGGGATACCGCTTTTAAAGTAACAGCTGTGACTGAAATGATGAAACCCGCCTTCGTATTCCGATCCCAACCGAAGGACGGGAGAGGAATCCGTTGGCATTTGTACTAATACTCAACATTTGCACTACAGCCCAACAGGTTCCTCTCCGCCGCAACATACATTTAGTTCAAAGCAACATTCTGGCGCATCGGAATGACGGGTGCGGGTGTCCTTTCCGATAGAAACAATACGAAAATTGAAGTAACATGCCTCTTTGTGGTATCTCTTTCAAAACTTACCGCAGATTACTTTTGCTAAAAGCGAAATCCCTGTGTATATCATCATTTTATTCCAATAGTAAATATTAGCCATCCCATATTTTTTACTATTAGTTTGCAATGGTTTTGTTAAACTTGTTTTAACATAAAATAAAGTAATTGCAATGCAATGGTTCTTCAACTTTTCTTGTCACCACTCTTGCTAATGTTTTTTTCCTAACCTGAATACATGCTGTTATGATCAAAAGTCTTATTCTCCTTGTATGTTTTCTGTATATTTCTGCCTGTAGAATAGATTCTCCCCCGCCGGCAGAAACGGAGGGATACGTACCGGTATACGGCGAAAAAGCAAAGCCATCTTCTATAAGTTTAACGCAACCAAGGGCTATTGAAAATGCAGGAAAGATATATGTAAAAGGTAAACTCTTATACCAGGTAGAAAATGGCAAAGGGATTCATGTAATATCTATTGAAGATCCTTCAAGGCCTGTAAGAAAAGGGTTTATACCTATAGCCGGCGCACAGGAAATCAGCATACTTAACAATTCACTCTATACAAATACTTATAATGATTTACTGGTGCTTGATATAAGTGCGCCGGAAAATATAAGTGTAACAAAGTATATGGAGAATGCTTTCACATTAATATCAACAGAAGTGCCGCCGGAAAGCGGCTATTTTGAATGTGTTGATCCTTCAAAAGGAATAGTTGTTGGCTGGACAAAGAAAAAAATTTACTCACCTAAATGCAAATTTTAAAATGAAACTGCTTTACCTGTATATAACAATATTAATGTTGACAATATGCTCCGGTTGCGCAAAGGATAGCCAGCTAAAGTCATCAACTTCCGGAAAAGGTGGTTCTACAGCAAGGTTTACTATTTCCGGCGGGTACTTGTATGTGGTTGATGGAGATGAATTGCACACTTTCAGCCTGCAAAATCCTGCAGAACCAGAAATGCGGAACTCCCTGCAGCTTGGCTGGAACAATACCATTGAAACCATATTTCCCTGGAAAGACAAGCTGTTCATCGGATCTAAAGATGCGATGTATATAATTTCTATCAGCAACCCGGAACAACCCACTGTTGAAGGCACAGCTTCGCATATACGTGCCTGTGACCCCGTGGTAGCCGATGATAAATATGCTTACGTAACCGTGAGAACAGGTAATAACTGTAGTGGCAATATTAATGCATTATACGTATACGATGTTAGCGCAGGTATAGAATCGCCTTCCAGGGTATTTGAGCAGGATTTGGATAATCCTCATGGTTTAGGTTTGCATAACCAGTACTTATATGTATGTGACGGAGCTTCTGGTTTAAAAGTATTTGATTTGCAAAATGCCGGGAAACCAAAACAGGTAGTTACCAAAACCGGGCATACTTTTTTTGATTGTATACCTACGGAAGACGTACTTGTTTGTATGATAGAAGGCGGGATGGTATTATATAATATCTCTACGCCATCAAATCCTGTGGTATTGTCAGAAATAATAAATTGATTTGTAGAAACAATGAGAAAGCATTTTTTTACCTTTTTATTTGTGCTAATCTCCATCAATTTATTTGCGCAAGCCAACAAAGCAACATTGTTAAAAAGCTGGCCCATATCTATTACACCTTTATCAATCTGGGATAGTGATATAAGTGCTTCGGCCGGTGCAGAATATCGTTTTCATCCTTCTTTTGCTATAAGAACTGCAGCAGATTATATTTATGGAGATTATAACGCTGAAAGCAGGAAAACAAGCGGAATAAGATTGAGGCAGGAGTTACGTTATTATATAGCAGGTAACAAACTCATCAACAGCAGGGCGAAGGCGTGGCCTTATATATCAGTTGCTTTAGGAAATAAGTGGGTTAATACAAAATTTTCTGAATGGCGCTATATTTATGAGAATAATAATTACTATCAAAGATGGCAGTCTTTTCATTCGCATAACAGGGAATGGTATTTAATGGGTAGAACCGGAATGCAAACAGCATTTGGCAAACAGAAGCGCTTCTTATTCGATTTTAGTATTGGATTAGGTTTGTCCAATAATAAAATATCTTTTTCTTTTCCGGATGGTGATGATATGCGTGCAGAAGTAACTGGTAATAATGATTATGTTGAAGCCAGTGGTAACAGGTATAATGGCCGGTTCAGGGCATTTAATATAGAAGCCTGCTTTGGATACAGGCTACTGAAATAATAAATGGCTTTTTTTATCATTGAGCTATTTATTCAATAACCCTTCAATAATATTTATATACTCTTCTTTTTGTTTGTTATAATCTGCTTCGCCGGTACCGGGGCCGCTAAAGCCAATATGAATTTTTTGTATCTCACCTTTTCGATCAACAAAAATAGCTGTTGGAAAAGCAGGGATTTTTTCAAGCTGCGGTAAAGTTTTTTCCGCTCTTTGCGGATCGCCCACTGCTATGGGAGTAATTAAAACAGGATATGCTACATGGAGCCTTTTAATAAAATTTTTTGCTGAGGTTTGCGAACGCAAAAAGTCTTCTGTTCTTTCGTATAAAAGTGCAATAAATTCTACTCCTTTAGATTTATACCCAGGGTAAATCTCATTCAAAAATCTTGTTTCATCCATACAATTGGGACACCATGTGCCGGATATCTGTAGCACAACAACCTTATTTTTAAATCTTTTATCACTGAATGAAACAGATTTTCCATTCACATCTTTAAACGTAAAAGCTACTTTTGGAGAAATACCTGGTTTTAATAATGAAGCCGTTTCCGGCAAAACCGCATCGTTATTTTTTACTGCACTCCATTGCTGCCACCCGGGGCCTGCACCGGAATAAAACCTTCCTCCGGCTATGGTTTTATCATCATTTATTTTTGCGGTAAATAATAACGCGTACCCACCATCAAACCCCGATAGTTTAAGGGAGTCGCCGTCTACCACGCCTTCAAGATAGCGATAATCACCACTTACGGTTAAAAATGAACCCGTGAGTTTATTACCGCTTTGTTCAAATACGCCTACATTGGTTGATGATTTTGTGCCGGCACTATCTGAAAATGTAGCCGACCAGCGACCAGTGATGTTATTGGTAGTATTAGCCGAATTAATTTTAAACCTGTAGTTTTCGTTATGTGTTGCAGTAAAAGGAATCACTACATTTCTGTCTGCCAAATGTTTAATCCATTCCCCCGTCAGTTGATTTTTCTGGTTAGCAATTAAACGAAACTGGGAATCAAAAAATGGCAATATGATAATTACGGAATCAGCTTTAAAGGTTATATCGTCTACGGGTAGGCGCTCGGCAGCATTTATGATATATATCTTTTTCTTGTTGAGGCTATCCTTCACTTCAAAATTTATAACAATCTCCCTGCCATCAGACCTTGATAAAACGCCTCTCCAGTTCCCGTTTGCCAACAAGGCATTTTTTTGCGCTACAACAAAATTGCAGGTAAATGATATGATTACAGTAATTAATATGCTTCTCATGATAATGCCTTTACTTTAGTATTTCTATTGCTTTTTCCAATACTTCATCCCGCCCTGCTCTTATTCCTTCAATAGTTGGTTTGATTTGTATATCTGGTATAATACCAATGCGCTGCGTTTCTCTTCCATCAGGGTAATAAACTCCAATACCGGTAATATAGGTTTTATAATCCCCTGGTAAAGTTATAAGAGAAACATCCCCATCCGCTCCTGCTGTTTGACTTCCGATACCAATTACTTCCGGGGCTGTTTGCAAAGCCATTAACGTAAACTCTGCATGACTTTGGGTTAATTCATTAAACAATAAAATGACTTTGCCTTTGTAATAATTTTTGTTTTCCTTAATCCCGCATTCTGCTGGCCGGGTATAATTAAAAACCCCCGGATAAGTTAAATCGGGGATTGTAAATTTCGCAAAAGGTTTGCGATCGCTGTTTAAAAATGTAGATACATATAACAGTGTGTTATTGGGATAATTTCTTACATCAAATATAATTGCCCTGGTATTGCTGAGTTTTTTCATTGCTCCTTCAACCTGTGTTTTTACTAACAACCCCATGTTTATATAACCAATATTACCTTCCAGTATCTTAACCGTATCCACAGCCGGCTCCCATTTATAATTTAATTCCGCAAAGAGGTAACGACGAATATTTTTAGCGGAAACAACGCCTTCTCTTTCAAACTGAACATTCACAGAATCCGTTGATCCGTTAAAGATTGACCAGCCGGAATTTCTCAACTTTACCGCTTCATTAGAACCAACAGTATATTTTAATTTTTTATTCAGAATATCTTTTATGCTTTCTCCACCAGCAGATAAAAAAACATCCCCTTTACGAATATCATTTGCTTTGCAAAGGGTATCATTGTAAAAGCCTGTAACAATAGCTTTGTTATCAATTATTTTAAAATAAAACGGCGGGTATTTTAATCCCCAATATTGATTGGTGTACGAGGTAACAAGCCCTGCGTGACTATCATTAATTTTCACAATTAATTCAAGCATTGTAAGATTATAAGTAACTGTGTCTTTCGCATATTTAAATTTGGGAATCATTTCTTCAAGTACATCATCCCAGTTTTCTCCAATCACGTATTTATACGGGTAAAAATAATTAATGATATTCCAGTATCTTGAAAGACAAAGTAACCGTAGTTGCGGTGAAGGAAAGATTGAATCTTTATATGCTTTTTCATTTGCGTATAAAGTATTACCCACTCTCTTTGCACTGGTTACATAATAATTATCTCCGATATTTCTATTATTAATAGTATG